>CAKUYZ010000044.1 GCA_934717675.1 uncultured Bacteroidales bacterium
TAATTCAACTTGCCAAGGGTCACAGACCCAAGGGTTTGGCTTTACTCGCCGACAATGTACGCGCAAAAACTCGTCGATGAAACACTTTTTGCCCCTTTTTAACCAAACGACACAAATCAGTGACGAGTGACATCCCCTCAATGTCAAAATCGGTGACGAAACGCGCCACGCGCCTCCTGCATGACAAAGCAAAAGGGCGCGGAGGCCAAGCTTCCACGCCCGAAATTAAGGTTGATGACACGCCTCCGCGCTAACGGCGGTTGAAGTCGGCGACAAGTTGCGCCACAGCGTCGACGAAACCCTGGGCGTCGCCCGTGCGCGTGATGGAGAAGGAGGCGGGGTCAGACTGAGTCTTATTCTGATAGTCAAGGATATTGGCCCTGCCAAACTGAGGCAGTAGAACCTCCTTGACCGACCCGCTGCCAAGGTCGATGCGGATGGTGCCGCCAACAAGATCGACAGCCCTCACCTGATTATACATGACGGTCTCAATGTCGCAGTTGTCCAAAGTGTCCCGCACCGTCATCCAGCGGTTTGACAAAATGGAGAGCTTATTGGCCTGCGGAATGGCAATGATGTACCACAGGCGATCCAAGACATCCTCCGCCATATCGCTCTCCTCGCCATCGGCATCCTGGTCATCGAAATAGTTGAGGAAGAGAATTTTGCCGGCCACATCGCCATCTTCCAGATGCAGTCGGCACAACGCCTGCGAGACGGGGTCCCCTATCTTCGCCTGCCCGTCTATTCCGCCCTTGCCCAAGAAGTCGTGGCAAAAGCCGACATAGTCTTGAATGGTGGGACGAGTATCAAAGGCCTCACAGCCTGCCTTGTAGTCATCTTTTGCCTGGCGGTTGCGCGCCCCCACGGCCCTGCGCTCGGCAATGACGCGCCCGAAGCTGACAATGGTGACCACGAGCCAGATGAGCATGGGCGCGGCGATGAGCAGAGGCACGCCCACGACAGTCCAGCCGCGACGCACACCCGTGACGTAATACGGCGCGGCATCCGGCTTCACCAGTGTGTTATAGCGCGAGCCGCGTGAGCTGTCGGGCTGGATGGTATAGACCATTGGCACGTAGCCGGCGAAGAAAGCGCTGTCTTTCCGCGCCTTGGCCAGGCTGTCGGCCTCGATCTTTGCCATGGCGTCGCGCCTATCGGCACGTTTCAACTTTTGACCCGCATAGAGCGAGTCGTAGGTCTGGGCCTTGGTCATAGGCCTCGTGACCTTGAGGTCGTCAACGAGGCCGGAACACAGGCACACGATGAGCACGATGAAGAAAGCCACCACAGCCACCGCGAGCCTCTTGAGCGTGGAGAAGATGGGGAACCATGGCTTGCTTTCCATCTGAGGCTCCTGCGGCTTGTGCAGATGCTCCATAAACGCCTCGCGCTCGGCGGGGTCGCGCAGCCTCTGGCGGCCATCGGCCGTGGGCCGATAGTCTCTAACGCTGGGGAAGCCGCACACGAGGGAGTCAATGCTCACCTCCGGGCCCATGGCGTTGCCGCACTCTTTGCACACGAGCTGCCTCTCGCCATCAGACTCTTGCCACCTCAGCGTGTGCCTGCCGCAGTAGGGGCATATGTACGCCTCGGGCTGAAACTCCTTGACAACGCCCTCCGTCTTGGAGCTCTTGCCCGTCTGCATCTGCTTCATGATCTCGGCGCACTCAGGCCCCGACACCCTGACGTTGGCCGCAATCTCCTCAAGCTCATTCACCTCAGGCGCCAGACGCAGGGCCTCGGTCACCAGCTCGGCCGGCTGGTATCGGCTCTGGAGCTGATTGCTCACAAAGGCTCCCTCGCTGAGCAGAGCCATCAGAGCCAGATATTTGCGCTTGCGCTGCATGCCGATGGCAGTGTCCAACCACTGCTCAATGCGCTTGGCCTCGTCTGTGGCGAGGCTCTTGGGGGCGCGGCCCGCCACGAGCGAGAGGGCGTAATAATAGTAGACGTCGGGATCCATTGGCGAGAGGTCCACGGCCTGCTTGAAGTTGCGCTGCGCCAGCTCGTAGTTGCGCAGGTTGAGATAGAACAAGCCCATCATAAAGAGCGAGTTCTGATCTTTTGGGTTGGCCTTCACCTTGCCGGCGAAAAAAGTGACGTATTCCTGCACTTTTGAGGCCGGGAGACGCAGCGGGTCAACGTCCGCCTTAATGAAATTGCGCGAGCCGCACGCGGGGCATTTCTCCAGCTGGTCCAATCCCAGCGGCCTGCCACACCCGCAGCACTGTATGGTCTCTACTCTTGCCATATCTTATTTTACGGTTCTCATCCTTACTATAATGTAACACACTAACTAACGCCTGGCCAAAAGCCTGATGTTGTCAAGGTCGCGGCAGGCGTCGGCCACAAACCGCTCCACTTTTCGGCCTTGTTGGCTCAGGTCGTCGCCATCAGCCGCGGCCTCCAAGTCGTCCGCCAACCTGTTCAGGTCTTCCGCCAACTCTTTGAGCCTCTGCGGCAACACCTGGCCAGAGAAGGCCGACGGCGGCATGGACTGCACCGCGCGGCGCAGTTTGTCCAGCGGCGAGCTGTCATTGCTCCTCATCTCGAAACGCAGGCCGCGGGCGCGTGCCAAGTCGTCATAGCGCGAGGCCAGGGACACCAGCTGCGCCATATGGTATTGCTGCGCCGCGCGGCTGTCGGCCTGACGATCGGCCGCATCGGCCTCCACAGCCCCAGCCCCGGCCGTGAGCGAAGCCACCACGACCCAGAGAAGCGTGACGATGACGATGGCGGCATAATAGAACTTGAGAGACAGGAACGCGGCGCCAATAACGGAGTAGGCCAGCATGACGATGAAGCCCGCCACGACGTAGAAAGCCGCATAGACGCCGAACACCGCGGCAAGGGCGCGCGGCAACGACGCGCGCCCCCACAGCGAGCCGAGCCACCCGAAGAAGACGGCCTCAAGGACCACGGAGTAGACCAAATTGGTGTAGAACAACGCGCCGGCTTCGGCGGGCATAAAGACGAAGAAGAGCAGCACGGTGGCCACCATGACGACGAGCGGCATGACCACGCGCGCCAGAAGCCCATAATGTTTCCTTTCCATAAGAAATAAAGACTTACCCTTGAAATGTTTTCAACCCGGGGGCCTTTAGCCCACAGGCGGTGGAGGAGGGGCGGGGGCGAAGATCGCGGCCAGCTCAGGCACGTCGGCGGCATGTGCCCACGCGGCCATGCCCGGCTTCCAGACGTAGGACTGCGGCGTGAGCTGCCCCGCCGCGGCCATGCCCCCCAGGGCGGCCATATCGAACGGGCCCTGCTGCGCGCCGCCCACCAGCACGTGGAACGCCGCGACGGTCTGCGGGGGTGGTGGCGGAGTGGTGACGGAGGCCCCGGCGCCCATCACGCCGGCCATACGGCTCATCTGGTCGCCCATGGCCCCGCCCACGCCGAAGCCCATGCCCAGACCCATGCCGGCGCCCATCATCTGGCCGGCCGAGCCCTCGTTTTGCGCCGCGCCTTGCATCACGTCAAACTGACGCTCCTGCTGATAGGTGTAGCCCTCTCGCGCCCTCTTGCGCGCCAGCGCGGCGCTCTCAAAGTCCATTGACGAGGCGGCAGTCTGCGCCTGAAGCACTTGCGCCACATTGGGGTCGTCCTTGTCATAGTTGACGGACTCCACGTCGAAGTTGGTTATCTTGAGGCCATAGATGGCGAACTCCTCGGCCACGGCGTCACGGAGCATGTCAGAGAGCTCGTCAAGGTGCGCCCCAATCTGGACCACGCTGATGTGCTTGGCCGTTATGAACTTGCCCAAGAAAGAGGTGAGCTTGCGGACAATGAGGGCGCGAAACTGGTCCACGATATCGTCAGTGAGCGTGAGGTGAAGCGTGCCGACCATCTGCTCGATGAACGAGGCTGAGTTCTCTATCTTGATGCCATACTCTCCATAGGAGCGCACGGGGATGGGCATCCCGTAGAGCGGGTCGAGCAGCTCAATGGGCACCTGCGTGCCGAAACCCAAGTTTCTTTTCGTGGTCTTATTGACAAACCACACCTCGGCCGTGAACGGCGTCTTGCCGCCAAAGGGCAGGTTGATCAGTTTCTGGAGGATGGGCAGGTTGCCGCCATTCAGCGTGTGAGTGCCGGGCCCGAAGATGTCGCACACGGCGCCACCCTTGAAGAAGACGGCCTCTTGGCTCTGGTTGACCACGAGTTGCGCGCCCGACGTGATGTTCTCGTAAGGGAACTTCCACACCATCTCATCGGCCTCGCCGTTATATTTGATCACGTCCACCAGGCCCTGGCGTTCCTCGCCCTGGCCGTCATACGTGGCTCCGTCGGTTCGTTTTTTTGAGAATAGACCCATAGGATACTCTTTTTAATTAGAGGTTGCTTTTGTTTACAAAAATATCCTATCGGGGCATCCCAATGTGCCTCATGACGACAAAGCGGGGCGTCAAATCGTAAATTTCGGACTCACGGAACAGCTCATAGCGTAAAATTATGTCAAAAAATAAAAGGGGCGAGAGGGACGAAAAGACTAGGCTGTCCGGAAGAGGATCATGGAAGGCGGCTGCCGAGTGGGGTCTTTACGATAGGCGGCGGGAGACTCGTGGTGCTTCTTGGCAAAGGCCCTGCGGAAAGTGGAGATGGAGCTGAAGCCCGAGGCCTCGGCGACCTGGTCTAGCGTGAGGGCGCACTGAGGGTCGGCCAAGAGCCTCTCGGCGTGATAGACGCGGTAGGAATTGATGAAATCATAGAACGTGACGCCAAGGCTCTGGTTGAGGTAGCGGCTCAAATAGCTGCGATTGGTGCCTAGCCTGATGGCCAAAGAGTTGAGCGTGAGATTGGGATCGGCGCTGGCTCCATCCTCATCAAAGAGCTTGCGCAGCGGGGCCTCGAAAGAGAGGTCGGCCACGTCGGCGCGCGGCTCGGGCCGCTCCAGGAGGCATGGCTCGGCATCGCCTTGCAACACGTCAGACGGCATCTCGCGGTGGCGCAGCGTGAAAAAGCCCACAACGCCCCAGAAGATCATGACAATGACGTAATACACAATGTCATAGGCAAAACTCCTCACACACCACTCCACACACCACAGCCCCACGAGGCAGGCCAAGATGCCGATGGCCATCCAGAGCCAGTTGACGGCGCGGCCGGCAAGGTTGGAGCAATAGTTGAGCATGGCCACATTATATCGGCGGATGTCCACAACGACCTTGGAGATGCAGAGCAACGCATAGGCCACCTCGAAAACAAGGAGCGAATAGTAGACCGTCTCGGAGCGGAAGACGATGAAAGCCACCACGAAAGCCACGAAAGGGAAGACGTGAGCCACCACGATGAGCGGGCCTACGCTGCGAGGCCGCAGGAGCTCAAAGATGTAGAATGCGCAAAAAGGCGTGACGAGCGTGTCCACCATGAGCAGGAGGCTGTATGTGAAAGACGACGCCTTGGCGGCCTCGGTCCAATAGAGCACATCTTTGAAAAGGACTACGGCCCACACGGCCAAGACCCACGAGAGAATTTTATTTATGCGAGACATTCGCCTGCGGCGAAAGAAATAGGCCGACATGAGAGCCATGAACATAAAGGCCGCCCCGTTGGCGAAAGTAGTGAAGATGCTATCCATCCGGAGGTCTGAAGATTTGCGTTACGCCGCCGCGGGCCGCCCGCCCGCTGACGAGAGACAAATGTAGCAAAAATGAGCTATCTTTACGCACGGCTGGCGCGGCCCAAGCCACACAAGCATGACGACAGACAAGAGCGAGGGAGTGGTTCTCTCCACCGTAAAATATGGCGACAACGCCGTCATTGTCAACGCGCTGACGCGAGACGCCGGGCGGCGCGCCTACATGGCCGCGCTTGGCGCTAACCGAAGACGCGCGGGCCTGCTGGCGCCACTGAGCGTGGTGGAGTTTGTGGCCACGGGGCGGAGGCGGGGTCAGATGCAGCGCATGACGGAGCTGCGCGCAGCGCCGCCGCTCACGCGCATCCCTTTCGACCCCACTCTGCGAGCCGTGGCCTTTTTTATGGACGAGCTGCTGTGCCGGACCGTGCCGGACGAGGTGCCGGACGAGGACCTGTATGTCTTCGTGCGCGACGCCGTGCTGGCTCTCGACGCCGGCATTGGCGGAGCCTATAACTTCCACCTGTTCTTCATGATGCGCCTGGCTGGGGCGTTGGGCATCGCGCCGGCGTCAGAGCGCGCCGGGATGCCCATCTTCGACATGGAGGCCGGCACATGGGCCTCCACGCCGCCACCGCACCCCGACACGGTGACTGGGCGCATGGCCGACCTGTGGGACGCCATGGCCACCACCCCGCCCGACGGACTGGCGGGCGTGGCCATAAGCCGCAGCGAGAGGCAAGAGCTGATAACACTGATGACTAGATATTACAAGCTGCACCTGCCGGGCTTCGCCAACCTGAAGTCGCAGGCCGTGCTGGCGCAACTTGCCTAAAAACACAGATTCGCAAGATGTTCACACCCCACCCCGAAATCCAATACGCCTCGCCAGAAGAGATCAAGGCCTTTCAGGAGGAGCGCATGCGCGAGGCCATGGCCTACGCCGCGGAACACTCCAAATTTTACCAACGGATGTTCGCCCAGACGGGCATCGACCCGCGCTCCATCGCCACCCTTGAAGACCTGCGCCGCCTGCCTCTGACCACGAAGGAAGACTTGCAGCGGCACAACGCCGACTTCATCTGCGCGAGCCGCAAAGACATTGCCGACTACGTGACCACGAGCGGCACCCTGGGAGAGCCCGTGACGGTGGCGCTGACGCAGGGCGACATAGACCGCCTGGCATATAATGAGAAACTATCTTTCGGCGTGGCGGGCTGCACGGCAGATGACGTGATGCAGCTCATGGTGACGCTGGACCGCCGCTTCATGGCGGGCTACGCCTACTATCTCGGAGCCAGGGCCATGGGCATGGGCGTGTGCCGCGTGGGAAACGGGATCCCGCAGCTGCAATGGGACACGATAGGGCGCGTCAGGCCCACGGTGGGGATGTGCGTGCCGTCATTCCTCATGAAGCTTATAGACCACGCCGAGCAGAACGGCATTGACCATCACGCGTCATCGGTCAAGAAATTCATCTGCATTGGCGAGGCCCTGCGCACGCCCGACGGCGAATATACCAAACTGGGCCACCAGATTTCCGCCCGATGGCCGGAGGTGAAACTCCACACCACCTACGCCTCCACCGAGATGCAGAGCTCATTCACAGAGTGCGAGCATTTCTGCGGCGGGCACAGCCAGCCTGAGCTGATAATTGTGGAGCTGCTGGATGACGACGGGCGGCCCGTGGGCGAAGACGAGGTGGGCGAGGTGACCATAACGACACTGGGCATTGAGGGCATGCCGCTCATCCGTTTCAGGACGGGAGACATGGTGCGCCACATGACAGGCCGCTGCGCCTGCGGCAGGCAGACTATGAGGCTGGGCGCGGTGGTGGGCCGCAAGGGCCAGATGATAAAATATAAGGGCACGACGCTCTACCCGCCGGCCATATTCGACATCTTGGACGGCATTGCCGGCGTGGAGAACTACGTGGTGGAGGTCTTCACCAACGAGCTGGGCACCGACGAGGTGCGCGTCAGGGTGGGCACGCGCCGCGCCTCGGACGGCTTCGCCAAAGAGATCAAAGACATCTTCCGCGCCAAGGTGCGCGTGGCCCCCGGCGTGTCTTTCGAGAACCCCGAATACATAAGCAAGATAATGTTCCCGCCCATGAGCCGCAAGGCCGTGAAATTCTTCGACCTCCGATGAGCGAAGACATCAGCCTTGGGCAGTTTAAAGAGCAGGTGCTCAGAGACTACCGCGTGGCCTATATGGGCCGCGAGGCGCGACGCGCCGCCATGGTCGAGGCCGACTGCCACTACGTGACGGCCCTGAGCGACGTGGCCCAGGCCGCCCTGGCGCGGTTTACCGAGGCGGAAGACGCGTATATATCTGCCGGGCTGGACCTGACGGCGGAGCTGGCCATGGGCAGGCAGACGCCCTCAAGTTTCTTCAGATCGCTCTTCACGTCGGCCGGGGACATATTCTCTCGCGGCCTGCCCAGCCGCATGGCCGTGGCCGTGGGCATGGCTTTGGCCGACGCCTCGTGCCGCGCGGCGGGAGGGCGCAGGCGGATAATTATATGCACGGCGTGCGGCGACTTCGGTGCGGACGGCGACTTCTTGGAGTCGGTCTGCTTCGCCGCGGCGCGGTCGTTGCCCCTGTGCGCCGTGCTGTGGAACAACAGCGGCACAACGTCTAACGGCAACCTCATCCGCCAGCTCGGCGGTTTCGGCCAAGTGGTGAAGGGGCGGCGCACGCTGGCCATTGAGGCCGTCAAGGGAGGCGACTACGCCGCGCTGTGCCGCGTGATGGCCACCCAGACCGAGCGCACGCGGCAAGGCACCACCACCCTGACCTTTGTGAGCGGGTGCGAAAGCGAGATGGAGGCCTTCGCCACATGGCTAGACGAGAAGCACATTGCCACACGCCAACAGACGGCCGCCATTGAGGCCGACGCGCGGCAAGAGGTGGAGCGCGACAGGAGGGGGGCCTACCTGACGTCTCTCGTGGCCGACGCGCCCCTGCGCCACCCCCACCGTCAGCTTATGGACCTTAGCGCCCTCCTCCCGCGGGCGGCGCGCCCCGTGATGCCCCTGCGCCCCGCGCCCGGCATTGTGAACAAGGCCATTGGCGCGGCTGAGGCCGGCATATTGCCCGTGGCGGAGACAACGGCCGCAGACGTGAGGGCGTCTCTCCTGATGAGCTACCCCTCGGCCGAGCTGATCCTCCGCACCACGGACATTGAGACGGGCGGAATCTTGTCATGCACGTCTGACAAGACGGAGATATGGACCCCTGCGTGCCACGCCGAGGCGCAAGAGGCCTACGTCACACTGCTCTCGCGGCCCAGGCAGGCCATTGTCATTGAGCCTGGGGCCGAGGCCGCCGAGGCTCCCACGCCACCGCCGTCATGCGGCGGCGCGGCCAGGCTGACCGAGGGTGAAGACGTGACGCTGCTCTCTTTCGGCTCCACGACGCAACCCGCCGCCGACGCCGTGAAACTCTTGGCGCGACAAAACACGCGCGTGGAGCACATCCACCTCCACACCCTGCGCCCGCTAGACAGCGGCGGGGCCGTGACGGCCTCACTGCGCAAGACAAAACGCCTGGCCATTGTGGACGCCGACCCGACAGGCCTGACGGCGCGGCTCATTGTGGCCGGGCTAGCCCTGAGACCAGACGCCATGCGCCACCTGATGGCGCCGCCAACCATAATACGCCCACAGTCGGGGCTGCGGCCCGCCGAGCCGCACGACATATGCGTGGGGCTGTCCGCGATGCTCTGAACAAGACAAAAAGACGAAAGATGAACAGACTGACGACGCTGGCCGCCGCGCTGCTGCTGACCGCCGCCACAGCCACCGCCCAGACGGAAGCCGAGGCCAAAGTGGCCAGAGGCATTGCCGAGGCGCACGCCGCGATGAGCGAGATGCGCTGCTCCTACACCCTGGAGCGCAAAGTGAAGATGCTGGCCGACGTGGCCACAGAGAGCGGCACGCTGACCTACGTCAAGGCCACGCGCACACTCACACTGGCCAGCGCGACGGCCGACACAACAATGATGACCCCGCAGGCCATAACGACAGCCAACGCCCGCGGGCGCAACACGACAGACGCGCGGCGCAACGCCGCCCTGCGCCAAATGCTGGACATTGTGGGGGCGTGCTTCACTGGAGACTTCTCCACCGCCAGACAGGCAGGCACGCTGACGGCCACAGACGGCGGCGCGACGACGACAATGACTTTCACCCCAAAAGACAAACGCGCGCTGCGCCACATCTCGTCAATAGAGCTGACGTTTGGCAACGACGACTACGGACTGCGCCAAATGACCGTGTGGCAGCCTGGCGGCGACTTCCTCCGCTACACGTTTGGGCGCAAAAAGACCACGCGGCAAGCCAATAGGGCAAGCGGCGGCATATGATTGCCAACTAAAAACACTAACTTTGCCCAAAGCCAAAAATTTGGGACACAGCGATGCTTAAAGACAAAATAGAAGCCCTCAAAGCCGAGATTGCCGGACTGAAGGCACAAAGCGCCGAGGACGCCGAGGCGCTCCGAATCAAATATTTGAGCAAAAAAGGCCTGGTGAGCGCCCTCTTTGACGAGTTCAAGGCCGTGGCCCCAGAGCTCAAGCGCGAGATGGGGCAGAGGCTCAACGAGCTCAAGACCCAGGCGCAGAACCGC
This sequence comes from uncultured Bacteroidales bacterium, assembly GCA_934717675.1. Lineage (GTDB taxonomy): Bacteria > Bacteroidota > Bacteroidia > Bacteroidales > Marinilabiliaceae > W3P20-009. Next base: position 10,214 of record CAKUYZ010000044.1, read on the forward strand.
ATTGCCGAGCTGAAAGCCCAGGCCGCCGCCAGCAACGCGCAGACGCGGGAGGAGACCGACGTGACAAGGCCCGGCACACCCGCCCCGCTCGGCGGCCGCCACCCGATCTCGATTGTGAAAAACGAGATTGTGGAGATCTTTGGCCGACTGGGCTTCACCGTGGCCGAGGGACCCGAGGTGGAAGACGACTGGCACGTCTTCACGGCCCTCAACTTCCCGCCCGAGCACCCGGCGAGAGACATGCAAGACACGTTCTTTATCAACACCAACCCAGACATCTTGCTCCGCACCCACACCAGCTCCGTGCAGGTGCGCGAGATGGAGAGGCAGAAGCCGCCGATCAGAGCCGTCTTCCCCGGTCGAGTGTTTCGCAACGAGGCCATCTCGGCCCGCGCTCACTGCATCTTCCACCAAGTGGAGGGCCTGTACATTGCCAAAAACGTATCTTTCGCCGACCTGAAGCAGGTGCTGCTCTACTTTGCCAAAGAGATGTTCGGTGCCGGGGTGGACATACGCCTGCGCCCGTCGTACTTCCCGTTCACGGAGCCGTCTGCCGAGATGGACGTGAGCTGCACGCTGTGCGGCGGCAAGGGCTGCGGCGTGTGCAAGGGCTCTGGCTGGCTGGAGATTTTGGGCTGCGGAATGGTGGATCCCGCCGTGCTGGAGAACAACGGCATAGACCCGAAAGAGTATAGCGGCTACGCCTTCGGCATGGGCGTGGAGCGCATAGCCATGTTGCGCTACGGCGTAGACGACATCCGCAACTTCTTCGAGAACGACGTGCGATTCCTGAGTCAGTTCCAGTCGGCCATGTGACAGCCGCACTGACCGAGCCACACTCCACGGCGCCACGAGGGCACACGCCCCGTGGCGCCGTGGTTCTTTTTAGGAAGACGAGTGTTGGAAAACACCCACAGAAAGACTATCTTAGGAGGCCTAGAAACCTCTGCCTATGGAACAAGACTATGACGCTAAAATCCGCGAGAGCGCGGAGGCCATATTCCGCGAGATGGAGCCTCGCGTGACGCCCGAAGACCTGGCGCGGATAAGAGCCGCCTTCGAGCTGGCGCGGGAAGCCCACCGCAACCAGAAACGCAAGACGGGTGAGCCATACATAATCCACCCCATTGCCGTGGCGCGCATAGTGGCCGAGGAGATGACACTGGGAGCCAACCCCGTCATTGCGGCCTTTCTCCACGACGTGGTGGAAGACACCCCCTACACGCTAGACGACATAGAGCAGAGGTTCGGGCCCGACGTGGCGTTTCTCGTGAGAGTGGTGACGAAGCCGGAGCGTTCACAATACGTGATGTCCCGACAGCTGGACAACTTCAAGCAGATGCTCGACTCTGTGCGCTACGACATACGCGCCATACTCATCAAGCTTGCCGACCGCCTGCACAACATGCGCACGCTAGACAGCATGACGCCAGACAAGCAGATGAAAATTGCCGGCGAGACAGACTACTTCTACGCCCCCCTGGCCAACAGGCTGGGCCTCTACACCATCAAGACCGAGCTGGAAAACCTGAGCTTCCGCTACCGCTGCCCCCACGAGTATGCCGCATTCGTGAAGATGCTTGACGACGAGGAGGAGAAAGAGCGCAAGGCGATGGACGAGTTCGACTCGAAGATAACCTCCATCTTGACTGCGGCGGGCGTGAAAGCGCAAGTGGTGACAGAATACCGTCAGCCATATTCAGTGCTGCGCAAGATGAGGAAGAAGAACGTGGACTTCCGCCACGTGGACAACAAGCACTTCACGAGCGTGGTTTTCCCAGACAACGGCACCCGCTCCGAAAAGAACCAATGCCTGCTCATATACTCTCTGCTGACAGACCATTTCAAGGAGAAGCCCGGCGGCGTGGCCAACTATGTTGACAACCCCAAGGGGAACGGCTACCAGTGCTTCCACGTGAAGCTGCTGTCGGACCACGGGCGGTGGGAGGAGGTACACATATGCAGCGAGCGCATGGTGGAGAGTTCGCGGCTGGGATGCATAGCGAGCCGGTCAGACGGCAACGTGAACCTGTGGCTAAACCGCTTCCGCGCCACGCTGCAAGACTTGGCCAACCAGGGCCAGGACCCGGCCGACGGCTTCATTGAGAGCGTGGTGACGTCTTTCTACAACGATGACATCTTGGTCTTCACCCCGCAGGGCAAGTCAGTCATCTTGCCCAAGCGCGCCACGGCACTGGACTTCGCCTTTGAGATTCACAGCAAGCTGGGCCAGCACGCCAAATTCGCGCGCGTCAACGGCAAGCTGTGCTCAATAAAGACGGTGCTGAACCGCGGAGACTGCGTGGAGATTGGCGCGGACGACGACGTGGAGCCGCAGCCTGAGTGGCAAGACTGCGTGATAACATACAAAGCCAAGAGATTTTTGCGCAACTACCTGTCAAAAGTCCCCACCCCGCCCTACTCGCGGTGCCCAGACTGCAACCCGATCCCTGGTGACGAGGTGGTGGGATTTCGCGACACAGAAGGCCGGGTGACCATACACAAGCGCAACTGCCCCACGGTGATACGCCTGGCATCGAAATATGGAGACTCCATTGTCTCGGTAGACTTCAAGGAACGCCCTGACCAACTATACCCCGCCAGCGTGCACATAACGGCCGTGGACCGATACCACCTCTTGAGCGATGTGATAGACTGCATAACCAACAGCCTGGGCCTATCGATAGACAGCCTCCACACCGTGACGGAAGACTGCATTGTGGACTGCACCATAAGGTTCTACATCCACTCATTCTCCGAGTTGCACTACATTGCCTCGCACCTCTACAAGATAAAGGGCGTGGAGGAGGTGCAGGAGTCCGACTCATGGGCAGAGGCTGAGAAATGATGCCCCAAAGACCAAGAAACAGACAACGGAAAACAGATGAGCAAATACACAAAATGGGTAGCCTGCTGGGGCAACGCCACATCCATAACCGACAGGAGGGAAGCCACATTCGCAAAAGACCTGACGCTGCGCTACCCCATCCGCATGACGTTTGGCGGCGACAGGCTGAGGCTCAGATTCTCAAACCAGACAGGCACAGAGGCCGTGCGCCTGACAAAAGTGGCACTGACCCTGACGGGCGGCGGAGCCAAGACGACCCGCCGGCTGCTGACCTTTGGCGGCGGCGAGGTGGCGGACATCGCGCCAGGGCGTGAGCTGACGTCGGACGAGGTGGACCTGGAGGTGGAGGCCGGGCAGACGCTGGATGTGAGCATATATCTGGGCGACTTCACGCAGATGAACGCCGGCACGCTCATAACAGGCCCGCTGTCTCACGGCCAATTTGCCTATGGAGACCACACGGAGGCTGAGGCATTGCCGCTTGACCTGTCTCGCAAGACCAACTGGTTCTATTTCCTCAACACCATTGAGATCAGGACGGAGGCGAAGAACCGCGCGCTGATATGCTACGGCGACTCCATAACGGCCCAAAGTTGGCCGGACTATCTGGCCCTGCGCGCGTGGGAGGCCGGGCTGCGCAACGTGGCCGTGATTCGCCGCGCGGTGAGCGGCACGCGCATCCTCCGTCAATATGACTGCGTAACGTACCAGGCCTACGGGCTCAAGGGCGCGACCCGATTCCCCGTTGAGGCCAACGCCGCGGGCGCAGACACCGTGATTATCCAACATGGCATCAATGACATAATCCACCCCGTGGGCACCGACGTGAACCCTTTCCGCCCATGGAGTGACATGCCCACGGCCGAGGACTTGGAGCGAGGCGTGGAGACGATCTACGCGGCACGCGCCCGCGAGCTGGGCATGAGCGTGTGGAGCGGCACGCTGCTGCCCATTGAGGGCTGGCGCACATATAATGACAAGCGCGACGCCATAAGGCGCGATTTCAACGAGTGGCTGCGCAAGTCGCCCATCTTCGACGGTTGCGTGGACTTTGACAAGGCTGTGCGCGATGACAGCCATCCCGCGCGCTTCAAACCGGGCTTCGACTCTGGCGACCACCTGCACCC
>CAKUYZ010000045.1 GCA_934717675.1 uncultured Bacteroidales bacterium
CGCGGCCAATTTGGCCGCGCCCGCTCTTGTCATATAGCCCTGTCTAGCCCCGCTATTTCACCACACGTATGGGCTCGCCGCTACACGCATCAGGAATCCCAACGCCAATGAAAGAGCAAACGGTTGGGGCCACATCCGTCATATTGTGCCGCTCATAAACAACGCCACGGGGAACCTTCCAGCCATAGAAAACCAGAGGCACGAACTCCCCACCCCACAGCTGCGTGAGCCGCGACCCGTCATCTTGCTCCTCGGCCCAACCGGGCTCCAAGTGAATCAAGATGTCTCCAGACCTTTTGGGGTGATAGTTGCGCCGCATGGCCTCAATGACGGGCGATGACGACACGAGCGTCTTGAGACTGGCCGCCGGCACGGCCTCGCCAATGCCCTTGACCTGCGTGAGGAACTCCGCAGACTGCGACAGCAGTGTGTCAAAATCCACACCTCGCTCCTTGGCCAAGTCGCGGTCCAAGTATATTGAGCCGGGCGCATAGTTCTTGACCCAGGCTGCCTGCCCGTGCAGAGCCATAAGGTAGAGGTTGAGGAGCGCAGAGGCGCGCTTGAGGCTCACAAAGCCGCGCTCTGCCCACTGGGGCGAATCGGTCGCAGCCACGTCATAGGCCCCCTGCGCGGCGGTGAAGACCACAAGAGTGTTGTCCATGCCCACAGTGGAGTCTATCATATGGAGCAACGACTCAATGTTGGCATCGAGGCCCAAGAGCATATCTTCCGTCTCGGGGTCTAGCGGCTGACGCTTACGCCCCATGGCCGGCATGGCCGTGAACTGAACGAGCATGAGGTCCGGCACATCGTCGGCTCCCATGCCCTCATAGGCTATGGCCGAGGCCGCTATGTCGCGCACCAGGTCGTTGCCATACGGCGAGCCGCAAACAGCGGAAAAACGCAATGAAGGGTCTGACGGACGGCTGAGCGGATAGAAGAAAGGCGAGGAGGAGGACTGCGAGGGGAAGAAGCGCGACTGATGATATTCCGATATGTCTTTCCGCGGGGCCCACGTCTTGGTCAGGTACGCGGCTGGAATCTTCTTGCTGTTGAAGTCGTCAATCCACTTGCGGGTTGAAGGGTCACTCACGTTGGCGGCGCACACCTGCCCGTCTCGCGCATTGAGCCATACGAAAGGCTCGCCGGCCAGCGTCCCCGATGACCATATGAGCATCTGCGGGTCGAAGCCGACAGAGAAGATTTTTGCGCGGTCGTTGTATATCTTCCTTATCTCGTTCGCCATAGTGCCGCAAAGCAACGCCCCGTTGTGCGGCCTGGCGAGCGTGTCAAAACGCCCAGCGTCCGGCACATCGCCATATATGGCATCGACCTTGCGACCCGAGAAACTGTCAATCCATTGGCGAGCCACGATGCCATGCGTGGCCGCCGGCGCGCCCGTGAAGAGCGTGGCCAAGTTTTTGCCCGCGAAATTGCCCCCCGCGTCATAGTAGGCGTCAGTAAGCCGCGTGCCATGGTTAAACAGTCGGTTGAGACCCTTGGGGCCACATTGCTCACGGACAATTTGCACCTGCTGGGCGTTGAGATTATCCACAACCACGAGCAGCACCAGCCGCGGCCTGTCTGGACACAGAGCGGCGTTTTGCTGCGCCGAGGCTGAATGGAAGCACGCCACGGCCGCGGCCATGGCGGCCATGCGATATAAAAACCTCATATCTTTTCCCTAAATCTTTAGTGAGCGCAGCCAAGAATTTGCTCCGCATGGGCCACTTGCTCCGGCGTGGGTTGCGGCACACCCTTTAGCTGATAGGGGATGCCCAGTTTCTCATATTTAAATTGCGCCATTGTGTGGTATGGCAGCACCTCAATCTTCCGCAAGTGACTGAGCGAATCCGCCAAATGGTGAATGGCCACAAGGTTGTCGTCAGAATCAGTCCAGCCGGGCACCAAGACGTGTCGCAGCCACAAATCAACGCCAAGCTCGTCAATGCGGCGCGCGCACTCAATGATGTTGGCGTTGAGCTGGCCTGTGAGCCTCTTGTGCTGCTCCGGATCGGCGTGCTTGATGTCTAGCATCACGGTGTCGGAGAGAGACATAAGCTCCGTAAACTTATGGGCGAAAGGGCTTGCCGAGGTGTATGGCTGCCCCGCCGTGTCTAGGCATGTTGAGATCTTGCGCCTCTGCGCCTCACGAAACAGCTCAATGAGGAAGTCAATCTGGAGAAGCGGCTCGCCGCCGCTCACGGTGATGCCCCCCAGAGGCTTGCCATTGGCCCCGGGCTCGCCCCAATAGGAGCGGAAACGCTCCGCCTTGTCGAGCAACTCGCCCACCTCCATCAGCTTGGCGGAAGCCGACGCCCCGGCGCCATGCCCCCACGAGTCTGGGTTGTGGCAATAGCGGCAGCGCATATCGCACCCCTGCGTAAATATTATAAACCTGATTCCGGGCCCGTCTACCGAGCCAAAAGATTCTGTGGAATGGATTAGACCTTTCATGTCGCTAAGATACGAAAAAGGTTGGCAACGACCCCGTTTGCCTCGGGCCGTCGCCAACCTGTTGAACTTTAATCCGCAAAGCCCTCTGTCGGGTCCGCGGGGCTAGAGCTGCTCGTGAGCCTGACGCGCAATGACGTCGAGCTGCTGCTCGCGGGTCAGGTCAATGAACTTGACCGCATAGCCGGAGACGCGGATGGTGAAGTTAGCATACTCCTCCTTCTCGGGGTGCTCCATGGCGTCTTTGAGCTTGTCAAGGCCGAAGACGTTGACGTTGAGGTGGTGCGCGCCGCGGTTGAAGTAGCCGTCCATGACGCCCACGAGGGTGTTGGCACGCTCGTCATCATTGTGACCAAGCGCGTTGGGGCAGATTGTCTGGGTGTTGGAGATGCCATCGAGCGCATATTCATATGGCAACTTGGCCACCGAGTTGAGCGACGCGAGGAGGCCGTTCTTCTCTGCGCCGTATGATGGGTTGGCGCCAGGAGAGAGGGGCGTGCCGGCCCTGCGTCCGTCGGGCAAGTTGTTGGTATACTTGCCGTAGACCACGTTGGACGTGATGGTGAGGATGGACGTTGTGGGCTCGCTGTTGCGATAGGTGTGATATTTCTTGATCTTGCTCAGGAAAGTCTTGAGCAGCCATACTGCAATCTCATCGGCGCGATCGTCGTCGTTGCCATAGCGTGGGAAGTCGCCCTCGGTCTTGAAGTCGACGGGGAAGCCGGTCTCGTCACGGATTATGGTGACCTTGGCATACTTGATGGCGCTGATGGAGTCCACCACATGGCTGAAGCCGGCAATGCCGGTGGCGAAGGTGCGGCGCACGTCGGTGTCTATGAGGGCCATCTCGGCGGCCTCGTAGAAGTACTTGTCGTGCATGTAGTGGATGAGGTTCAACGTCTTGACATAGACGCCGGCGAGCCAGTCCATCATGACCTCGAAGCGGGGCATGAACTCGTCATAGGAGAGGGTGTCTCCCGCGATGGGACGAAGCCTCGGGCCGCACTGCTCACGGCTCTTGGCGTCCTCACCGCCGTTGATGGCGTAGAGGAGGCACTTGGCGAGGTTGGCGCGAGCGCCGAAGAACTGCATCTCCTTGCCAGTCTGAGTGGCAGACACGCAGCAGCAGATGCTGTAGTCGTCTCCCCAAACCGGGCGCATAACGTCGTCATTCTCATACTGGATGCTGCTGGTCTTGACAGAGATCATGGCAGCGAACTTCTTGAAGTTCTTGGGCAGACGGCTGCTGTAGAGAACCGTGAGGTTAGGCTCTGGAGACGGGCCCATGTTGACCAGCGTATGGAGGAATCGGTAGTCATTCTTGGTGACCATGGAGCGGCCATCCTGACCAATGCCGCCAACCTCGAGGGTGGCCCATACGGGGTCGCCGCTGAAGAGCTGGTTGTAGCTGGGGATGCGCGCGAACTTGACCATGCGGAACTTCATGACCATGTGGTCTACGAGCTCCTGCGCCTGCTCCTCTGTGAGGGTGCCGTTGGCAAGGTCGCGGGTGATGTAGATGTCGAGGAAAGTGGATACGCGGCCAACGGACATGGCGGCGCCATTCTGGGTCTTGACGGCGGCCAGATAGCCGAAGTAGAGCCACTGGAAGGCCTCTCGGGCGTTGGTGGCGGGAGCGGAGATGTCGTAGCCATAGATCTGCGCCATCTCCTTCATGCCCTTGAGGGCCTTGATTTGCATGGCGACCTCTTCGCGCAGGCGGATTACGTCGTCAATCATGCCCTGGTCGCCAATGTTCTCCAGGTCTTTCTGCTTCTCGGCAATGAGGAAGTCGATGCCATAGAGGGCCACGCGGCGGTAGTCACCCACGATGCGGCCACGGCCATATGTGTCTGGCAGGCCGGTGAGGATGTGGTTGTGGCGCACGCTCTTCATCTCAGGAGTGTAAGCGTCAAACACGCCGTCGTTGTGGGTCTTGCAATATTTGGTGAAGACCTCGTGGAGCTTCTCGGAAGGCTGGTAGCCATAGGTGGTACACGCCTGCTCGGCCATCTTGATGCCGCCATAGGGCATGAAGGCGCGCTTGAGGGGCTTGTCGGTCTGCAGGCCGACAACTTTCTCCAGGTCTTTGGTGCCGTCTCCAATGTAGCCGGGGCCATAGGCCGTCAGGCTAGAGACGACCTCCGTCTCCATATCCAGCACACCACCCTTGGCGCGCTCCTCCTTCTGCAGCTTCTGGAGCATGCCCCAGAGCTTCGTGGTGGCCTCGGTGGGGCCAGCAAGGAAAGAATCATCGCCATCGTAGGCTGTGTAGTTGTTCTGAATGAAGTCGCGGAGGTTGACCTCGTCACGCCACTTTTGACCTTTGAAGCCCTTCCAGGCCTCAACATTGACTTCTGCCATTTGCTTGATTAGTGGTTATAAGTAGATTTTCTTATGTATTCGCAGAAAAAACGGGCCACACCCACCGCTCAATTTTCACATTGTTTGATAGACGTTCACCCTTGTTCTATTTAGAACTTTTACAAACAGAGCAAAATTACAGAAATGTTTCAAAGACGGCAAAGCGCAGCCGATGAAAAATGCCGACCAATATGCTAAAAGAGGTTTAACGACCATCTAACTAGCGAACATTCTGCATTTTACGACAACAAACAAGCCCCGCATAACGAGATGCGCACGGCCATGCGGCACGCCCGAAGCCCCAACTACAAAGAAAAAACTACCGACACACCACGACCGACAGCATTGGGGCAAACGCAGGCAGAGGCGGATAAACATTTAACCGGGAATCATCGTTTTGTGATATTTAACAAAGACAATAGTCACGCCGCCGCCACGAGGTAAAGAAGACCTGAGGCCACGGACGCCCCCAAAGCCACCATGCCACAAAGCGACACAGTAAACACTCTGTCTTTAAGCTAATTAAACGCAGCCAAGAGATAGGACACGGCCTCTAATGAGTAAATTTGCGCCAGGAAAGCAGGGTCCTCCAAGAGACCTGGCACTTTCAGCTGACTAACATTCATAAAACTCTGATGAATACGGCAATAAAATGCGCACTCGCAATGGCATTGGCATCAATCCCAGTCATGGCACAGGCGCAAGGCACACAGGCCTCACACACGTTCTACGTTTGCGAAACGGGCAATAACGCCAACGACGGATTAAGCCCCAAGACCCCTAAAAGAAACATAGAAAAGGCCATATTGGCATCTTCTGACGGAGACTCCATATTGGTGGCTGAAGGCACATACGACGGCATATTGGGCAGCGGCTCAATAGGCATTCGCCGAGCCGTGGCGATATGCGGCGGCTACAGCCGCGACTTTTCAGAGCGCGACATTCAGAAGCACGCCACGCTTATAAGCCCAACGGCGCATCCTGGCATGGCGCAAAAGACTCCCATGATTACGGTGGCGGTGAAACGAGACGGCACGAGCGTGGTGATTGACGGCCTGGTGATTGACGGCGGCAACACGATAGCGTATTGCGCCAACGCCGGCGGCCAACACCCCGACGGCGCGCAAACCCCGCGCATGGCAACGCCCGGCACTTGTGGCACTGGAGGCCCCGACTTCAAGACCAACGGGATTGTGACACGCGAGCAGCCCCTGCTCTACATTTGCGGCAGCACGACAGACGTGATCATCCGCAATTGCGCGTTCATCAACGCCGCAAGCAACGCCATAATGGGAGTGGCGGAGGGACGACTGACCGTGGAGAACAACATATTCGTGAATTGCCGCCTCTCGGCCATGACAGTCCGCGCAGCAAAGCCCTATGGCACCAACATTATAAAGTTCCACAACAATACAGTAGCCTTCACGTGGGCTGTGGCCGCAGGGGCGCAAGACGCAGGCTGCGCGCTCATGCTGTTGCCTGGCACGAGCTACGACATCTGCCGCAACATCTTCGCGCTATGCTCCACCGCCGCCATAGACCACAGGGAGGCCGGAGACCACGCGATAAGCTCAATAACAATATCGGACAACATATTTGCGGACAATGCGAAAGGAGACGTGGCGCTGGAAGACAAAAAAGTCCCATTTGCCAGCTGCTCGCAAATGGCGGCATTGAAGTGGATAAAAGACGGCAAAAACAACGAGGCCGCACAATCACTACAAATATTCGGGCCCAATATCGACCGCCAGTACGCCAATGGCTTCATGGCTCAGACGCAGAGCGACGCCCCAAAGACAATGTTCGCCAATCGCTACGACTGGCACACGGCCATGCTGCTGTGGGGCGCGGTGAGCGGGCGCGGGGCTCAGCGCCCGTGATGCTTTATTTTTCCGAATAACGACATTTTGCCGTAAAAATGTTTGGAAATGCGAGCGACACTCACTAAATTTGCACTCGCAAACAAGGAGAGATGGCAGAGTGGTCGATTGCACCTGTCTTGAAAACAGGCGTACAGCGATGTACCCGGGGTTCGAATCCCTGTCTCTCCGCCAGTTATAGCGACCGAAAAGCAGACGATGCTCTTCGGCCGCTTCTCATTTATGGGCAGCGGTTGCGCCCTAGCGAAAGCGTGAAATGTCTGCGCGTCAGTAATCCTTATACTCCTGTCAGTAATGCGTATCATCACTTTGCCAAGCAATCAGCGTAATATTGTGACAAATAAAAATGAGATGCGTATGAAAAAGAACGTGATGATTCTGACTGGCGCGGGGCAGATTGGCATGGCCATAGCCCGCCGCGCTGGGCCACAGGGATGAGATTTAATAAACAGACACCTCCCCAAAGGCGCGCTATGCGCGCCTTTGGGGAGGTCTTTTATAGAAACAAACCCATCACCCTATCGGTGGCAGGTTTTGTTATCATGGCTTAGGAGACGGCCGCTTTGGCCCACTACTTGGTCAGCTCGTCAGTGTCCATGGCAATCATAAGCTCCTCGTCTGTCGGGATGACGCAGACGGTCACCTTGCTAGAAGGCTTGGATATGACGGCCTCGGTGCCGAAGACCTCTTTATTCTTCTCCATGTCGAGCTCAACGCCCATAAACTCAAGGCCCTTGCAGGCGGCCTCTCGGCAGTTCCACTTGTTCTCGCCCACGCCGCCGGTGAAGAGGATCACGTCCACTCCGCCCATGGCAGCGGCATAGGAGCCGATGTATTTACGGACACGGTAGTAATACATGTCTTGCGCCAATGCGGCGCGCTCGTCACCATTGTCGCGCGCTGCCTGGATCTCGCGCATGTCTGACGTGGTGCCAGAGATGCCGAGCAAGCCGGACTTTTTATTCATTATGGTGTCAATCTCATCCACAGTCAGGCCCTTATGATGGACAAGGAACGGGATGATGGCCGGGTCGATGTCGCCGCAGCGAGTCCCCATCATGAGGCCCTCAAGTGGCGTGAGGCCCATGCTGGTGTCCATACACTTGCCGTCTACGATGGCGGATATGGAGCCTCCGTTGCCGATGTGGCAAGTGATGATCTTTTTGCCTATGGGGCTTATGCCAAGGAACTCGCACACGCGGCGCGACACATACTTGTGGCTGGTTCCGTGGAAGCCGTAGCGGCGCACGCCATACTTCTCGTAATACTCATAGGGCAGCGCATACATGTAGGCGTAGGGAGGCATGGTCTGGTGGAAGGCGGTGTCGAAGACGCCTACCTGCGGGATATTTGGCAGCAGGGCCTTGACGGCGTTCACGCCCTTGAGATTGGCAGGGTTGTGAAGCGGGCCCATGTCTGAGCAAGATTCAAAGATGTCCAGAACCTCTTGCGTCAGCAGCGAGCTTTTGGTGAGCTTGGCGCCGCCGTGGAGCATGCGGTGGCCTACGGCATCGAGCTCGTTGAGGCTCTTCAGCACGCCTTCTTTGGGGTCGGTGAGCTTGCTGAATATTATCTCCACGCCCTTGGTGTGCTCGGGGATGCACACCTCCTCAATCTTCTTCTCGCCATTGGGCAAGGAGTATTTGATGAAGGAGCCCGGCATGCCAATTTTCTCAATTCCGCCGTTGGCCACGACTTTCTTTGCCGACATCTCGAACAGCTTGTATTTGATTGACGAGCTGCCGCAGTTCAGCACAAGTATATTTTTCATTACTACCTGTTTATGGGTGATGATGGGGGGAAAAAAAGGAAAGAGGCCGATGCCCGCCCGCTTCCTCTTGCGGTCGCGCCTCGGCCTCTATGTCTTGTCTTGTTATTTGTCTTGCGCCTGATTGGCGGTGATGGCTATCATCTTGACTATGTCGGAGACGGAGCAGCCGCGCGACAGGTCGTTGACAGGAGCCGCGATGCCCTGGAGGACCGGGCCAATGGCCTCGGCGCCGCCGAGCCTCTGCACGAGTTTGTAAGCAATGTTGCCCACCTCGAGCGACGGGAATATGAGGACGTTGGCATGGCCGGCAATGGCGCTGCCCGGAGCCTTCTTGGCCGCGACAACCTCCACGATGGCGGCATCGGCCTGGAGCTCACCGTCAATCTGCATATCAGGAGCCATTTGCTGAGCGAGCTTGGTGGCCTCTATGACCTTGTCCACGACCTCGTTCTTGGCACTGCCCTTGGTGGAGAAGCTCAACATGGCAATGCGCGGCTCGAAGCCACCGAGCACCCTCGCGGTCTTGCCCGTGGCCACGGCAATCTCGGCCAGCTGGGCAGCGTTGACGACAGGGTTGACAGCGCAGTCGGCAAAGACCATCACGCCGTTCTCGCCATAGCTCTTATCTTGCAAGAACATCAGGAAGGCGCCGCTCACCACGCTGATGCCGGGCTTCGTCTTGATGATTTGAAACGCAGGGCGCAACACGTTGCCAGTGGAGTTGTCCGCGCCGCTCACCTCGCCATCTGCATCGCCGGCCTTGATCATAAGGCAGCCCAAATAGAGATTGTTCTCCGCCAGTTTCTCGGCCTGCTCCAGGGTCATGCCCTTGTTTTTGCGAAGCTCGAAAAGCAGGTTGGCGTACTCGGCTTTCTTGGCGTTGTTCTTGGGGTCAACGACCTTGGCTTTGCCCAAGTTCTTCAGCCCAAATTTCTCGGCGTTTGCCTTGACGTTCTCCTCGCTGTCTAGGAGGATGATGTCGGCAAACCCCTCGGCCAGCACCTGGTCCGCGGCACGCAAAGTGCGCTCCTCGTAGCCCTCAGGCAACACGATGCGCTGCTTGTTCTTTGCCGCCTTCTCTTTCAGATTCTCAACGAAACCCATTGTATGTTTATGTTTTATATTTGTTTATGTTGGTTCTGTGGTCGTCGCGGCTTCGCTCTGCGCTCCGTTGCCGTAGCGCCTGGGTGGGTGTCGCTTCAGGGCGTGCGCCCTTGGCTCCAGAGACCCCCGCTCCGTGTGTGGTTACGACAGTCGGAGCCTCTTTGTTGCACTTGCGCGAATTTAATCTTTTAGCGGCCGGTAATCAAACGTTGGGGTGAAAATGCAAAGTGGAGATTGCAAAAAAGCCGCGCTTGGCAACGATGCCAAGCGCGGCTTTGCCGACAATGGGTTTTATTATTTCTTGCTCACTGGGAAATATATGGTGTATGACGCGTCTCCCACCTCGTAGAGCGGCTTGAGCCGCATGAGCTTGTCTTGCCCCACGGTGCGGTAGTGGCTCTGAGTCCAACGCACGGTGCGATACTGCTGGTCAATCTCGCGGCGGAGGAATGTGGCAGGATTGGAGGCGTCGCCATTGATGGGTGTCTCGGGGGCTTCGGCGGCCAAGACTATGGGGCCCTCCATTATGGCCACGAGGCCGTCTGAGCCGGGCAGGGGCACTGTCCAGAGCCTATCGGGGAAGTCAATGACAATCTCGCTGTCATTCCACTTGTGGCCAATGGAGACGAAGCCATGCGCCTGCGAGACGGCCACGGCCTTGCCGTCTACCGTCACTTGCGCCTTCTTATCGAGCCACCAAGGCAGCCTGACGCGGAGGTCGAAGTCCGCCGTCTCGCCGCCCGTCTTGACGCTCAGGTGTATGCGGAACCGGTCGGCGTCCCAGCTCTTGTTCCACTGGTTGCCCTCGAAATCCTGCTCAATGCGGATGACCTTTCCGTCGCGCTCCCACTCCAGGGTTGACGGCACATATTGGCTCACCGTGAGCCCGTCGGCACTCTGGTAATAGATGTATTGCGGATACCTGTTGTGCGCCTGCACGAGCGAGCCGTGGCAGCAGTAGAAGTCCATCGTGGGATGCCCCCACCCTTTCTCGCCGCCCTTGGTGTAGCCCGAGGCCATGGGCAGGAAGTAGGCCACCATGCCCGTCTGGGGATGTTGCTGGGCCAAGATGCCGTTATAGAGGTTGCGCTCAATGTAGTCGGCATACCCCGCGTCGCCCGTGATGCGCAACAGATAGTCGGCGGTGCGCATCATGTTGTAGACGGTGCAATGCTCCTGGTTGTTCTCGCCGGCGAACGTGGCCAGCCGGCCCTTGGGCACCCAATGCTCACCGGCGTTCTGCCCGCCCGTGCAGTAGCTCTCTCGCTCATGCACGGCGCATCGCCAGAAAGCTTTGGCCACGCGGAGCCAATAGTCGTCTCCCGTGACCTCGTAGCAGCGCGCCGCGCCGTGAGACCATGGGATGGAGGCGTTGGCGTGGTCAGACGACAGCGCGTCCTCGTCTTTCATCAGTTGGGTGAAGAGCCACGGATTGCCATATCGCTCCATAAGGTCTTGATATTTCTTGGCGTCGAGGCCGTCCTCCTTGCCACTCCTTGCCAGGCCATACATGTCGGCCCATATCTCCAACATTCCGCTCGTCTCGCCTCCCATGATGGCACTGGCGTTGCCTTGGGCTATGAGGTCGTCCGTCCAACGGTGAAACCAGTCGGCGAACCTGTCCAGAACCGCAAGAGCCTGCTTGTTTCCCATGACGGCATAGGCGTCATAGAGCCCCATGAGCGTCTTGTGGAGCGTGTATTGCGGAGACCACATGGGCCTGCCCTCGGCCATAAGGCGCATATATTTCTCAGGGATGGAGCCGACCCACCCGCCGCCGTTTATCTCTTGGCAACGCGCAAGTTCGCTCACAATGAAGTCGGCCCTCTGGCGCATGGCCTCATCGCCCGTCTCGGCCCATGTGTAGGCGCACGCCGAGAGGTAGTGGCCCAGGAAATGGCCGCGGAGCTGCCCGCTGAGGCTCTCCCAGCCCCAGTAGAAATTGTCCGTCCGGCCGTCCTTACCCACCATAAACTCCTTATTGAGGCCAGCCTCGGCGTAGAAGTTTTGGAGCAGCTTGGCGGGTTCGAGCATCATCATATAGGCGCGGTTAAGCTCAAAACGCTCCGCAAAGAGGCCGGCCTTGAGGCGCAAAGAGGTGGGTTCCATGGCCGACAGGGCGTGACCGGCCTCGCCGACATAGGCAAAATGACCCGTGGAGGCGTAGGGGTCGTTGCCGCGCCCAGAGTCGTCAATATATATGATCTGCGCCCCTGCGAGCGATGCCGACGCCGCCATGCCCAGTGCGGCAAGAAGTCTGTGAGTGTGCATAATGCTTTTCCGTCTGTTTATTTCAGTGAAACATCCACGGCGCGATTATACAACTTTTAAGCACGGCGCACCGCGCATATTTTTACAGTTTAGCGTAATAAACTAACTTTGCCGTCATAATTCTCTTGCGTCTCACCATGACTACTTCCGACACCATTTGCGCCATATGCACCCCCGCCGGCAGCGGAGCCATAGCCACCCTGCGCCTCTCGGGACCCAAGGCCATTGACATTGCCGACAAGGTGTTTCACCCCGCAGGGGCTGGCAAGCCGCTGGCCGAACAACACGCGCGCACGCTGCACTACGGCACGGCGGTCGATGCCGCTGGCACGGTGATGGACGACGTTGTAGCGGCCATATATCGCGCGCCACACTCCTATACGGGCGAGGACGCCGTGGAGCTCTCATGCCACGGCTCGCGGCTGGTGCAGAGGCGCATATTGCAATCCCTCATAGACGCCGGAGCCCGAATGGCCACAGCGGGAGAATTCACCAAGCGCGCATTCGTCAACGGCAAGATGGACCTCAGCCAAGCCGAGGCCGTGGCGGACATGATTTGCGCGGAGAGCGAGGCGGCGCGGCGCGTGGCGTATAACCAGATGAGGGGCGGCTTCTCTCGGCAGCTCGCCGAACTGCGCGGGCAGCTCGTACACTTCGCGTCGATGTTGGAGCTGGAGCTGGACTTTAGCGAGGAGGACGTGGAGTTTGCCGACCGCAGCGAGCTGACAAGCCTCATTGACCACATTTTGCAAGTGGTGACGCGCCTGGCTGATTCGTTCAGGCTCGGCAACGCCATAAAAGACGGCGTGCCGACGGCCATCGTGGGCGCGCCCAATGTGGGCAAGAGCACGCTGCTCAACGCCCTGCTGTGTGAGGAGCGATCCATCGTGAGCGATGTAGAAGGCACCACACGAGACACGGTGGAAGAGAGCCTCTCCATTGCCGACCTGACGTTTAGGCTGATTGACACCGCCGGCATCCGCGACACGACAGACGTGGTCGAGGCCGAGGGCGTACGCCGCTCCAAGGCGGCCGTGGGCAAGGCGCTGGTGGTGATCTTGATGACCGACGCGGCAGCTGGCCCCGAGGGCTCGGCGCAAGCGGCGCGCGAGGTGCGCCAGTTCATGCGCCCCGACGATCAGAGCCTCATCGTGGCCATAAACAAGACGGACGTAACGCCTGCCGAGTGGGCCACAGACCGTTGGCGGCGCGAGGTGGGCGCCGCAGCCGTGGTGCGCATGGCGGCAAAGGAGGGCCTTGGCGTGGACGAGCTGCGCCAACGCATGGTGGAGGCCGTGAGCGGACAAGACACCGTGGTGGGCGAGGACGTGGTGGTGACCAACGCGCGCCACTATGAAGCCCTAGTGGCCGCGCGAGAGGCCCTGCTGCGCGTGAGCGCCGGACTGGCCTCGGGCCAAGGGGGCGAGCTGGTCTCGATGGACCTGCGCGACGCCACAGACGCCTTGGCATCGATAACGGGCGAGGTGAGCAGTCAGGATGTCCTGAACAACATATTCAAGAATTTCTGCATCGGGAAGTGAGCGCGAGCGTCTTTGACGCAAAAACAAAAGGTGAGGCATAAAGAGATGCTCATATATGTACGCGCTGCGGCTACTTCACAACCACTCTCTCAGAGCCCGCAGGGGTGGAGACCACATACACACCCGCGGGCAACGGACGGCCAGCAGGCATCTTGCGGCCGGAAACGTCATAGACGTCAAAATGGTCAACACCCTCGACGCTCACCACGCCGCCACGCACACTCACCTTCAACTTGCCGCTCTTGACATCCTCCAGGGCGGTGTAGGG
>CAKUYZ010000046.1 GCA_934717675.1 uncultured Bacteroidales bacterium
AACCGGCACGTGAGGGATGAGACTGCCG
Organism: uncultured Bacteroidales bacterium; assembly: GCA_934717675.1. Lineage (GTDB taxonomy): Bacteria > Bacteroidota > Bacteroidia > Bacteroidales > Marinilabiliaceae > W3P20-009. Next base: position 29 of record CAKUYZ010000046.1, read on the forward strand.
TCGCGAACCAATATCACGCAAGGAATCTTCCCGGCCTTGATTGTCTGATAGCCACCGTCATACACCTTGCCGGTCTGATAATCTATCCATTTGCCTTTTGGCAGATAGCAAGCGCGCTCCGTGCCGCTCTCAAGCAGCGGGGCCACGAGAATCTGCGAGCCGAACATATACTCGTCTTCCACGTTCCACGCTCCGAGGTCGTCAGGGAACTCGATAAAGAGAGCGCGAACCATGGGCAGGCCGCGATTGGAGCAGTCTTTCGCTTGCGCATAGACATATGGCATGAGGCGATATTTCATCTCCGCCGCTTCGCGAAACGCCTTGGTGAAGTCCGCACTTATGAGCCAAGGCTCTGTGGGAGGCGCACCGTGGGCGCGGCTGTGCGAGGAGAGGAAGCCAAATGGCAACCAGCGGCGGTACAGATCTTCAGGTGAGGCTGTAACGAAGCCGCCAATGTCATGACTCCAGAATGAGAAACCAGAGAGGCCGAAAGAGATGCCGCCGCGCAAGTCGCCAAGCATGCCTGTGTTGGTCGTGGCCGCGTCGCCGCCCCAATGGAGGGCGTAGCGTTGAGAACCCGCCCAGGCGGAACGGGCCCAGATGATGCCCTCGCCCTTGGTCTCACGGTTCACGACCTCCCAAAGCGCCTTATTGTAGCGCAGCGGATATAGGTTGTGCTCATAGAGACCCGTGCGGCCACTGTGGTACAATCCGTTGAGTGGCGCGGCCTCTCCGAAGTCGCACTTGATGGTGCTTACGCCCTCGTCAATGAGGTGGGCAATGTGCCCCTGATACCATGCCACGGCGTCGGGGTTCGAGAAGTCTAGCACGGCGTCTTCATATGGCATTCCGCCACAAGCGTTGCGCACATTGAGTCCCTTGTCTGTTATCTCGCCAAAGAGGCGATTTTTAGGAGTGAAATATGGCAATTGCCATAGGCATGTATGGAAGTTCTGCTCCTTTAGGCGTTTTAGCATGGCCACGGGGTCGGCAAAACGCTCTGTGGAGAACTCATAGTCGCACTGCCAGTCCACGCCAAACCATCCGGTGTCAAAATGGATGACATCAGCTGGTATCTTATTGTCACGCAACTGTTTTGCCACGTCAAGGCCCTCTTCTTGCGTGAAATAGGAGATCCTGCTCATCCAAGTGCCAAAGCTCCACAGCGGCAGCATGGGACTCTTGCCTGTGAGGTTGGTATACTCGTCAAGAATGTCTTTGGGCTCGCCAAGGAAAACGAAGAGGTCCATCTTCTCGTCGTCCATAAAGATGCGGTCGGCGCCAATGTAAGACGCTCCAAAGTCGCACGTGACGGGCGCGCTGGTGTGCATAAACACACCATAACCCCTGTTGCTCATAAAGAAAGGCACGGGCTTATACATCTGGTCGGTCTCTGGGCCCTGAGGGTCGGTCACGGTCAGATGCACCTTCTGCCCCACCTTGTCTAGCTTGGTGAAGCTCTCGCCGCAACCGAAAATCTTCTCGCCTGGCGCAATGGTGAATACCGGATTGATGGACCGAGAGTTGTCTGAACCTCTCTTGATGAAGCAGAAAGGCATGAGCTTGACCTGCGACGAGTCATTGTCCGCAATATGCCGCGTCTGGGTAAGGATTTTGCCCTTGGCGTCTTTCACGACTATGCGCCATGGCGACTTTTGAATCTCAATTTGACCATACGGGCTCGTATACGTCACAGCGTTGGCCGTCTCCGCGGCTTTCCACTGCGCCATGTCGCTCTTAGGTGCCGTGGCAAACATGGGGTCCGACGCATCGTCCTCTTTTTGCTCCACGGGCGTGGTGAGCATGGTTATCCGCACCGTTCGGGGGCTTACGAACCGCAGTTGAAGTTTCAAGTCGGGGTCGTTGTCATATGCCGCGTCGGGGAAGTCTAGCATCTGGAGGCGCACGGGCCATGTGCCGTTGAGGTTGAACGCCTGCCTTGGCGCGAGACGATAGCGTTTCCACCGCACGGAACCCACGCCCTCGGCAGTGTCGAAGCCAGAGAGGCTGTCGGCGAGGAAGTAGGTATGCGCCAAATCGGCGAAATCGGCGCTCACGTCGATGGCCTGGCTTTGCAGGTTCGGCACTTGGCCGAAAGACTGCACTTGCGCCGCGGCGGGCAACGCCGCCAACAGCGCCACATAGGTCAAGAGGCTCTTCATATCTTGTTTTTTGGAGTGCTTTTTGTAAGAGTGTAATCACATTATCTCCCCCCGTGAAGGTTCAGAACCAACCCATCAGTTGGCGCAAAAACGCGGTAAGCTCCCCCGCCATCTTCTCATGCTGCCAGCGGCTGGGGTGCCAGTCGGAGCCATAGCCAAGGGCCCCGTCTTGCGGAGTAAAGTTGAAGCGGAAAACGTTGGCATCGCCAGCCTTTGCGGCCTCGGCGGCCACTTCGTCTAGTGTCTTCATGGCAATTTCCAACTCCTTGCCGCCAAGCATTGAGCCGCAGAGGAAGACTATCTTCGCATCGGGATTGTGACGACGCACCGTGGCTAGGAATGTCTTGTAGCCATCTTTGAGCCTCCTGACGTCGTAATTGTTGGTAGAGAGGTCGTTGGTGCCAAGGTTTATGCAAATGACGTCGGGAGTGTATCGTGAGAAGTCCCACACCTCACTCTTGTCGTTGTAGAGCGTATACTCATATTGCGCAGGCATATTGTCTTGGGGCGTGCCAGCCATAGGCCCTCCGAAGTTGCGATATACGCCAATGCCGCTGCGCGCCACAACCTGCGCCTGCGCATTGAGGGCGCGCGCCGTTATCTGAGCGTAGGTTATGTAATGGTTTTCCAGCTCAAAGCAGAAGTGCTCGTTGGGGTCTGTGCCCTCACTCCCATAGCCGCACGTTATGCTGTTGCCAATAAACTCTATCTTGCGCTCCGGCAGAGCTGGCGGCGTGAGCAGTCGCCCATCGCCATCCAGCACCAAGCCGCGAAATTCAGGAAGATATTCATATCCCTCAATTGAATACATAGCTCGGAGCGTATGCCGACCATGCGGCAATGCCGTGGCCACCTGAACCAGCGAGTCTCGCTCGCCACGAAACGCCACCTTAAATGGCTCGCCACCATCCACCTGAACCATAAAATATCCGCTGCCGGGCTTACAATGGAGCTTGACCCCGATGCCGTCAAAGGCAGCGATGACGGTGGTGCCGGGGTAAGAGAATTTGTAGCTCCGCGGGTTGGACTTTACGATGCGGCCAACATAGAGAAGGTCCGGGGCCGAAGGAGGCACCGAAGTTTGCGCCGCAGCCGTCGAGACCACTGTGGCGGCCAGAAGTGAGGCGCTTAATAGTTTGTCTGTTAGCATATCTTTTTATGACTATGTGCAGTGCGGACGATTTAACATTAACACACAGCCGCACCACCAATTGCAAAGATATGCATAAACAACGGGCCGCGGACATCTGTTTTGTTAACAGACCGCGGCCCTTTTGTTATTGGTTGGAGGGAGACTTCAGAAATAATAGCCAATGTTCACGCAGACGTTGAACTTGTCGTTTTGCGAATACATTAACGTGAAATCCATAGGCAAAGCCCCAAGCAAATTATAGGCGAGCGACACGCCGCCGCCATGCAGCCACTCTTCCGGCTCAAAATGCTCCAAATCGTTCGTATAGCGGTCTATGCCCTTAAACGTGACGGCGGAGTTAAAATGAAGCAGCAGATTGAGGTCGGCGAAAAGGTTATATTGCGCGCTCAGCCGCACCGTGCCGAGGGTTGACACATATCTGTGCGCCGTCAGCAGGCCATAAAACTCCTGATGGCTTGGCAGAAACTGTGACGTTCCGCCCAAAGCGGTTCGGTGCACAAAGGTGCGATCGCCGTATGACATGGCTGCGCACAAGACTTCGCACATGCTCAAACGGTCTGTGATCTTCTGGTGCATCTCCAACCTGGCTTTCAGCCTGGCCAAGAAGTTAAAGTCGTTCAGCCCATCATTTTTCAAAGTGTCTAGCGCATTGCCGCTCTTGAGATTATAGAAAGGCATGAAGCCCACGTAGGCATCGACATCGAACTTAATGCCGCTCTGGCTCAAGAATTTACGATCGAGGGTATTGACGCGGCGGCGCACGGCGGCATAGACGTTGTGAATATGCCCGCTGATACGCTCGTCCGCGGTGCCTATGCTGGGCTTGACGTGAAAGTCTTCCCAGCCCACCTTGAAGCCGAAGTCTCCCGACGGGCTGAACGTGTGCCCCACAAGGGCGGAGGCGTCATTATGGACGTAGTCGTATATGTTTGCCGTGCTGTTGGTGTCGTTATAGCCCGGCACCTCGAAGCGCGCGTGGTCATATTCGAAATCAATGTAATGGTTGTCTTTGATTCCGAAAAGCGTCCTGTTCCTCACGCGGAACCTAAAGTCTTTAGAGATGGCCACCTTGAAGTCGGTGGTGGAAAGATGCCCTAACAGACTTTTTCGCTGATAGTCCACGAAGATGGAGGCGTTGGAGAAAGAGTTATATGACAACGCCACTTTGAGCGTGGTCATAGGGTTCTCCACCACCTTGCAGCAAAATATGACCTCATTGCCGTTTTCGCTGAGCGGTTTCAACCTGTATGTCAAGTTGTTATAATAGCCCGTTGACATAGCTTTCTTTATGGCCTCGGTGAAATCAGCAGGCCGGTAGAGATGGCCAGCGTGCAGATTAAGGGCGTGCAGCAGCAGCTTGGTATTGGTCTTCTCAACGCCCTCAAACTCAAAGCCCATGATGCGAACTTGGGCGTCATAGGGCCGCATCCTCGCCTTGGGAGAGTAAGGCACGCCATATTGTCGGTGCAAAGAGTCCGCCAATTGGCGAAACAGAGGCTCAAACTCCACGCCCGTGGAATCTCCTATGGCCAAGATGGTGTCTTGCGCGGCAAAACTGGCAGCATTGTAGCGCGTCACGTCTGGCTCTATTATCATGTCACACACCGACTTCTCCTCACGCAGGTCTTCCGCGTCGCGGAAGTTTGTGATCTGGAGCATCACGTCTAGCATTGTGTTCATCTGGTCGGCCGGAGTGAGCCCGGAGAACAGGTTGACGCCAATGACGTAGTCCGCCCCCATGTCAATGACATCGCGGACCGGGAAATTCCTCACGATGCCGCCATCCACGAGTTTCGTGCCGTTATAGTCGGTGGCGGAGAAGACCCCGGGAATGGCCATGCTGCTGCGCGTGGCAAAGGCCAGGTCGCCCTTGTCTAGCACCACGGCTTCGCCGCTCGCCACATCGGCAGCCACGCAGCGGAACGGTATGTCTAGCTTGCTAAAGTCGTCAGTCTTAAAAACCGGGAAGAAAACCTCCTGAAGCCGCAGCATGACCTGATAGGGTGTGAAAAAGCCCGTGTTTATCTGCGGCGAGAAGCCTTTCATGGGCAGCACCACAGTGTAGTTGTCGAACTCATCTTTCTCCTCAATGCTGATGTCTAGCAACACGGGCCTGCTGTTAATCAGCTCCATCCATTGGGTCTCGCGGCTTATTTTCTCAATCTGCTCACCACTATACCCGCTGGCGTACATGGCCGCCACAATGGCGCCCATACTCGTGCCGGCAATGTAGTCAATGTGCAGTCCCGACCTGTCTATGGCCTTCAAGATCCCAATGTGCGCCAAGCCTTTAGCGCCGCCACCGCTCAAGACCAGCCCCACCTTGGGCCGCTCCCCTTCTGGCCTCTCTCGTTTCTCAATCTGCCCATGGGCGTTTGTGAAGCGGATCAGGAGGCACAACAGGGCCATGAGCAGCGCGCGGGTTTTCATAGTCGGTTTGAAGCTGGTCGTCTTCATTGGCCAATGGTGAGGCTGTCGCCAATCATGCGCATATTATACTGCTGGACATACGCCTTTATGAAAGTCTCTTTATCCTTGGGATAGGACTCGCCAATCACGTTGTGATGGAGATTGGGATCGGCCTTCATATCATATGCGCCCTGCAGTTTCTTGCCGTCGAAATAGACAATGGTGTCTTGCGCAAGCAACTGATACATATCGTTGCTATAATTCACGGCAAAGCGGCGCTGACGCGCCCTCAGGCTGTCGGGCTGGCCGACAAGCAAATCGTTGCCGAAAGAGACGAATGGATGGTTGTAGCCCAAATAGCCCAATATGGAGGGCAAAATGTCGGCCTGCTGCGCAATGGTGGTGTCGCGTCCGCACACCGTTGAGTCGCCAGGGGCGAAGAAGAAGATTGGCACGGCAAAGGCCTGCGCGTTATTCTTATACTCGGAGTGGTCGGGAATGCTGCTATGATCGGCCGTCAAGACAAAGAGGGTGTTATCGTACCACGGCTCTTTCTTTGCCGCGTTGAAAAACTTACGCAACGCATTGTCAGTGTAGCCAATACACTCTTCAACGGGCAATTTACCTTTAGGAAATTTCCCGGCATATTCGGCGGGCACCTTAAACGGGTCGTGGCTGGAGAGGGAGAATACGGCCGTGACAAATGGCGACTGCATCTCGCCAATCTTGCGCTCATAGAACTGGAAAAACTTCTCGTCCCAAATTCCCCATACGCCGTCGTAGTCGTCATCGTTGCCATACTCATTTTTGCCAAAGTAGCGTTGAAATCCGGCACTATTGGCAAAGCCGTCGAAGCCCATGCTGCCGTTGGCCGCGCCGTGGAAGAAAGCGGAAGAGTAGCCCTCTTGCCCCAAAAGGCTGGCCACGCTGTTCACTCTGTTGTTGCTATACTCGCTCACCACATAGGGCATAGTGAGGCTCGGCACCGACGCCAAGACAGTGGGCATGGCGTCAATGCTCTTGCGCCCGTTGGCATAGGCGTTGGTGAAAATGAGCGAGTGGCGAGACAGCGAGTCAAGAAACGGCGTATAGCCGCGATACTTGCCCCCCTCGAGCGTTGGGTTGAACGCTCCGAGGAACTCTCGGCTGAAACTCTCCAAAATGAAGATGACCACATTCTTAGGCCTGCGGATGGCGCAGCTGTCCACAGGGGCTTTATGGACGGGCGTGAAGATGGCGGCAAGTTCCTCTTCGTCATAATATTTCACCTTGGCGAAACTCTTCTTGCCTATGGTGCGGATGAAGCAGAAAGGCGTGTTGAGAACAATGGCGCTCTCCTCGGGGCTAGAGACGTAGGCGGCTGCGTTGTTCATGGCAATGGGGCGCGTGCTGTGCAGCACGCCACCGCGAATGCCGGCGACGGAAAGACCACAGACAATGGCAAACGCCATTATGCTCACGCTCACATATGGCACCCTGTCTCGCAGTGGCGAGCGGCCAGGCTGGGTGAGGCGGACCAAAGCGACAATGAGACCGACAAAGATGAAGAAAATGAGGAAGACGTACCAATAGTCCACTGCGAAATGGAGCCAAAGGCTGCCCATGTTCTGCTCATTTTTCAATATGTCCAGCACCCCAAAAGTGGTCCGGCGAAGGATGAAGCGATAGTATATGAAGTCTATGCAATCGCCAGCCACGCCAACACTGTTGAAGACAATGAACACCCCGTCTATGACGCGCCCCATCACACGGCCAAACTTGGCACGGAAGGAGAGGTAATGCAGGACGAAGTATAACAAGTTGAGATAGACAAGCGCGCTGATGTCAAAACGCAAGCCTCCATACATCATCAGAGTCCAACCGCCAAGGCTGACGTTGGGGAACAACGACGCGTTGAAAGCATAAAAAAGTAGCCTGAGGATTTGATAAATGACGAGCATTCCCGCAAAACGCACGGCGGGAACGAACATCTCGTCGATCCTGAAAGATGTTTGCTTTTTCATTTCTAGAGAGTGTCAAAATGGTTGCCGTCCGACGCCTTGGCACGCTTTTTCTCAATGCCCACCGCGACTGACGAAGACGCGGCAAAAATAACGTTTCTTTTCCTTGAGACTGCGAGACGGCGACCCATTTTTAACAAATCTCCTGTTTTAATATAGTCGGCGCGTGCCGTATATTTGGCATCGTCGGCGGCGGGAGAGGGCAGATCTTCCGTAGGGCTGATTTTCATCAAACAGACAGGAGACATGAAATACGTTTTGACCACCATATTCGCTTTGGCCAGCGTGGCACTCATTGGTTGCGACAAGGAGGACGACAACCATGACGACCCAATTTTTGACGGCCACAACTTTGGAGAGAGCGCTTTCGACATCGAAGACGAATGCGGGATCCTAAAAAACGCAGAGCCTGTGAGCGCTGACGAGATTGAGGATGAGGTGAAGGGATATGGGTGGAAAGTCGCGGGCATATACGCCGTGGATGACAAAGGACGGCTGTCAAGGACTGACTATCGCGCAGACATGTGTGGCGGCGGACATATAGACTACTGGTTTAAATCTGCCGAACGCCTTGTGGGATTTTCCTGCGGAGACACCCCAGGGAAATACTACAACACCACGTCTTGGAGCTTCGACGCGGAGAAAAGTTACATCTTGCGAGGCTCGTCTAAGCAGAGCTTGGCGGAACGGTATATGCAGGTTCTCATCATCACGGCCAACGACAGCAAGGACGTGAAAATGTACACGATGCAGAAAATTGGTGACGCGACTTCGCCAGACGGCTCCACAAAAGTCGTCTATGGCATGGTCATATACCAGCGTATGACAGAAAGTGAGCTTGCCCAAACGCAAAAGATATACGACTATGATGCGGATAGGGAAAGTAGCGACGCCATCCCGAACAGTTGCAAATTCAAGGTTGAAGCTCGCTATTGGAATCCGGACGAGTTTGATGAGAATACATCGGGGCAGGCAGTCATCGCCTTTGGCAAACTACGGTTTTCCCTCACGGACAATCAAGGCACACAATATTTGCCAAACCCGGCACTTGACTATTACGACTCCCTCGTGTGGAGAAGCAATGCCAACTATATGCCAGACTACTACGTCTTTTGGCGCAAAGAACAGAACCCAGTGCAGACGCCACCGGAGTGGGCGACTTATTTTCTTGAAAAAGACCCGGATTTGACCTCAATTTTTGAGGGCTACAGAGCGGGCCGCGTCGCATACTCCTATGAGATGCGCCACAACGTATTCACAAGCAATTTTTTATGCTACGACTGGGAATCGCGCATTACGAGCAATGCCCGGCAACACATTGTCTCTTGCCTGCTTGACAAAAAACGGAGCTTCACGGTTTATGAGCCAAGAATCTACAATGACGACATTAACAAAGTGTATGCAGAGTTGCGCTACAATTCGGCAGACAAAGGCAACGGCGATGACGTGGCCATCCTCGAGAATGAGATTAGCGAACTTACCGACCTGATGACAAACCACTACGGGCACGGAACGGATGTGGGCAAGCAAGCCGACCATTACCGCGCGTTATTTGGCGCTCTGCCGGAAAAGGCTGACATTGTCACTTATTGGGAATCGGCCGACACGCGCGTCGCCATTGTATTGAACCACAACGACACAAACGCGCAAGACAACTACTATTACGTCCACGCTGAGCCCAAATAGCAGTTTCTTTCTTTTGCGGTCGCGGCGCCACTCAGCCACAAGAACATAAAAACGCAGCCCGCCTTCGATTTAGGCGGGCTGCGTTTTGCGCATCGTAGCCTGTTTTTACTTTTGCTTGGCCAAGACTCCATAGTCCTCATCGCTGACGGGCTCTAGCCACTCGTTGCTCGTGTTTTCACCCTCAACCTCAAAAGCCAAATGGGCGAACCAGCTGTCGGCCGCGGCGCCGTGCCAATGCTTCACGTTGGCCGGAATGTGAATCACTGTGCCTGGCAAGATGGGCACCGCGGGCTTGCCCTCTTCTTGATACCAACCACGACCGGCCACGCCGATGAGCATCTGCCCGCCACCACGGGTGGCGTGGTGTATGTGCCAATTGTTGCGGCACCCAGGCTCAAACGTCACGTTGGCCACAGGCACTTGCTCCGTAGATATGCGCGCGAGGTAGCTGTTTCCTTTGAAATACTTGGCGTAGGCCGTGTTTGGCTCGCCTATGGGAAATATCATCTCGCGCTGAAAAGCCGACTTGGCGTCATCCGCCACAAGCTCATCGGCCCACACCTCCTTGGCCTGCCTGAACGCGGCCCAAGCCTTTGGCCATCCGGCGTAAAAGGCAATGTGCGTTATTATCTCCGCAATCTCCGTCCGGCTGACGCCGTTTTTCTTGGCCGTCTGAAGGTGATAGGTGAGCGACGAGTCGGTAAGCCCTTGGCTAATGAGTGCGGTGAGCGTCACGACGCTGCGGTCGCGTAGGCTGAGGACGTCATTGCGGCTCCAGACCTCGCCGAAAAGGACGTCGTCATTCAAGTGTGCGAATTCAGGGGCGAAGTCGCCAAGTTGGTCTCGGCCTGCCGTCTGAACAATTTTTTGCTGTGCCATGATGTTTGATGTTAGAGCCAGCATTGCTGCCAGCGCGATATACATTTTCATGCTATAAACTTCCGTTGTTACACACCGCAAATATAGCACCCAGCAAATTCCATTAGGGTGAAGCAAATACTTCAAGACTTACCTTTTTTACAGAAGTTCCGCTATTCGGGGGGATGTGTGAAATGTACCTGCCATACGGAGCGACCGCCTGCTGATTTCTTACGCGACAGAACTTTTTTCTTCCCCGATGGGATTCTCGCCACTGTTTTTAGAATGTTTTCCCATCTTTTCAAAAGCCGCCCGCTAGGTCTCGACGTTGACACACAACTCCCATATGAAGGCCAGATGGCCTGCGCTGACCGAGGCCTACGCCCGTCGCAAGTCGTCATTCGATGTAAGGAAGAAAGCCCAGCACAAGGAACTCAACCCGCCCATTCCCCCACCACCATTGGCTCTTTCCTGCAGACCAAAGAGGTTCGCTCTTGGCGTAGCAAATACAAGAAAGGCGAAATTGCGCAAGGAATACGACAAGCTACTGAAAGAAGAAACCAAGTTAAGTGCCGAAATCGCAGGGGAACGTCCGATGGACGTTCCCCTGCGACGTTTTCTTTTTGTGCCACAATGATTATGCGGAGGGCAGCTGTCGCAAACACAGAAAGTCCACGTCTGTCCTGCCTTGCCTTGTCGTGTGCCATTTTTTTCTTTACTTTGCACCCCAAAACAGAATATTCGCCCAAATATGACATTCGACGAACTCAACATAAAGAAATATTTCAAGACCAACCTGCGAGAATTGGGGCTTAAAGACCTGACTCTGATTCAAGAAAGGGCTTTCCCAGCCATTATGTCCGGCCGCGACGTCATGGGCATCGCGCAGACCGGCACCGGCAAGACGATAGCCTACCTGCTGCCATCGCTCAACCTATGGAAGTTCACGCCGCGCCACGAACCACAAATTGTTGTGCTTGTGCCCACGCGCGAGCTGGTGCTTCAGGTGGAGGAAGAGGTCAAGAAACTAGCGCAAGACTCTGGCATCATGGTGGTTGGCGTCTTTGGTGGCGCAGGAATCCAACCCCAGGCCGCCAGAATACGGGAGGGAGCCGATGTGGTGGTAGGCACGCCTGGTCGGATCCGTGACCTGGCTCTTCACGGCCTTCTGCGTTTTGGAGGCGTGCGCCGCTTGGTGCTGGACGAGGTGGACGAGATGTTGGAGCAAGGCTTCCGCACACAGATTGGCCAAGTGCTGGACCTGCTGCCCAAGAAACGGCAGAACCTAATGTTCTCCGCCACAATGAACAGCGAGATTGAGGCGCTCGCCGCCACATTTTTCAACGGGCCACTGAAAATTGAGGCCGCACCAATGGGCACTCCACTGGAGAACATACTCCAGACGGTGATGGAAGTGCCGAACTTCAACACCAAGATAAACCTGCTCACCCACCTGCTCACGACCAACGAGGCCATGAGGCGCGTGATGGTCTTTGTCAGCTCCATTGCCATGGCCGACGAGGTCTTCGACCGAATGACGGAGTGCCTGGCAGAGGCCGAGGCCGACGGAGCGCCACACGTGAGCCTAGACTATATCCACTCACGCCGCACGCAGAGCCAGCGCTTCGGGGCGTTGCGCAGCTTCCGCGATGGCAAAACAGACGTCTTGATAGCCACCGACCTCATCGCCAGAGGCATTGACATTGAGGGAGTGAGCCACGTGATATGTTTCGACTTGCCATTCGAGCCGGAACAGTATATCCACCGCATTGGCAGAACAGGCCGCGTCCGCCTGGCGCACCCCGAAGACGCCAACGACTCCACCATTGTCGTGGACGAGGGGCATGCGCTGTCGTTCTGCACGAAAGCCGAGGAGGCCGCACTGGCCAACATTGAGGGACTGATGAAAACCACAGTGAGCCGCGAGCCAATGCCTGAAGGCGTGGAAATATCAGATGTGCTGACGCAGGCCGAGATGCCTCAGGTGAGGATGCGAAACAGCTTCACGGAAATAGACGCCACGCCCGGCAAGGCCTTCCATGAAAAGAGCGAAAAGAATCAGAAAGAGAATCACAGGGTGTCTCACAAAACTCTGATGAGGCAGAAATATGGCAAGCCAATCAAAAGACGCCCCAAGAAGTAGCTCCAACATCTTCATCAACTAAACTAAACAAGAAAATGGCGAACTGCAAGCTAGATAAGACAGACTATATGATCCTGAGCGCCCTGCAACGCAACAGCCACCTGACGACCAAAGAGTTGGCGCAACAGGTGAACCTCTCCACCACGCCCGTATTTGAACGAGTGCGCAGGATGGAGAAAGAGGGAGTGATAAAAAAATATGTCGCGGTGCTGGATATGGAGAAGATAAACTATGGCTTCGTGGTGTTCTGCAACGTAAAGTTGAAACACATCAACTTCCAGATAGCCAATGAGTTTGTGACGGCCATCAACGCCCTGCCGCAGGTAACGGAGTGTTACAACATATCTGGCGAATTTGACTACCTGCTTAAAATTCACGCAGCCGACATGAAAGACTACCAGCACTTCGTTCTCAACGTGCTTGGCAAGATTGAGTATATAGGCGACATCCAAAGCACTTTTGTGATGGACACGTCGAAAGACGAGGTTGGCATCCAATTACCAGAGATGTAAGGAATATGAAGCACAACCATCCCAAAGATTAAAGCCCCGCCAATGTGCATAATGCGCGTTGGCGGGGCTTGTGAGTCAATGTCTTGGTGATACGTGGTCAGGTGTGCGCGATGAGCTCGTAAACCGTCTGCCCGTAAGTTGTGACTTCGCTTCCGCGGGCTTGCGGAAAATATACGCTCATCGTATCGAGTTGGAATTGTTTAAACCCGCACCAACAACAACGGGTCCGACACTCGCCCTCACTTTATCTTGGTCTTGCGCCACTGACGACTACAAGAGTTCATATTGCCAATTAAGGCCCTGGATCTCATTGTCCAACAACCTGTATTCTTTTGACAGCCTGTCTACTTCCTTCTTTATGTCAGAAGCCTTCACTGAGGCCAAAATCTTT
>CAKUYZ010000047.1 GCA_934717675.1 uncultured Bacteroidales bacterium
CAAGTGAATGGTCAATACTGCTCCTCGGCGCTCGGGAACTTCCCGCCCTTGACGTCGGCGGAATAGCGACGGACGGCATCGGCGATCTCGTCATGCAGATTGAGGTAGCGACGGACAAATTTGGGCTTGAACATGGTGCTCATGCCCAACATATCCTGCCCAACGAGAACCTGGCCGTCCACGCCATCGCCCGCGCCAATGCCTATCACCGGCACGCTGAGCGACTGCGCCACGCTCGTGGCGAGCTTTGTCGGGATTTTCTCCAGCACAATGGCAAAGCATCCGGCTGCCTGGAGCGCAAGGGCGTCAGACGCCAGTTTATTGGCCTCGGCCTCGTCTTTGGCGCGCAGGCCGTAGCCTCCGAACTTATTGATGCTCTGAGGGGTGAGACCCAAATGGCCAATGACGGGCACACCAGCGGCGACGATGGCCCTGACGGTGGCCTCAATCTCCACCCCGCCCTCAATCTTGACAGCGTCGGCAAGCGTCTCCTTCATTATCCGCACGGCGGAATTGACCCCTTGCTCCACGCCGGCCTGATAAGAGCCGAACGGCATATCGACGACCACAAGGGCCCTCTTGGCCGCCCTCTTGACAGCCGCGCCGTGATATATCATCTGGTCAATGGTTATGGGGAGCGTGGTTGGCCAGCCTGCCACAACATTGGAGGCGGAGTCTCCCACAAGTATGGAGTCAACGCCAGCTTCGTCCAAGATGGAGGCCATGGTGTAGTCGTAGGCCGTGAGCATCGTAATCTTCTCACCCTCGCGCTTCATACGCGCGAAGGTAGACGTCGTGACCTTAGCGTCTGCTTTATTTTCCGACATTGTATTATAAACCAATTAAGCAAGGGGCAAAGTTAATGAAAAATAGCTTGATGATGAGAATTTAGCGGCAATTTAGCTGGGGGGCGGGACTACGGCCGTCCCGTTGCCGCGAAGCGGGCGGCCTGTTAAAAATTACGCGTCAAGCGACCACGGGAAAGGGCCGTTTTGAGTATATTTGTGGTGTCGCGCCGCACTCCGTGCTGCGTGATGGGAAAGGGACACGAAACACAATAACACAAAGCATGATACAGAGAATACAGAGTATCTTCATTTTGGTGGCCATCTTGCTGATGTGCAGCCTTATAGCATGGCCTATCGACTCCTTTGCCAGCGCGAAAGGAATCATGGAGTTGCGATGGAACGGTTTTTGGGACGTCACCCCTGGCTGTCAAGACCCTTTGGTCCGCAGCCTCACGCCGCTTGCCATTGTGCTGCTCGTGGCCGTGATACTCAACACGGTGGGGCTCTTTATGTTCAAGCACCGCCCTCTTCAGATGCGCATGGTCGGCATAGCGGCAGGCATAGAGGTCTGCGTGACGGCTCTTCTCGTATATCTCTGCGTGACGGCCACGGACGCCATGGAGTCGGAATTCCACTTCTGCCTCGGCTGGCTGACCCCGCTGCTCGCCGCAGTGCTTGACTATCTGGCCTACCGCCGCATCTCTGACGACGAGGCCCTCGTGAAGAGCCTAGACAGGCTACGCTAAGGGCGAGACCCTGGCAAAAACAGCGCGCGGGCGCGGCGAGTATGACTTCGCCGCGCCCGCGCTTCATATTCCTAACCAGGAAGGCTAGATGTTGTTGAAATGATAGAGGAACACAATATCTCCCGTGTAGGCGGGTTTCCTCTGACCCTCAATCTCCAATTTTACGCTCATGGTGGCCTTGGTGGTGCCGCGGAGGTTAAGCACCTCACGCACAACGACGTGCAGGCGAACTCGGCTACCCACGACCACGGGCTGCTGATAACGGAAATTCTCGATGCCGTAGTTGATCTGATCCTTGATGTTGCGCACATCCACAATCTGCTCCCAGAGGTGCGGCAGGATGGAGAGCGTGAGGTAGCCATGCGCAATGGTGTTGCCAAAGGCAGACTCACGCTTAGCCCTCTCGACATCGACATGGATCCACTGGTGGTCTAGCGTCGCGTCGGCAAAAAGATTGATCTGCTCCTGTGTGAACTGATGCCACTCGGAGACGCCCAGCTCCTTGCCCACGAGGGCCTCAAGCTCGGCATGGCTATTGATGACTAATGCACTCATCTTGTCGTGAAAAATATATTAACGGAGGGCAAATATAAAACTTTTCCGCGAGGCGGCGATACGCGGCGCGGCGGCTCTTACATATTTATAATAAGCACGCAGGCGCATAAGTCGGAATAAAACTTTAACTTTGCCACACCTTACGCAGAAATGCCAGGCATGTTGAAAAAGAGATACTTCGTCATGGCCGCAGTCGCGGTCGTGGTAGTGGCGGCAGGTGTCATAAGCCTGATGGGCAAAGACTTGGCACTGGCCGGCACGTATCGCACGTATCTGAGTGAGACGTATGACGAAGAGGACGGCATGACCTGCGCCGTCAGGATTAGCTCAAGAGAGCATTTGGGGCTAGGCGGCGTGGAAGTGGGGATGGGCGTTGGCCTGACGTTCCACTTCGGCGGGCCGCTGGAGTTTGAAGACGTGGGGCTGAGCTATAAGGTCACGCTCGGCGGCGACTGGGGCGTGACGGGCGACGAACTGACGATGACCCCAGACACGGCATCGTTCAATTGCATATTTTCGGGTTCCACCGCCCGCAACAACGTAGAAGAGGCCATGGTGAGGCAGCTGCGCAAATTTGTGGCCGTCTCAATTGTGCCCAAAATCCGCAGACGAGTGATTGAGGCGAACAGCCACGAGATGCGGATATGGCAAGTGACGCATGGCGGAGTGGTGGGCGAAGTGAACGGCCGCACGGTTGTGCTGCTAAAGGAGTGAGACACAAACCAGGCCCGCCAACCCAAACACTGACAACACATCTTTAATCCCCGCCGCGGCCCAAAGGCCATGAGACAAGGGGAACCACATAAGGAAAATGAAGACAGCAAACAATTCGGACAACACCAGACATTACAGCATCGGCATAGACGCAGGCTCCACCACCATCAAATTTGTGGTGATAGACCAAGAGACGGGCGAGGTGGCCTTCAACTCGTACAAACGCCACTTTGCGGACATCCGCACGTGCCTAGAGAACCAGCTGGACGAGATGGAGAAAGCCGTGGGCCCCGACGCCACATACAGCGTGTGCGTGACGGGTTCGGCGGGCATAGGATTGTCAGAACGCTCCGGGCTGCCATTCGTGCAAGAGGTCTTGGCGGCCAGCGCGGCTATGAAAGAGACAGGCCGCACCGACTTCACGCTCATAGACCTGGGAGGCGAAGACGCCAAAATGGTCTTCTTCCACAAAGACAAAAGCCCAGACATCCGCATGAACGGCTCCTGCGCCGGCGGCACGGGCGCCTTCATTGACCAGATGGCCACGCTCCTGGACATTGAGCCCAAGAAGATGAGCGACGAGGCCGCCACCTTTACGCGCATATACCCCATAGCGTCGCGCTGCGGCGTCTTCGCCAAGACCGACATACAGAACCTCGTGAGCCGCAGGCTGCCAACGGCAGACATAGCGGCCTCCATTTTCAACGCCGTGGCCATGCAGACCATGACCACGTTGGCCCACGGCGCGGACATCATCACGCCCGTGCTTTGCACCGGCGGGCCGCTCACGTTCCTGCCCTCGCTGCGCCAAGCTTTCGTGAGGGTGATGAAGCTGAAACCCGAAGACCTGATACTACTGCCCGGCGCAGAGACCACGACGGCGCGCGGCGCGGCCCTCTCGGCCGACAAGGGCATGGCCATCAGCCTAGGTGAGATTCGTGACAGGCTCAAGCGCGAGGCCACGAAGGGCAGCGAGCAATACCTGTCACCCCTCTTCAAAGATGACAATGAGTATGAGGAGTGGAAGAAGAACCTCAAGGTCAAGCCTTTGCAATATGCCGAGATTGAGGATGGCGCGTCGGCCGACGTGTTCTTGGGCATAGACTCGGGCTCCACGACGACAAAATTCGTGGTCACGGACGGGCAAGGGCGCATCGTGTTCAAAAGCTACTCCAACAACGACGGCAACCCGCTGAAGAAGGTGGAAGAGGCCCTGCGGTCGTTCCTGAGCATGGCGGCAGACCGCCACGCCAAGGTGACGTTCAGAGGCTCGGCCGTGACGGGCTATGGCGAGGACCTGGTGAAGGCGGCCCTCAACTTGGACTACGGCATTGTGGAGACCATGGCGCACTTCAAGGCCGCCCACTACGTCAATCCCGCCGTGTCGTTCATCCTAGACATTGGCGGACAAGACATCAAATCCATATTCATCCGCAACGGCGCGGTGGCCAACATTGAGCTCAACGAGAGCTGCTCCTCGGGCTGCGGCTCATTCTTGCAAGGCTTTGCCGGCATGATGAACATCAAGCTGCCGGACTTTGCGGAGATGGCGTGCCGGGCGCGCAGGCCGTGCGACCTAGGCACGCGCTGCACCGTCTTTATGAACTCGAAGGTGAAGGAGGCGTTGCGCCAAAACACCGACCCGGGAGACATTGCCGCCGGCTTGGCGATATCGGTGGTCAAGAACTGCCTCTTCAAAGTGCTGAAGATGCAGAACCTCAACAGGCTCGGCGACACCATTGTGGCCCAAGGCGGAACGTTCAAGAACAAGGCCGTGCTGCGCGCCTTGGAGATTCTGTCTGGCAAGGAGGTGTGGACGACAGACGCCCCGGAACTGATGGGCGCCTACGGCTCAGCACTATACGCCATAGCCCAAAAGAGCGTGGAAAAGACGGCGTCGTCATTCAACCCCGATGAGACGTTGGCCACTCTTGCCGACATCAAGACCGACACGGTGCTTTGCTCCGGCTGCACAAACAACTGCCAAGTGGTCCGCTTCAAGTTCCCCAACGGAAACATAAGTTTCGCCGGCAACAAGTGTGAGCGGATCTTCCACTCAAAGAGCAAGAGCCTCACCCCCGGCCGCAACCAGGTGGACGAGAAGTACCACTACACCTTCGCCACCGCCAACACGGCCGACGTGGACCCGGCCGACCCGCGCGTCATAGGCATCCCCAGGGTGCTCAACATGTTTGAGAACTTCCCTTTTTGGAACACCCTCTTCACCGAATGCGGGCTGCGCCCCGTGCTGTCTGACGAGAGCACGACAAAACTGTTCCGCGGCGGCATTTTCTCCATCATGAGTGACAACATATGCTTCCCGGCCAAGCTGACCAACGGGCATATAATGAACTTGATAGACAAGAAGGTGAGCCGCATCTTCTATCCCCTCGTCATAAAGGAGACCAAAGAGCACGAGCACGACTCAAACTGCTTCAACTGCCCCGTGGTGAGCGGATACCCCGATGTGATACGCTCCGCCGTGGACCCGGAGCGCCGCTACGGCATACACTTCGACACGCCCGTCGTCTCTTTCGTGGACGAGAAAGCCATCTATGACAGTTGCCACGACTATCTGGCCACCTTGGGCATCAAGCGCGCCACCATTAAGCACGCCGTTCGCAAGGCCATAGGCAAGAAGATGGAGGTGAAACGCCACCTTATGGAGACGGAGCGCGCGCTGCTGGACAAAGACATTGCCGAGGGTCGCATGATATTCGTCATGACGGGCCGCCCCTACCATATAGACCCGCTCATAAACCAGCGCGTGGCACAAATCGTCACGGACCTTGGCGTGGACATCATATCTGACGACGTGTTCCGTGACGACCATGGCGAGTGCCTGGAGATGAACTACATCTCGCAATGGACATATCCTAACCGCGTCATTCACGCGGCGCATGGCGTGGCGGCGTTGCCGGCCAACGTGCAGCTCATACAGGTCAACTCGTTCGGCTGCGGGCCAGACTCGTTCCTTATGGACGAGTGCTCCAACATCTTGAACGCCGCGGGCAAGAACCACACCGTGATTCGCGTTGACGAGATAAGCAGCCCCGGCTCCGTGCGACTGCGCCTGCGATCTCTGGTGGAGAGCCTGAAGCAGAGCGGAGCGCTGGGCCATAAGGTGGAAGCCAAGCCATACAAAGCCATCCACAACGCCTTCACGGAGAAAGAGAAAACGGAGAGAACCATTGTGGTGCCGTGGTTCTCCGACTCCTTGTCTCCCTTGTTCCCCAACTTCTTCAAGCGACTGGGGTTCAACCTCCAGAACCTGCCCAAACCCGATGAGGAGTCCATCACCACCGGATTGAAATATGGGCACAACGAGGTGTGCTACCCCGCCACGCTCGTTGTGGGCGACATTGTGAAGTTCATGCTGAAGCACCGTGACGAGAGGGACAAATATGTGGTAGGCATCACGCAGACAGGCGGACAATGCCGCGCCACGAACTACCTTGCGCTCATCAAAAACGCACTGACGACGGCGGGCCTCTCTGACGTGCCGCTACTCTCGCTCAACACGGGCGCGGCCTATGGCAACGAGCAGCCGGCCTTCAAGGCCGACATCCGCCTGGCACTGACGCTCGCCATAAAGATTGTGCAATATTCCGAGGCCTTGGCGGCCATGCAACGCGCCATGGCAGTCCGCGAGAAAGTAAAGGGGACTGCCAAAGCCTTGATGGACAAATATATCGCACTCGGAGACGAACTGGTGGCCACGAAGCGCGAGAAGGGCCTCTTCGGCCTGCTAGACAAGGCTGTGGACGAGTTCAACGCCATAGAGACCACGGGCGTGGAGCCCAGAGCCATAGGCCTCATTGGCGAGATATATATAAAGTATAACAACTTCGGGCAGCTGCACATTGGCGAGTGGCTGCAAGAGCAGGGCATAGAGGTGGTGGTGCCATCGCTCATGAGCTTCCTGCTCCAAGCCTTTGTCAACAACAAGGTCAACGACCGTCATGACATAGAAAAGAGCTCATGGCAAGCCAAAGTCGTGACCAAATTCCTGAAAACCTACGTTGAGAGCCGAGACAAGAAGTGGGACAAAGTGAAGCGCCGCTTCAAGTATTACCGCCCCGAGGGCAGCATCTTCGACATGGCCAAAGACGCGTCGGAGGTCCTCAACCTTGTCAATCAGTTTGGCGAGGGGTGGCTCATTGCCGGCGAAGTGATGGAGCTGAGCCGCGCGGGGATTGACAAAGTGGTGTGCCTGCAACCCTTTGGCTGCATTGCCAACCACATTGTGGCACGCGGAATTGAGAACAGGCTTCGCAAGGTTTGCCCGAAGACGGGCCTCCTGTTCCTTGACATAGACTCTTCCGTGGCGCGCGTCAACCTAGAGAACAGGCTTCACTTCCTCATTGACCAGATGGGCAAAGGGGAGCAGGCCGAGAATGTGGGCTAATGGGCAGCGTGACAATTAAACAATTCACCTTCAACCCCATAGGCGAACACACCTACGTGGTGAGTGACGGCACGAACGAATGCGTGATTGTGGATCCCGGGTGCATTGACGCCGCTGAGCGCAAGACGCTGTGGGACTATATTGACCTCAACGAGCTAAAGCCTCAGGGCATATGGCTGACACACTTGCACTTTGACCACGTGTGGGGCGCGAAAGCCACAATGGAGAGGTATGGCGCGGGCGTTTGGGCTTCGGCCGCGGACGAGGCATGGATACTTGGCAACGCCAGGGCTTGCGCGCGGTGGAACCTGCCCGCGCCAGACACTTTTGCCATATCCCACCCCACCCAAGACGGCGAGACGCTAACCTTTGGCGACACCAAAGCCACCGTGATGGCCACACCAGGCCACTCGGCGGGCAGCCAATCATTCTACATTGCCGAGGCCCGCACATGCCTGACGGGGGACACCCTCTTCCGCCAAAGCGTGGGAAGGACGGATTTCCCTGGCGGCGACAGCGCGGCCATAATGGAATCTGTGAGAAGCAAACTGCTGAGGCTGCCCGCCGAGACGCGCGTGCTGCCAGGGCATGGGCCAGAGACCACGGTGGCCAACGAGAGACTTTATAACCCATATCTTTGCGCCGACTGACAACGTTAAAAAAGCAACAAAAGCCGCCGTTCGAGGCCACAAATAATAATGGAAATTTTTCCGCATATCGCCCGACATTATTATTTTTGTAGGTGAAGAACTGACAGAAAGGAAACAAACATAAAAAACGCATACAATGTCTAAAGTAACAGTTGTCGGCGCCGGTAACGTAGGCGCCACCGTAGCAGACGTCCTCGCATATCGTGAGGCCGCCAATGAGGTTGTCCTCATCGACATCAAAGAGGGCGTGGCAGAGGGCAAGGCTCTCGACATTTACGAGAAGGCCCCCATCACCCTCTACGATACGAAGACCGTAGGCTCCACCAACGACTACTCCAAGACCGCAAACTCTGACGTCGTCGTCATCACTTCCGGCCTGCCCCGCAAGCCGGGTATGACCCGCGACGACCTCATCGGCGTAAACTCCGGCATCGTGAAGTCCGTGACGGAGCAGGTTGTGGCAGCAAGCCCCAATGCCGTCATCATCATTGTCTCCAACCCTCTTGACGTGATGACCTACCAGGCTCACATCACCTCCAAGTTCCCTCGCAACCGCGTCATCGGCATGGCCGGTGTGCTCGACTGCGCACGCTACAAGGCATTCATTGCAGAACACCTCGGCGTATCCGTAAAGGACGTGCAGGGTCTGCTCCTCGGTGGCCACGGTGACACCATGGTTCCGCTGCCACGCTTCACCACCGTTGCCGGCATTCCCGTTACCGACCTTATTGACAAGGACACCCTCGACGCAATCGTAAAGCGCACGCAGAACGGTGGCGGTGAGCTCGTCAAACTGATGGGCACCTCCGCATGGTATGCTCCTGGCGCGTCTGCAGCTCAGATGGTAGAGGCCATTGTTAAGGATCAGAAGCGCGTATTCCCCGTATGCTGCAAGCTGGAGGGTGAGTATGGCATCAACGACTGCTACCTCGGCGTTCCTGTCGTGCTTGGCAAGAACGGCGTGGAGAAGGTCATTGAGCTGAACCTCAACGATGAGGAGAAGGCTCTGCTGGAGACCAGCCGTCAGCACGTCCTTGAGGTTATGGGCGCACTTGACAAGCTCAACGCAGCAAAGTAGTCTGGAATCTCTAACTATCATAAAAAGGTCGCCGTACGATTTCCGTACGGCGGCCTTTTTGTTGCCCATACTCTCCTTTACAACTTTACCATTTTCAGACGCAGGCTGTTGAGGACGACAGACACGGAACTGAACGCCATGGCCGCGCTTGCCAGCATAGGGTTTAGGAGAAAGCCGTTGAGGGGATAGAACACACCCGCGGCTATGGGAACGCACATCAGATTGTAAAAGAACGCCCAAAACAAGTTTTGGCGAATAACCTTAACCGTGTGCCGGGAGAGGCGTATGGCTTCTGGAATCTTGAGCAAATCGGACGATACGATGGTGGCCATGGCCGTCTCGGCCGCAATGTCACTCCCACCACCAAGGGCTATGCTCATGTCGGCCTGCGCCAGAGCGGCACTGTCATTTATGCCATCGCCAACCATTGCCACCATATGGCCTTGTTTTTGCAAACCTTGAATGTAGGCAGACTTACCGTCTGGCAACACCCCCGCCTTAATATGCTCAATGCCCACTCTTGCCGCAACGGATTTTGCCGCCGCCTCATTATCTCCCGTGAGCAGATGCACCTCCACGCCCATATTTTTCAGTTGCGAGACCGCATCCGCCGCGCTCTGCCGCACCACATCAGCAATGGCAAAAAGCGCAACGACCCCCTCTGAAGTGGCAAACCACACCAACGTGTCTCCCCCCTTCTCCCACTCTTGAGCCAGAGCCCGCCAACCATCATCAATGGCCACTTTGCCACTCTCCAAGAGAGACGCATTGCCGGCAAGATACACACGGCCGCCAGCCATGCCCCTAACTCCCCGGCCCGGAATATTCTCAAACCTATCCACATCCACGCCCTCCGCACCAGGCAGAGCCTCAATGACGGCAGCGGACAACGGATGGCCTGACCGACGCTCCAAAGAGAGCAACACACCCAAAGCGTCTTCGCGCCCTGCCTCAATCTTTTTGCGGACAACGACAGGACGCCCCTCAGTAAGCGTCCCCGTCTTATCAAGAACCACGGCGTTGACCTTATGCGCCACCTCCAGACTTTCAGCGTCTTTTATCAAGACACCAGCCTCGGCGGCTCGGCCGATGCCGACCATAATGGCCGTGGGCGTGGCAAGACCCAACGAGCAAGGGCAAGCGACAATGAGCACAGAGACCATGGCCAACACCCCGTGGGCGAAGCCTTCGGCCGGATCAGCCACAACCCACACGATGAAAGCCATGATGGCTACAATGATGATGACCGGCACGAAGACAGCCGCCACTTTGTCTGCCAACCTCTGCACGCGCGCCCTACTGCCCTGCGCCTCTTGCACCATGCGTATGATGTGTGCCAACATGGTATCAGCCCCCACGCCGCTCGCCACAAAGCGTAACGTCCCGTTCTGATTGACTGTTCCCGCAAAAAGACTGTCGCAACTTCGCTTGAGCCGAGGGATTGGCTCTCCCGTGAGCATGCTCTCGTCTACACAAGACTCGCCACTTGCCACGACGCCATCCACCGCAATGCGCTCACCGGGCCTGACAAGCACAACGTCTCCGCGCCTGACGGCGGCAATCGGCACATCACGCTTCCCAGCGTCTGAAATGACAGTCACGCTCTTGGGCCTCAGACCCATAAGTTTCCTTATGGCCGAAGAAGAACTCCGTTTGGCGCGCTCCTCAAGCATCCGGCCGAGCAAGACAAAAGCCACGATGACACCAGCAGCCTCGAAATAAAGACCACGAGACGCCCACGAACCAGGAGCCAAAAGATTGAAAACGCTGAAAAAATAGGCGATGCCTGTGCTGACGGCCACGAGAGTGTCCATCGAGGCCTGGCCATGCTTTAGCAAACGCCACGCATTGACGAAAAAACCGCGCCCCAGGCCAAAGACAACAACCGAGGCGAGCGCCCATTGGACCATGCCGCACCACAGTCCTTGCCCCCAAAACATGCTAAAGAACACCAATGGCACGCAAAACGCCAAAGCTGAAATGGCGCGGCGGCGCACACGCAAGTAGTCGGACCGGTCGGCATCGTCAGAGCCAGAGTCCGAGTCCTCACTCTCGGCCACAATGTCATAGCCCGCATCTTGGACTGCCGATTGCAAGATGGCATCGGAACACACGTTGGGGTCATACTCCACCACGGCTTTGGCGGACGCAAAATTTACGGCGGCGCGGCAGACGCCGGCCTGACGGTTCAGCACCTTGTCTACGCGAGCGGCGCAAGACGCACAGCCCATGCCCTTGACGGCATAGATCCTCTTAACATTTCTACCCTTGTCCATATGTGTTTAAGTTTAACTCTGGACGCAAAGGTAGCAGGGCGACGACGCACCCTCCTTACAGAATTATGGGAATGACTTGCAACTTTCAGATTTCGTCGAGTGGCTTCAACCGACCTCCTTTGAGTTGCTTAAACTGGCTGGGAGACATCCCCGTGACATTGCGAAACTGCGAACTAAGGTGGGCCGCACTAGAGTAATTGAGCCGATCGGCTATCTCACTGATTGACAACTCATCATAGACCAGCAACTCTTTCACCCGCTCAATCTTTTGGAGAATAAAGTACCGCTCAACGCTTATTCCGTTGACCTCGGAGAAGAGCTTGCTGAGCGAGCCATAGTCGCGGTGCATCCTCTCAGCGAGAAAATCAGACAAGTTGATTGCGGGCTGGGCGCCCTCTTTGCGCGCAAGCTCAATGACCGACAGTTTTATCTGCTCCACGAGGCGCGTGCGCTTGTCATCTATCAGCTCAAAACCATACTCTTCAAGGGCTTCCTTTATGGCGGGGCGAGACTGCGGCGAGACAGGGTCGCGAAGCACCGCCTCGCCAAGCTCAACGTGCAACGGCACGAGGCCAATCCTTGTCAACGCCTCCGTCACCACCATTATGCAACGGCGGCAAACCATATTTTTAATGTGCAGGACGCAGGCTTCAGCTGCCACAGCGTCTTTGGCACTTTGCGTCACGGTCATTTGGCAATTATATATGACGAAAGTCGGAAACGGGTGGCGTATAGCGCATTGAGGTCCACGGGCACATCGATGCCGGGAATTCGCCCATCTTCTGAAAATTGCCACACATCAGCACCTGCGGGAGGCTCCGCGACGCTATATCTGGCAATCCACAACGGGTAGCCTTCAAAACGCCCTCCCTCCAACAACTTGGCCGCGTAGGATTGGGATGTGTATATGATAGGCCGTTTGCCGTAGTGATTTCTCAACCTTTTTGCCACGGAAGCCAGAACCTTGCGCACGGCCGCAATGCCAAAGTCGCCCAAGAGGGCCTCCTCCAAGTCAATTACAGGGAGCATGTCTCCGTTCCGCAGTCCGGAATGGGATATAAAATTGTCGGCCTGCTCCTCCGCATTGGCCATGGTCAAGACATGGTAAGCGCCAAAGAGCGCGCCCGTGGAGCGTATGCCGCGGCGGTTGGCCTCGACGCACGGGTCCTTATAATCGGCCCCCTCGGTGGCCTTGGCGAAGATGAAACCGATGGAGACGGCCGCCGACGTGTCATCGGCACCCTGACGGCGAGTGGTGATATTGAACGGTATGAGGCGGACCTCGTCCCACCGGACGTCTCCCTGATAGCGTGACACATCCACCCCGTAGGCATCGGCCTCCGGGACTTTAGGCCCGCCCAAAAGCATCCGCTGCAGGCGGTCATAGAAAGGCATCCGCCTGCCCAAGGCACGCCCGCGGGCCGTGAACACGAGCAAAAAAATGGCCACAACCAACGCCGACACTAAGGCCGCGACAACGGCCGCACGCCGCCAGAACCTGCGACGCGCCCCCCGACCAGCAGACCTGTTGCGCCTACCTGCCACAATATAAAAATTTCATACGTCTCACCCCGCGAAAATACTGAAAAATGGGAAGCGACGGACAGCCATGGGTATGCCGACGCCGAACGAAGAAACGCCGGCGTGGCGCGGCACACTGGCCACGCCACGCCGACGCATTACATTAAAGCCCAGAGCCTTATTTGACAACGGCCATGGCCTGGTCGAGGTCGGCAATGATGTCATCCACGTTCTCTATGCCTACCGAGAGGCGGATGAGGTCGGGCGCAATGCCCGCCTGGCGCAGCTGCTCATCGGAGAGCTGACGGTGCGTGTGGCTGGCCGGGTGGAGCACGCAGGTGCGC
>CAKUYZ010000048.1 GCA_934717675.1 uncultured Bacteroidales bacterium
CATAAACCCCGACGTGGCGCGAGACATCCGCAAATGGCATGACCAAATGGCCGAGAAAGACTCCGCCACAGACCATGACGAGGACTTCGCCAGCGGAGACAAACCTAGGCGCAACGTGGCGCGCCACATCCACGTCAACCACGGCCGATATGTCGAGAAAGCCATTGCCACGGTGCAGCAGACCCTCAAGGCCGACTCGCAAGTGCGCACAAAATACTCCACGCGCTACCTGGCCATCAAGATGTTGGAAAACGACAAGGCTACGCAAGACATCGTGGCCTCGCTGCCCAACGCGGCCGAGGTGAACGAGGCCTGCCGCAAGGCCCAGGCGCAAATACAGGCCGACCTGCAGACCGACAGCGAGACCGCCATCATGGACGCCAAATACGGGTTCATCCGCGGCGCGCTGGCCGAGGCCGGATACAAAATGGGAGACAAGCTCGGGGCCTACCGCATGACGCACGTGATAGACAAGCTCGTCACCAACAGGTGGCTGGGTTTCCCGCTCTTCTTCGCCATCCTCTTCCTCATGTTCGAGGTGACATTCACGCTGGGCCAAGTGCCAATGGATTGGATTGACGCCGGCGTGGCGTGGCTGGGGCAGACGCTCGGCGGACTGATGCCGGCCGGCCCCGTGCGAGATATGGTCATTGACGGCGCGCTGGCCGGCGTGGGGTCTGTCATTGTCTTCCTGCCGCAAATCCTCATCCTCTATTTCTTCATCGCCCTTATGGAAGACTCGGGCTACATGGCCCGCGCCGCCTTCATCATGGACAAGTTCATGCACCGCATGGGCCTCCACGGCAAGTCTTTCATTCCCCTCATCATGGGCTTCGGCTGCAACGTGCCGGCCATCATGGCCACCCGCACCATCGAGAGCAGGCGGAGCAGGCTCGTCACCATGCTCGTGGTGCCGTTCATGAGTTGCTCGGCGCGGCTGCCCATCTACATTATGATCGTTGGCACTTTCTTCGCCGCGCGGTGGCAGGCGGCCGTCGTGGTGTCTCTATACGCATTGGGCATCATCATGGCGGTGATCATGAGCCGCGTCTTCTGCCGCTTCGTCATGCGCGATGACGACACCCCGTTCGTCATGGAGCTGCCGCCCTACCGCTTCCCGACGGCCAAGGCCATCGGCCGGCACACGTGGGAACGCGGCCGCCAATATCTTAAAAAGATGGGTGGCATCATCTTGGTGGCCAGCGTGATAGTGTGGGCGCTAGGCTACTTCCCGCGCCACGAGGGCGTGAGCCGGCAAGAGCAGCAGGAGCGCAGCTTCATTGGCCAGATTGGGCAGTTTGTGGAGCCTGTGTTCCGCCCGCAGGGCTTCACCTGGAAACAAGACGTCAGCATCATTGCCGGTGTCGGCGCCAAAGAGATTGTGGCGTCAACGCTCGGCGTGCTCTATGCCGATGATGACAGTTTCGCCGACGATGACAGCCTAGAAGCCGCCGAGCAAGACGGCGACCAGGGCAAGTATACGGCACTGAGGCAGAAGATGGAGGCCGACGGCATGACACCCGTCTCGGCCTACGCCTACCTGCTCTTCATCCTGCTCTACTTCCCCTGCCTGGCCACCGTGGCCGCCATAAAGGCCGAGACGGGTTCTTGGAAATGGGCCGTCTTCACGGCCGCATACACCACTGCTGTGGCGTGGGTCGTCTCGGCACTCTTCTTCAGAGTGGCGCAACTGCTGCTATGACGGGCTAAGCCGCCGTGTTTTTTGAGAATCAGCAAAAAAAAGCTAATTTTGCCACGCACCTCAAAAAGCACACTAGAAATTATGGAGCAAACGCAAACCCCGACCCTCCGAGAAGACATAAACCACAGGTTCTGTCAAGCCGTCAACTTCATCTTGAAAAGTCGCCTGGCGCGCAACAAGAATGAGATTATGGAGCGGCTAGGCCTCTACCTGGGTCGCCTGTCCCTCATCTTGGGCGGCAAAGCCAACGCCTCGACAGACAATCTGTCCATGTTGGCCAAGTCTTACGGCATATCCGCCGAGTGGCTGCTCCTTGGCAACGGACCCATGATGGCGCGCTTTGGCGGCAACTTGGCCGGGGTGGAGGCGCAGCCCGTGAGAGAGCCGCAGGCTGGCTCGCTCCCGCTCATCCCCCTCGCCGCCCTGGCGGGCTTCAATGGCGTGGACGAGCCTGGCGTGAGGCTAGACGAGTGCGCCCACTACCTGGTGCCAGAGTTCGCCCAAGCCGGAGCCGACTTCCTCATAAGGGTGCAAGGCATCTCCATGCAGCCCACGTTTGTCAGTGGCGACCTTGTGGCCTGCAAAAAAATGGATGCCGATTCGTGGGTGGACTTCGGAGACGTCTATGTGGTCGATGGTCAGCAGGGCATCATGATCAAGCGCATATTCAATGACTCCGCCACGCCAGACCAGTTTCTCTGCCGCAGCGACAACCCGGAGGTGGCGCCATTCTCCATAGCCAAGAGCGAGGTCCGCTCGCTGTCTAAAGTCATCGGCGTGGTTCGCACACTCTAACCCGCGCTTTCCCCCATCCGCCTCGCGAGAGGCTTCCGCACACATCTCACACATGTCCCAAACAACCCTCTGCAGCCGCAGCCGGGGGGGCTACGTCTTGCCCCTGCTCGCCTTGGCCGCGCCCGTCATCGCCTCACAGGCCAGCTCCATGCTGGTCAATATTGCCGACACGTTCATGGTCGGCCGCCTGGGCGACGTGCCTCTTGCCGCCGTGTCCTTTTCTGGCAATCTATCAGTGCCGTTCATGTTCCTCGGCATAGGCATGGCCGCCTCCATCACCCCCCTCGTGGGCCGAAGGCTCGGCCGCGGCCAGACCGACTCCATCAACACGCTCGTGGCGCACGCCCGCGCGCTCAATTGGCGCATCGTCTTGTTCCAGCTCACCGTCATGGCCATCCTCACGCTGGCCATGCCGCTCATGGGGCAGCCGGCCGAGGTGGTGGACATAGCGCGCTACTACCTGCCCATCTACGCCGCCTCGCTCATAGGGCAGCAGATGTTCGTGTGCTCCCGCACCATAATAGAGGGGCTGCAAGACACCACGTCGCCCATGGTCATAGGCCTGGCGTGCAACCTGCTCAACATAGCCCTCAACTACGTCTTCATCTTCGGCGTGGGGACCTATGCCGGCATGGGGGCCTACGGTGCCGCCGTCAGCACCCTCATCTGCCGCACCCTCATGTGGGCGGCCATGGAGGTTGTCTTGCGCCGCAAGCTGCGCCAGCTGGGCATCGTCCCGGCCCGCAGCCATGCGCACAGCCTCACCACGCGCCTCATGCGCATAGGTCTGCCCCTCGGCGTGCAGTCCGTCATAGAGTGCATGGGCTTCGCCGTTGGCGGCATCATGATGGGCTGGATAAGCACTGAGGCCATCGCCGCCCATCAGGTGGTCAACCTCTTCACCAGCATGACGTTCCTTATGGCCGGAGGCATCGGCACGGCCGTCACCATCAAGGTCTCGATAGACAGCGGGGCGGGCAATATGGCCTCGGCCCGACGCTACGTGGTCACGGGCCTGTGCCTCGCCACGGCGTTTATGACGTGCACGGCGCTCACGCTCATAGCCTTGCGCAATGTCTTGCCCGCGCTCGTCATAAGCAGCGAGGGTGCGCTAGAGATCGCGGCGCACCTCATCCTCGTCGGCGCGCTCTTCCAGCTCTTTGACGGCCTGCAGGTCACGGCCATCGGCGCGCTCCGCGGCTTCGCCGACTTCAACTACCCCGCCCGCGTAGCCACCATATCCTACGCCGCCACGTGCATCCCCGTGGGCTTTGTCTTGGCCTTCGTCGTGGGGCTTGGCCCCGTCGGCATCTGGTTCGGCTTCGTGGCCGGACTGGCTCTTGCCGCCACGCTGCTGCTCCTGAGGCTCAAACGCAGGTATATGTCGGCGCAATAGGGCCGTTTGTCGGTCTAGCCAATCTGCGCAAAGCGAAAAAATGTTATCTTCGCACTGAATCATGGACTTCAGCAAGAACATACCCAAATATTTAGTGGAAAAGGGCAACCAGGTGCGACTGGTTGTGTTCACGGCCCTGTTCACCCTCTTCTTTATCAACCTTTTTGAGCCCTATGGCTCCAGGGAGTGGCTGAAGGGCGGAGTGTCTGAGGGCAGGTACTTCATGCTGTCGTCCCTCCTTGTGGTCATTGGCGCGGTGGTTGTCTCCATCAGCCGCCTCATCTTATACCGCCACTGCAAGTCTTTGCGTCGCCCAATAGCCTATTGGGCCTACTTGCTGTGGATTGCGGCCGAGGTCGTGGCCATTGCTTTCTCCTTCACCCTGCTGGAGATTTTCATGTTCAATGACGCGCGTCCCGTGGGCGAACTGCTGAAAATATCGTTCAAGAACACGGGGTGGATCATCTTGCTGCCATATAGCGTCATGTGGCTATACTTCTCTTGGCGAGACAAGGACCGCCGACTGAGGATAATAAGCGAATATCGCACCACGCACGCCGGCGCGCCCGGCAAGGCGGACGACCCGCAGATGGTCAACTTCTTCGACTCCAAAGGGGAGCTCAAGCTGGCCATAAGCGCAAGCGACCTCCTATACATCAAAGGGGCGGACAACTACCTCACCGTGCACTACGCCGACGGGCAGAAAACGGGCTCCTCAATGGTCCGAGGGACGTTTAAGGCCATCGAGGACGACATGAGAGCCAAAGGCATAATCCGATGCCACCGCTCCTATATGGTCAACCGTCAGCACGTCAGGATGTTTGAGAAGTCGAAAGATGGCTTCGTGGTCAAACTGGACACCCCGGTGCCGACCTCCATTCCCGTCTCAAAAAACTACTCGCAAGATGTCTTTGAGCTCTTTGGCCAGCAGTAGCGTCATGGCGGCCATGTTGGCCCTGGCTGTCACGTCTTGCGGCGGAGGCGAGGGAGCGGGCCGCGAGAGCCTCACCGTGTCGAACCCCGCCATGGGTTACTTCGTGTCGCGCCTCTGCCCGCCAGACGTTGAAGTGAACGTCATGATCCCTCTCGGCGCGGACCACGACACATACACCCCGCGCCCCAGCCAAATGGCCAGCCTCTCACACTCCACGGCCTACATTGCCTTCGGCCCGCTTGAGTTCGAGACCACATGGCGAGACCGCATCATGGCCGCCGCGCCAAGCCTGAAATGGGCCGACGCGTCACGCGGCATCAGCCTCATAACCACACCATCACACCACGGCCACGCCGCGGCGGCCGACCCGCACTACTGGCTCTCGCCCAAACAGGCGGCCACCATGAGCCGCAACGTGGCGGAAATCATCAAGACAGTGATGCCACGCGCCGCCCAATATGCCGACTCCGCGCTCACTTCGCTGCTGGCCGACGTGGCGCAGGCAGACTCCCTGATGGAACGAGCCGCCAAAGCATGGCCAGGACAGACTTTCGTGGTCTACCACCCAGCCCTCGCCTACGTGGCGCGAGACTACGGCTTGCGCCAACTCTCCGTGGCCACCGACGGCGTGGCCCCGCAGCCCCGCCGCTACGCCGAGCTGACCAACGACGCAAAGGCCGCAGGCGCAAGAGTAGTCTTCATCCAGCCCGGCATGACGCCCGACCGCATAGCCGCCACGGCAGAAGAGATTGGGGCCAAAGTGGTCACACTGACACCAGAGGCGGCAGACTGGCCCAAGACCATGGCCACCATAGCCGACGCCCTCACGCAGAGATGAACAAAGACGCCCTGCTCACATTTCATGACGTGGCGGCCGGATATGACGGGCGCGCCATAGTGAGCCACATCTCACTAGAAGTTGACCGAGGCTCGCTGCTCGCGCTCGAAGGAGACAACGGCAGCGGCAAGACGACAATAGTGAAAGTGATGCTAGGCCTGCTGCCGCCCTTGCACGGCCACGTGATACGCCATCCCGGGCTAAAGGTGGGCTACATGCCGCAAGCCGTGAGCGCCGACCTCGACTTCCCCATCGTGGTGCGAGATGTGGTGCTGATGGGGCAGACGCGCGGCCACCACCTGTTCACCACTCGCCAGGCCAAAGACAGAGCCGCGGAACTCATACGCTTTGCGCACCTAGAGGCCGTGGCGGACAGCCCCATTGGCCAAATATCGGGCGGGCAGAGGCAAAGGGCCATGCTGTGCCGCGCCCTCATGAGCCAACCCGACCTGCTCATCCTCGATGAGCCCGTCACATATCTCGACCGCGACTCCGAAGCCACGCTATATGACCTGCTGCCGCGCCTCAAAGGACAAATGGGCGTGGTGCTCGTCTCGCATGACCGCGACGCAGCAACCCGCGTGGCCACGCAGACACTGACCCTGTAACACACCCCAATGGACACCAGCATCTTAGATTATGCCTTTGCGCGTAACGCCATAGCCGCCGTGTGCCTGCTCGCCGTCTTGAGCGGCGTGGTGGGGACCTACGTGGTGGTGCGCCGCATGGTCTTCTCGGCCGGTGGTGTCACCCACGCCAGCTTCGGCGGCATAGGGCTGGCCTACTATGCGGGTTTCGACCCCACGCTCGGGGCGTTGGCCTTCGCCGTGGCTTGCGCGTTAGGCATAAACGTGGCCACGGAGCGCGGCGGCGTCAGGACAGACAGCGCCATTGCCATGCTGTGGTCATTGGGCATGGCAGTGGGCGTAATCTTCATGAGCCTCACACCGGGCTATGCGCCAAACCTCATGGGCTTCATGTTTGGCGACGTGCTGGCCGTGAGCCGCGCCGACGTGCTGGCCAGCGGGGCGTTGGCCATCGTGGTCGTGGCGTTGGCCGTCATCTTCTATCGCCCGCTGCTCTACACATCTTTCGACCCCACATATGCCCAAGTGGCGGGGTGGAGGCCTAGGCTCGTGTCTGGCATAGCGTCCGTGATCATGGCTTTGGCCATATCGTTGTCCATCAAGGCCGTGGGCATCATCTTGGTGCTGTCCGTCTTCACCATGCCTCAAGCCATAGCCCTCTGTTTCGTCCACACTCTGCCGTGCGTCATGATTTTTTCCGGCCTCGTGGCACTCATTGGGTGCGCGGCGGGCCTGGCGCTCTCGTTTCTCTTTGACCTGCCGTCTGGCGCCGTCATCACGGCACTGCTGTCCGTAGCGCTCATCATCATCAAGCTGTCGCGCAGAGGCTGAGGGGGGGGGGCCAGCCTCACCCCTTGGCCAAAGGGCAATCTTGCCACACCGCAACTAAGCACCCCGACGAGAAGACGCCCCACGGCTCGCCTCCTAAGCATTTCGCCGCCCCACCCGCCCTTCCAAAACTTTTCCCAACATTTGCGCATTTTATTGTTGCGGGAATGTAAAGTCTGCTTATATTTGCAGTGTACTACACAGGTATGACACCAACACAATGCGACTATTGCCATGATAGACATAAAAGACGTAACATACAGCTACCCCGGCCAAGCGCCCAAAGTGGTGGACGGCCTCAGCCTGCGGCTGGAAGATGGCCGCATATATGGCTTGCTGGGGGAGAATGGCGTTGGCAAGACCACCCTCTTGGGCCTGATGTGCGGATTGCTGCGCCCCAAGGCGGGCGTGGTGGAGGCCGATGGCACAGACGTTTGCCTCAGGAGGCCCGAGACGCTAGCCAGCATCTTCTACGTGCCGGACGAGTTTGAGCTCCCACACGTGTCTCTATCAACCTACGTCAGGGCCAACGCGCCTTTCTACACCCAGTTTGACCACTCCGAGCTGGAACGCAGCTTGGCGGAGTTCGATATGACCACCGACATACGCCGCCTGGATCAGCTCTCGCTAGGCCAACGCAAAAAGGTGATGCTCTGCTTCGCAGTGGCCTCCGGGGCCAAGACGCTGCTCATGGACGAGCCTTCTAACGGACTAGACATCCCCAGCAAAGCCCAGTTTCGCAAAGTGATGGCCTCCGCCATGACTGGAGACCGCCTCGCGGTCATATCCACCCACCAGGTTCACGACGTGGAGCAATTGCTAGACAACGTGGTAATCTTAGACAGCCACAGCATCTTGCTGAACAAATCCATCGGGCAGCTATCGCAAGAGTTCACTTTCGGCACGCTCATGCCGGGCGAGACAATGCCAGACATCATATACTCCGAGCCCAGCATTGGCGGCCTCTCCTTCATGGCGCGCAGGCAAGATGACGCCGAGGAGACGCAAGTGAACATGGAGTTGCTATTCAACGCCGTGACGCGCGGGCTGCTAAATAAATAACGCAGAATAAACACCTAAAATACACTCAGATATGAAAAAGGCATTAATAATAGCCGCGGCCGCCATCTTGACCGTCGCAACAACTTCTTGCATAATAGAGAAACGCCCCGCCTCAGACCGCGCCACGGCAGACGCAGAGGCCGTCGTCACCGCCATCAAGGCCGAGAGGTTCAGCAGCGTCAATGTCGGCGGGGCCGTGACGCTCATCCTGACCCAAGGCGAGACCGACAGCGTAAGGATAGACGGCGACGCCAAAGACGTGGCCCGATATACCGTCAAGCAAGACGGCGACAAACTGTTCATCCGCCAGAAAGACAACATATCCTTCCTCAATAAAATGAGCGGCTCCGGCAAAGTCACGGTCTACGCTTCCACGCCCGACCTGAGCAACATCGAGGCCGCAGGAGCCTGCTCCATCATTATGGACAAGCCCGTCTCGCTCAACACCCTCTCCATACTCGTCAACGGCGCGTCAGACGTAGACATAGACAGCATCGCCGTCAACACCCTTAAAATCCGCAGCAACGGGGCGTCCGACATAGACATTGACCACGCCACCGTCAGGGACGAGTTCGTGTCGCAGCTCAATGGAGCCGGCTCTCTTGAAGCCTACATTATTGGCGCGGAGAACGTTAGCGTGAGCGCGGCGGGCGCCGGCAGCTGCGAGCTACGCCTCAAAGACTGCGGCGACGTGGTGTGCAGCATGTCTGGCGCTGCCTCGGCCGACATCTCTGGCAACGCCCGCTCAATAAGCAAGGACAAATCGGGCGCGGGAAGCATTGACACAGACGACCTTAAACTTGGGAAATAACAGACCATGAAGAGCTTATCCCCGCACCGCCTGTGGCTCACCATGCGCTACATGGGTTCCATATCGTGGCGGACCGACTTGTCTGTGGCCGTCATAACATACCTCATCTCCGTCGTCATATTCTTCCTGACGGCATATGGAGATGACGACCCAGCCGGCACCGTCGAGGTCCTCACCCTCCCCTACGCCTTCGCGCTCTCCATCTTCGTCTCGGTGTGCTTCACCCGCATGCTCATCCCCAGCAAAGGCTCAAGCGGCCAGCTGCAGCCCATGCAGCTTCTCCTCTTGCCGGCCTCCAACGCCGAGAAGGTCATCTCGTCACTCATCATGAACGTCTGCGCGCCGGTGCTCTCGTTCTCCGTGGCATTCCACCTGGCCGTGCTGACCATGCTCCCGTCCAACTTCTTGCCCGTGCTGACGCACAGCGGCCTGACGGATTATTGGTTCGTGCAGCTGAGCAACGGTGTGGCAGACACCGACGCGGCCCTCGCCATGGGCATAAGCGCACTCTTCATCATAGGCCACGTCTTGTGCTGCAGCTCTTACGCCCTCGGCGGCATGCTCTTCAGCCGCTCGCGTTGGCTGCTCACCTTCCTGGCCATGTTCCTCTGCTCGCTAGGGCTGCTGCGCTCAATAGTGTGGATCAACGACGCCATAGACTTTGACGAGTACCAAATCAACTTCACTGCCGCCGTGTGGTGGGCAGACAGCATCGGGGCCGCGCTCTCCGCGCTGTTCATATGGCTCACATACAGGCTGTTCAAGCGCAGGCAGGTGGTGAAAGGCGCGTTTATCAACGTCTAACCACGCAAAAACTTTGCCTATGACAATGTTCAACAGCGACAGGGCAATATTCCTCCAAATGGCCGACAGGCTCTGTGACGAGATTTTGACCGGCACATACCAAGAGGGCGACAGGGTGCCAAGCGTGCGCGACTATGCCATAAGCCTCCAAGTGAACACCAACACGGCCGTCAAGACCTACGAGCACCTGGGCCGCGAGGGCGTGATATTCAACAAGCGAGGCATGGGCTACTTCGTCAGCCCCGGGGCCAAAGACAAGATTATGGAGGAGCGCAAGGCAGACTTCTTGCGCCGCACGCTGCCCGAACTCTTCCGCTCCATGGGTATGCTCGGCATCTCAATGGACGAGGTGGCGGCCAGGCACAAAGATTATGCGACCCAGCAAAAAGAGGCCGACGGCTAAGCCCAACAGTAAAACATACCAAATTTTGCGCCACGGAAAGTTATCATACCTAAAAGCAAACACATAAACAGAACAATTCACGCCAAAGCAATAGGACCGCACAAGAAAGAGGCGCAGAGCCCAACTTTTATAAATGCGTGAAACACATAGCATTTTGCCGTTTCGCAAAGTATCACTAACTTTGCCGCACTCATATAGGCGTTATGCGACGTAGATAGGGGACTTAGGTCCCCTATTTTGTTATACCTTACCAACGAATGATAAGCAAAGAGCAAGTCTTGGCCGCAGTGGCCGAGAAAATTGAGGCCGACGGCAACTTCATTGTGGAGCTGACGGTGGGGGCGGACAATGACATCCGCCTCGTGGTCGATGGCGACAACGGAATCCCCATATCATATTGCGAGGAGCTGGACGCCATTGTGGAGACCTGCCTAGACCGCGACAAGGAAGACTACTCTCTCGAGGTATCCTCCGCTGGCATTGGGGCCGAGCTCAAAGTGACGCGCCAGTTCCGCAAAAACATCGGCAACAAGGTGGAAGTGACCATGCCAAACGGCGCATGGATCCGCGGCGTGCTGGTAGACGCTGACGATGAGGGCTTCGACATTGAGACAGAGGAGAAACGGAAAGTGGAGGGCCAGAAGAAAAAACAGACCTTCACCACCGTGACGCACTACAACCGCGCGGACGTGAAGATGGTGCGCGACATTGTGGAGTTCTGACCCGCCCTCCCCCCCGAACATTCAAGAAATAAACATATAGACTTCTCATTAAAGACAAGAGGTTGTAATGGAAAACAACAATCTGATTGATACATTTGCCGAGTTCAAGGAGCTGAAGAACATCGACAGGGCCACCATGGTGCGCATCCTCGAAGAGGCATTCCGCGGTGTGCTGGTCAAGCAGTACGGCACCGACTCCAACTTCAACATCATCATCAACGCGGACAAGGGCGACTTCGAGATTTGGCGCAGCCGCACCGTGGTGGAAGATGGCAAGGTGGAAGACGACAACCTGCAGATCAGCCTCTCCGACGCCAAGAAGATCGACTCCGACTTCGAGGTGGGCGAGGAGGTCACTGACGAAGTCAAGCTCAAGGACTTTGGCCGCCGTGCCATCCTCAGCCTCAAGCAGAACCTGGCCGGCCTGGTCATGGAGCTTGAGAAGGACGTGCTCTTCAACAAGTATAAGGAGAAGATTGGCCAAATAGTCACCGGCGAGGTGTACCAAGTGTGGAAGCGCGAGGCCCTGGTGCGCGATGACGAGGGCAACGACCTCATCTTGCCCAAGAGCGAGCAGATCCCGGCCGACTACTTCCGCAAGGGCGACCAGGTGCGCGCCGTCGTGGCCCGCGTGGAGTTCAAAAACAACAACCCGCTCGTCATCATCTCGCGCATCTCGCCCGTGTTCCTCGAGCGACTGTTCGAAAACGAGGTGCCGGAGGTCTTCGACGGCCTCATCACCATCCGCAAGATTGTCCGCATGCCGGGCGAGAGGGCAAAGGTGGCCGTTGAGTCATATGACGACCGCATCGACCCCGTAGGAGCCTGCGTGGGCATGAAAGGCTCCCGCATCCACGCCATTGTCCGCGAGCTCAGAAACGAGAACATTGACGTCATCAACTACACCAACAACATCCAGCTCTACATACAGAGGGCTCTCAGCCCAGCCAAAATCAACCGTATACAGGTCGATGACGAGAACCGCAAGGCGGAGGTCTATCTCGACGCCGACGAGGTCTCCATGGCCATAGGTAAGGGCGGCAGCAACATCAAGCTGGCCATCCAGCTCACCGGCTATGACATCGACGTCTTCCGCGAGCAGGCCGAGACGGTAGACGACGTGCGCCTGGAAGAGTTCACTGACGAGATTGAGCCGTGGGTCATCGACGTGCTCAAGGGCGTAGGCTGCGACACGGCCAAATCAGTCCTCGACCTCGGCTATGACGAGCTGGTCAAGAGGACCGACCTGGAGGAGGAGACAATAAAGAACGTCCTCGCCGTCCTAAAGGCCGAGTTCGAATGATAGGGCGCAAGCGGCAGGCAGCGACGCCACGCGAGCGGCAAGACGCATAGACGCCGACGGGGCTTTGCTGCAAACCATCAGACAGAGGCTCATGACAACCTGCGCCACGGGGCGAAAGATGTCGCGGGTCATTTAGAAAACACAAAAAAGAAGGAGAGTAAAACAACATATGGCAGGAGGAATAAGAATTTCCAAATTTGCAACAGAGTCCGGCGTCGGCGTTACGACTATCATTGAGACACTCAAAAAATACGGAGTCACTGACGAGCTGAACCAGAACACCAAGATCAGCGAAGAGATGTATGACAGGCTGGCCAAGGAGTTCAAGGTGGATCGTCAGGTAAAGAACGAGTCCGAGAAAATCGAAATATCAGCCAAAGGCAAGAAGGACTCCTTCGTCTCCATTGGCAACGATGGCATCGTGACGGAGACCGAGGCACAAAAGCCAGAGCCAAGCAAAGGCCCCAAGGTGGTTGGCAAGCTAGACCTCAGCACCTTCCAGCGCAACGGCAAAGGCAAGGCCAAGCCCGCGCCCGCCAAGGCAGAGGCAAAACAAGAGCCAAAACCAGAACCAAAACCTGAGGCCAAACCGGAACCAAAGCCTGAGGCTAAACAGGAGGCCAACGACAATGTGAAGCCAACAGCGGAGGCCACACCCGCGCCTGCACCCGCACCCGAGACCAAGGTCAAGGTCAAGGCGGAGGCCGCACCCGAGAGCAAGCCCGAGCCAGAAGAGCAGCCCAAACCAGCGGCAGAGCCGAAGGCCGAGGCAACCCAGCCCGTGGCGGAGCCACAGGCCGAGAAAGCACCAGCCGCAGAGGAAGAGGGCGGGCAGACCTCCGAAGACGGCATATTCCGCCTCGGCGACAAGCCTAAACTCACAGGCCCGACGG
>CAKUYZ010000049.1 GCA_934717675.1 uncultured Bacteroidales bacterium
GTATTGTGCACTTTGGCTTCTCAGTCTGTGAAGCATGGCCAGCGTATGAGGCGTTGAGTTATCATAAGGGTCGAATATATGTAAAACTGTGAGCCTGCCGTCTTGAACCAATTGTGCAAGGCGAACAGAATCACCATAAGAATCCAACAAGCCAACATCCGCAACATTGCAACCGGCTGTTGTCTCTCGCTCATGTCTCCGCCGCATGGTTTCCGCCGCCGTTGGAGGGAAATTGGCCACGTGTGAGCCTGCCCGACCGAGTAGTTTATCATACTCATCATTAGTGATCCCTGCGTTTTGGGCAATTCCGAACCAGAAGGCATATTGCCCAACCGCATTGTTGGCATTTGCGGTGACAATGCGCATCGCGTAGCCGCAAATCCGTTCTGCCTCTTGGGTCACCACGCCAGCCAACTCCGCATTTCCGTCATCTTCAGACAGATGCTCACAATGAGCCACAGAGTCGTATCTCAACGAGGCCGCACTTCGCAACCTCGATAAGGTCAGCTCAAAATCTCGCCTTGCCGCATTCAATTCGCCACCAATCACTTGGCAGTCTTTGGCATCGAAGGTCAAAACGCATCCCTCCGATATGAAATACGCCAATCCGCAAGCCGAGGCTGCCGCCATAACACGCCCGCCCGGCGCCAGAGGCAACCTGTGAACATCCTCGTCTGCCGCCATGGAGTCAACGATGCGCAACGAGCCACTCGAATCGTAGGCATAGAAACGGATCGACGCGCAATCTCGTCCCTTGTGAAATTCACACTCGTCCGCGGCGGGCCTGGAACAAGATACGCAAAAGAGGCAGGAGGCTAAAACGGCGGCCAAGCCTCCCGCCTTCATTCCCGACCTACTTGAAGCCATTGACAACGCTCCTGATGGCTATGAGCCTTTCCATAAGCGGCTCAAAGAGATCCAGTTTGAGCATATTGGCCCCATCGGACTTTGCTATTGAAGGGTCGAAATGCGTCTCAAGGAAGAGGCCGTCAACGCCCACGGCGACTCCAGCGCGCGCAATGGTCTCAATGAGGGCGGGCTTGCCGCCGGTCACGCCAGAAGCCTGGTTGGGTTGTTGGAGCGAGTGCGTAATGTCCAACACCACGGGAGCGAACTGGCGCATGACGGGCAGCCCGCGGAAGTCAACAACCAAATCATAATAGCCGAACATGGTGCCTCGATCCGTTATGAAGATATTGGAGTTGCCGCTGTCCACCACCTTTTTCACCACGTGAGCCATGGCTTCCGGAGCCAAGAACTGCCCTTTTTTTATGTTCACAACCTTTCCTGTGTGCGCAGCCGCCATCAAGATGTCGGTCTGCCGACACAGAAAAGCTGGAACCTGAAGCACGTCAACATACTCGGCAGCCATATCGGCCTCCTGAGCGGAGTGGAAGTCTGTGACCACAGGGACGCCAAACTCCGAACGCACCTTGGCCAGAATTTTAAGGGCTTTCTCATCGCCGATGCCGGAGAATGAGTCAATGCGCGAACGGTTGGCTTTGCGATAAGAACCCTTGAATATGAGCGGCAAGCGCAACTTGTCGCACACCTTGGCCAAATGGTCTGCAATACGGAGAGCCATATCCTCGCCCTCAATGACGCAAGGGCCTGCCATGACAAAAAAATTGCCACTGTCAGTATTTCTAATCAGGGGGATGTTCTTTAGGTTCATACTATTGTATATTTAAACGGATATGCGCAAAAAGCCCGCACATCCGTAACAAAGATACTGCATTCGGGGCAAAATGCCCATAAACGTGACAACTTGGGCGGCAATTGCCTCACAGTGCGTACGTGAGCGCAAGCGAAATCAGCACCTATGTTTAAATATTTTTGTATATTTGGGTTGCCTTTGGCCTTTGTTTCGCATTGGCCGCAACGGTTGATAACAAAAAGTATTTAAAACCATGGAGAATAACATAGTCGAAGCCCTAAAGCTGCTTGTCGTTGGCATGGGAACCGTGTTTGTCGTGCTCCTCATTATAATTGAGGGCGGCAAGCTTCTAATAAGGGCTGTGAACAGATTTGTCCCCGAGGACGAAAGTGAGCAGGCCAAGGCCACAAGCGACACGGGAGTCAGCCCTGCTGTCGCTAAAGCCATTGACGCCGCCGTGAACCAGATAACTGGCGGGCAAGCTAAAGTGATTGACATAAAGAAGCTTTAGGCGTAATTCTCGAAAACAAAAACTCAATCCACAATGCCGCAAACGCCACCCGATGACCCATGGGCGGCGGCGGCAATATCTGAAAACAATAATGGCAAAAGAGATAAAGTTCAGCCTCGTCTTTCGAGACATGTGGCAATCTTCTGGCAAATACGTCCCCCGCGTAGACCAACTGGTCAAAGTGGCTCCTGCAATCATCAAGATGGGCTGCTTTGCGCGTGTCGAGACAAATGGCGGTGGTTTTGAGCAGGTTAACTTGCTCTATGGCGAGAACCCTAACCGTGCGGTGAGGGAGTGGACAAAGCCCTTCCACGAGGCGGGGATCCAGACGCACATGTTGGACCGCGCCCTAAACGGACTGCGCATGAGCCCCGTGCCAGCCGATGTGAGAAAACTTTTCTATAAAGTCAAGAAACGTCAGGGTACCGACATTGCGCGCACATTCTGCGGACTGAACGACCCACGGAACATAATCCCCTCCATCGGCTACGCCCACGATGGCGGCATGATCTCGCAGTGCTGCCTGTGCCTCACCTACTCGCCCATCCACACCGTGGAGTATTACACCAACCTGGCTTTCCAGCTCATTGAGGCCGGGGCTGACGAGATCTGCCTCAAAGATATGGCTGGAATTGGCCGCCCGGTGTCTTTGGGCAAAATTGTCGCCGCCATCAAAGCGAAATATCCCGACATCACAATTCAGTACCACAGCCACGCGGGCCCAGGCCTCAGCATGGCCTCCATTCTGGAGGTTTGTCAAGCCGGTTGCGACATTGTCGATGTGGGCATGGAGCCGCTGTCTTGGGGCACGGCGCACGCCGATGTGCTGGCGGTGCAGGCCATGCTGAAAGACGCCGGCTTCATTGTCCCTGAAATCAATATGGAGGCCTATATGGAGGTCCGCTCCTTGGTTCAAGACATGATTGACGACTTCTTGGGCTACTACATACCTAGCCGCAACCGACTCATGAACTCCCTGCTCATAGGCCCAGGACTTCCTGGCGGCATGATGGGCTCCCTCATGACAGACTTGGAGACCAACCTCGCCTCGCTTAACACTTGGAAGGAGAAGCATGGCCAACCCAAACTGACGCAAGATCAGCTGCTGATAAAACTCTTCAACGAGGTGGCATATGTATGGCCCATGATGGGTTACCCGTGCCTTGTGACGCCATTCAGCCAATATGTCAAGAATATGGCGCTGATGAACGTCATCCAGATGGAGAAAGGCAAGGAGCGTTGGAGCATGATTGCCGACGACATTTGGGACATGATGCTTGGCAAGAGCGGCAAATTGCCAGGGGCGTTGGCTCCTGAACTTGTGGCCAAGGCCAAAGAGCAAGGTCGCCAGTTCCACGATGAAGACCCGCAGACCAACTACCCTGACGCCCTTGACGAGTTTAGGAACGAGATGAAAGCCAACAATTGGGACTTCGGCGAAGACGACGAGGAGTTGTTTGAGCTGGCAATGCACCCTCAGCAATACCGCGCCTACAAGAGTGGCAAGGCAAAGGCCGACTTCGAGGCCGACCTGGCCAAGCGCAAAGCCGAGAAGAACAAGGGCGCGGCGCTCACCACGCCGCAGACCATTGTGGTGGACGTCGACGGGCAGAAATATCAAGTGACAATTGGTCCCAAAGACGCCACGCCCGCAGCTTCCGCAACCAATGCGGCACAGACGCACACAACAGCGAGCGCAGGAGACGGCGAGCCTCTGACCGCGCCGCTTGAGGGCAAGTTCTACATGGTGAAGAATAACGGCGACAAACCCGTGAAAGTGGGAGACCTCGTGAAGAAGGGCCAGACGGTCTGCTACATCGAGGCCATGAAGACTTTCAACGCCATTGCTGCGGAGAAAGACGGAGTGGTGACGGAGATTTGCCTGACTAGCGGTTCCGCCGTGGCAGAGGACGACGTATTGATGAAAATCAAATAAGGAAGCCATATTATGCAAGAGATATTAGAAAAGATATATGGAATGACGGCCATCGGGTCTATCATAGACCATCCGGAATTCCTTATCATGTACGCATTGGCGTTCCTACTCCTCTACTTGGGCATAAAGAAAGAGTTTGAACCTCTTCTGCTTGTGCCGATAGCTTTTGGCGTGCTGATAGCCAACTTCCCAGGAGGCGGCATGGGAGTTATTGCTGCCGATGGTGAGGGCATGGTTCACTTTATGCAAAACGGCCATGAAGTGGCGAAAAACGTCTATGAGATGTCATTGCCCGAAATTGCTCATGACCTTGGCATAATGAATTTTCTCTATTATGCCTTGATTAAGACGGGCTTCCTCCCGCCAATCATCTTTATGGGTGTGGGCGCGCTGACCGACTTCGGCCCCATGCTGCGCAACTTGAAATTGGCCATCTTTGGCGCAGGCGCGCAGTTCGGCATCTTTGCGGTGCTGCTCGTGGCCTGTAACTTCTTCACGTTGCCCGAGGCCGCGTCTTTGGCAATAATTGGTGGAGCCGACGGCCCCACGGCCATTTTCACCACCATCAAGCTTGCGCCGCACCTGCTTGGCCCCATAGCCATTGCCGCCTACTCATACATGGCTTTAGTCCCCGTCATCGTGCCACTTGTAGTAAAGCTGACCTGCTCTGAGAAAGAACTCAAAATCAATATGAAGGAGCAGGATAAGCTCTACCCCAACAAGACGGAGATTAAGAACATGAAGGCGTTGAAGATAATCTTCCCAATAGCCACGACAACCGTGGTGGCCATCATTGTCCCCGATGCCGTATCCCTTGTGGGTATGCTCATGTTTGGTAACCTGATCAAGGAGATTGGCACGAACACGTCGAGGATATTCGATGCGGCCTCAAACGCCATAATGAATTCTGCCACAATATTCTTGGGTCTCTCTGTTGGCGCAACCATGACGGTGGACGCCTTCCTGAACTGGACGACCATTGGCATTGTGGCTGGTGGGTTCTTGGCCTTTGGCTTCTCCATCTTTGGCGGCATCATGCTTGTGAAGATTATGAACCTTTTCAGCAAGAAGAAGATAAACCCGCTTGTTGGAGCCACAGGACTGAGCGCCGTGCCTATGGCCTCACGCGTGGC
Source organism: uncultured Bacteroidales bacterium (assembly GCA_934717675.1). GTDB lineage: Bacteria > Bacteroidota > Bacteroidia > Bacteroidales > Marinilabiliaceae > W3P20-009. The sequence goes on from CAKUYZ010000049.1 coordinate 5,238, forward strand.
AAATGAGATCGCCCTCAAGTATGATCCGCGCAACCATGTACTCAACTACTGTATGTCATCCAATGTATCTGGCGTCATTGGTTCTGCCGTGGCGGCTGGTATACTGATTTCCTTCTTAGGATAAGAGTTTCCGACACACACATCAAAAGCGTCACCATGACTTTGTCATGGCGACGCTTTTTCTATGAGGGCAAATTCAGAGGGTCTTAGCATTCTGATTTGCACCTCTGCGGCGAAGTTTTTTGTATGGTGGTGGACGCTACGACTTAATATACCCCTCTGTGGCGAGGAGGGGTGCTAGCCTCGCTTTTTTTGTTTATGGCACTCAACCAACCGCACTGTATGAGATGGATACACGCGACTTAGTTTTGTATATATTCCTTTGTCATCGCATTTGTGTTCTGTTTGGCCACGGGAATTATTATAAGCATAATTAAGAATGGAGAATAGACGCTTTTGACTAATTTTGATAAGATCTTAACCCGACAGACAACCCGATGAAAAAAACCTCTATCCTGCTTATTTACACAGGAGGAACGATAGGAATGATTCAAAACCATGACACGGGGGCTCTTGAGAGCTTTAATTTTGAACATCTTCTGTCTCATGTGCCTGAAATTCGTCAATTCAACCTGCGGATAGACTCGCGCACGTTCACACATCCTTTGGACTCATCGGACATCGACCCATCTCATTGGGCGGAACTTGTCAAAATTATCTCCGAAAACTATGAAGAATATGACGGCTTTGTGGTGCTACACGGCACGGACACCATGGCCTTTTCCTCTTCTGCCCTTAGTTTTATGCTGGAGGGCCTTAACAAGCCTGTCATACTCACGGGAAGTCAGTTGCCCATAGGGGCTTTAAGGACAGACGGCAAGGCCAACTTGATAACCGCCATTGACATTGCCGCGGCCAAGCGCACCGATGGGTCTCCCATGGTGCCTGAGGTCTGTGTGGTTTTTCATGAAAAATTGTTCCGCGGTAACAGAGTGACCAAAGTAGATACGGACAATTTTGATGCTTTCGACTCCCCTAACCTCCCCCCCCTGGCCATATCTGGCACTGAGATTAAATATAATCATGCGCTAATTCGCACGTATGACAAAGGCGCCAAGTTGAAGCCTCACTACAAGATGGACACCCATCTGATCATATTCTCACTATTTCCTGGCCTTCGACCCGAAATTGTGGAAAACGTGCTGAACTCGCCGGATCTTAAAGGTATAATTTTCAGAACTTTCGGCTCTGGCAATGCACCCAGGAATGAGAGGCTGCTGGGCACTTTGAAAACAGCGATGGAGAACGGCAAGGTGATTGTGAACATATCACAATGCCATCGGGGCTGCGTACACCAAGAGCGATATGGCACAGGGCTTCAGCTAGCGGATGTTGGCATAGTGAGCGGACTAGACATGACCATTGAGGCCGCTCTGGCCAAGTTGATGTTTCTATTTGGTGAAGGGATGGATGCGAGAGCGGTCTCAAACCTTATGACTCAAGATATTGCAGGAGAGGTATCTATATAAAGAAGTCCCCGCACGCCTCATGAGTGTGCGGGGATTTTTAATGTCATTACGACGCCCTACTTCAGATTCTCTTCAATAGCCTGTACCGCCTCCGCAATCTTTGGGTCTGTGTCCATCAGTCCATCAACCGCCTTGCAGGCGTAGACGACGGTGGAGTGGTTCCTATTGCCCAAATATTTGCCAATGGTGGCCAGACTGTCATTGGTCAGCTTCTTGCACAAGTACATGGCAATCTGTCTGGCCACAACAACCTCCCTCCTCTTTGTGTTCTTCTGGATCAGATCCGGCTCAATTTTAAAATACTCACAAACCTCGGAGACTACGCCCTCTTTTGTAATCATCTCCATCTTAGGCCTTGAGGCGTGCTCGGAGACCACGGTGCGCGCCAGTTCCAACGTAACGTCGGTGTTTGACAGTGTGGCGTAGGCCAAAAGTGACACAAGCGCGCCCTGCAACTCGCGCGCGTTTCCATCGACATTCGTCGCCACATATTGCGCCACATCGTCTGGCAAGTCAAGCCCATCGGCATCCGCCTTTGCTTTGACAATGCCGAGGCGCGTGTTCTTATCTGGCTGCCGAACCTCGACAACGAGCCCAGACTTGAATCGAGAGAGCAAACGCTCCTCCAAACCGGTCAGCTCCGTCGGCTTCTTATCTGACGCCAAGACAATCTGACGCCCGTTTTGCAAGAGGTGATTGAAAATTTGGAAAAACACGTCTGCAGTTCCTGTCCTGCCGCCAAGCTCCTGGACGTCATCGATGATAAGCAGCCCGATGCCTTGATAAAAGTATATGAAATTATTTATCTGCTTGCTGGCGCAAGCGTCCATATATTGCCTCATAAACCTATCGGCAGACAGGTAGGCCACGCCCATGCTGGGATCATCGGCTTTGGCCTTGGCTCCGATGGCCTGAATCAGGTGGGTCTTGCCGACTCCGGGGCCGCCGTAGACGAACAAGGGGTTGAATGAAGTCTTGCCAGGATTCGAAGCCACGGCCTCCCCCACAGACGCCGCCATCTTGTTGCTCTCACCAACCACATAGGTGTCAAATGTATACGAGCTATTCAGCTGCGGATCCGCAATGGGGCCGCGCATGGCCACGACCTTGAACGGGTCTGCGGAAGGAGGTGTGGATACGTAGCCACCCGTCATCTCGCCACCCGCTGGCGTATGCGGCGAGACAGACCTTTCGCCGGCAGTCTGGCACACATAGCGCAACTTGGCCCCGACACCTACAGCGGCGGATAGCGCGGCGAGAAGCTCCTTTTGAAACCCTTTCTCTATGGTTTCGACAAAAAATGCCGACGGCACCTCCACCGTGAGCATATTGCCGTCTAGGCTATAGGGGCGCAACGGCGCGAACCACTCCTGGTAGTTTTTCGCCGTCACGTCTCTCTCTATCGCCTCAAGAAAGGTGTCCCACACAGCTTGCGGCACCGCCTTGGGTGTCTTCAACGTATCCATTAGAAAATCCTATTTTAAACGCAAATTTAGGCATTTATTTCAGTATGTCAGACACCGAATTTCATTGATACGCCATTGCGCACATATCTGCCAAAATGTCATAAACGGTCTATTTTGACATCCAAGGCACAATATTTGATGTGCGGCGACTAACGGCGGCTGAGAGCAAAGGTGATTAATTCCTACCTTTGTGGAGGTCGCCAGATCCGTCCGGAATCGCAAAAGCGGTGAAGGCGGACCTTAATGCAACACACCTATGGAGCAGATTACGTTGTCCGAGAAAGTAAAAAATGCCCTAAACCGTAGCCGTGAAGACGCTAGACGGATGGGGCACGGGTTCATTGCGCCGGAACACATCGTCATGAGCATGGCAGAAGATCCCGAGAGTTCAGCCTCAAGGGTGTTGGAGCAGCTTGGCGTTGCTCCTGCCGAAGTGGTGGAGGCCATGATGGGCATCCTGAAAAACTGCGCGGGAGGAGAAGACAACCCTTTTGCGGAGGCCGCAGTGCCCATGAGATCAACGGAAAGAATAATGCGTTCAGTAAAATTGGAGGCAGAGTCGATGAACTGCCGCACCATACACACAGCCCATCTGCTGCTGGCAGCCTTGCGCGAGAATGACGCCAAGATGAGCGAGTTTTTCGCGCGTGTTGGCGTTGATTACGACACAGCGAGGGAGAAGGCGGAGACGATTCTGGGCGTGGCGCAGCCAGGAGACTCTGATGACGACGGCCCTTTCGCCAGCAGAAACGACGGCGAAAGACAGCCGCAACAACCGCAGCAAAAGAAGGCCGCGTCTCCTAACGGTTCTGACACCCCGGTGCTAGACAGCTTCGGGATTGACATGACAAAAGCCGCGGAAGAGGGCAAGTTGGACCCCGTCGTAGGACGCGAAAAAGAGATTGAGAGGCTTGCGCAGATATTGAGCCGGAGGAAGAAGAATAACCCTATCCTCATTGGAGAGCCTGGCGTTGGCAAATCTGCCATAGCTGAAGGATTGGCCTTGCGCATACACGAGAAGAAGGTATCGCGGGTGTTGTTTGACAAACGCGTGGTGTCTTTGGACCTGCCATCGATGGTGGCCGGGACGAAATACCGTGGCCAATTCGAGGAGCGCGTCAAAGCGTTGCTTAACGAACTGAGCCAGCACAGAAACGTCATATTGTTCATTGACGAGATCCACACCATTGTCGGGGCGGGAGGGGCGTCTGGCAGCCTAGACGCGGCCAATATGCTCAAGCCCGCCCTCGCAAGGGGCGAGATACAGTGCATCGGCGCAACGACGTTGGACGAGTATCGCCAATACATTGAGAAAGACGGCGCCTTGGAGCGACGATTCCAAAAGGTGATGGTGGAACCGACCAGCCATGAAGAGACTGTACAAATTCTCAAAAACATCAAAGACAAATATGAGGCGCATCACAACGTCACATATACCGATGATGCCATAGAGGCCTGCGTGAGCTTGACGGAGAGATACATGAGCGACAGGCAGCTGCCAGACAAAGCCATAGACGCCATGGACGAGGCGGGCTCGAGGGTGCACATAGCCAACATTGTGGTGCCACAAAACATCACAGACCTAGAGCACAAGGTGGAAGGCCTCAACGCCAGCAAACTCAATGCCGTGAAAGCGCAGAACTATGAGCTGGCCGCAAGTTTCCGCGACCAAGTGAAGGCTGTGGAGGCTGAACTGGAACAGGCGAAAGAGGACTGGCAGAACGAGCTGAGCCAACATCGCGAGACTGTGGACGAGGCCAAAGTGTCTGAGGTCGTGGCCATGATGACAGGAGTGCCCGTGCAGCGCGTGGCTCAGGCTGAAAGCCAAAGGCTCATGAAGATGGGAGACGAACTTAGGGGATCAGTGGTGGGGCAAGATGCCGCCATAGAAAAGGTCGTCAAGGCGATACTTCGCAACCGCGCGGGCTTGAAGGACCCCAACCGCCCTATTGGGTCGTTCATATTCCTGGGGCCTACGGGCGTCGGAAAGACCCATTTGGCGCAGGTGCTGGCCAAGTATCTGTTCGACACGTCCGATGCGCTGATCCGCATAGACATGAGCGAATATATGGAGAAATTCTCCGTCTCGAGGCTCGTCGGCGCACCTCCAGGCTATGTGGGCTACGAAGAGGGAGGCCAGTTGACAGAGAAAGTGCGCCGTAAGCCATATTCGGTCGTTCTGCTTGACGAGATTGAAAAAGCCCACCCAGACGTGTTCAACATGTTGCTGCAAGTGCTGGACGAAGGGCACTTGACCGACAGCCTCGGCCGTAAGGTGGATTTCAAGAACACCATCATAATAATGACCTCCAACATAGGCAGCCGCGAGCTGAATGACTTCGGCCGAGGGGTGGGTTTCAGTCAGGCGGCAGGCCAAACGGAAGAGGAGCGCTCCACGGCCATATTGCAAAAAGCCTTGCGTAAGGCCTTTGCCCCCGAATTCCTAAACAGGATTGACGATGTGATAATCTTCAACGAGCTGAAACGCGAAGACATCATGAAGATTGTTGACATTGAGCTTCGCGGGCTTATGAGTCGAGTGGAGACCATGGGCTACAGCGTGGAGCTCACAGACGCGGCCAAGGCATTCTTGACAGACAAGAGCTACGATGCCCAGTACGGCGCCAGGCCACTCCGCCGGTCTATCCAAAAATATATAGAGGACGACTTGGCCGAGAAAATAGTGGAGGCTAAGCTCACAAAAAGCCAAAAGATCTTGATAGATCATAAGGCGGGCGAGGAACGACTCTCTTTCGAGAGCATATAGAGGGCAACCTAAATTGGACAAAAATAGCGGGTGGAGACGATTCCACCCGCTATTTTTATATCCTAAGACACACGGCTACGCCGCCAAAACAGGGCAATCAGTCTCACACATCTTGTCCACCGTTAGGCGATGATAATCCACCAATAGCACAGCTCATATTGTTACTTTTGTTCGCAATGATTAACAAAGCCACAATATGAACGCATACAAATCCACTGGCCTTTTGGCCTTAGCCATGCTATTTGCGCCTTGCGCCACCATTGAGGCGCAAGACACGACATTTGTAGCCAACGGAAACCCGCTCATCCGCTACAAATATACGGCAGACCCTGGCGCCCTTGTAGACAGGGACGGCACGATGTACATATACGCAGGGCACGACATCTGCCCCCCACCCCACAACTACTACAAGATTGACGACTGGCTAGTTTTCAGTTCAAAAGACTTGCAGACATGGACAGAGCACAAGGTGCCGCTCAGAGCGACAGATTTCAGCTGGGCGACGGGCGAGGCGTGGGCAAGTCAAGTGATAAGAAAGGGAGGCAGCTACTATTGGTATGTCACAGTGGAGCACAAGGCCGAGGATGGGAAAGGCGGCAAGGCCATTGGCGTGGCCGTGAGTGACAGTCCGACAGGCCCGTTCAGAGACGCACGAGGCTCCGCACTCGTAACCAACAACATGACAACACAATATACGAGCATCGGCTGGGACGACATCGACCCTACAATCTGGATTGACAAAGATGGCGCGGCATACCTCATATGGGGTAACACGCAGTGCTACATAGCAAAGCTCAAAGACAATATGACGGAACTTGACGGCGACATCAAGACAATCCGCATTGACGGGATCAACACTCCCGCCGACCCGCAACCAGGCAAGCCACAATACACAGAAGCCCCATGGATCCATTTCTACAAGGGCAAGTATTATCTGTCATTTGCCATGGAATTCCCCGAGAAAATAGGCTACGCCACCGCAGACAATATTTGGGGGCCTTATGAGTTCAAAGGCATCATAAATGAGCTTGCCGGCAACTGCAACACGAACCACCAAGCCATAGTGGAAAAAGATGGCAAATGGTACTTTATCTACCACAATGGCGGGGCCGATGTCAATGGCGGCAGCTTCCGCAGATCGGTATGTATCGAAGAGATGAAATATGACAAGAAGGGCAATATTGTCCCTATCGTCATGACCACAAGAGGCATTTGGAAATAACCGGCCACCCATCCCCAAATATTATGAAGCTGTTTTGAATTTATTCAAGACAGCTTCTAATACAGCCCCAGATCCTTGCCGTTGAACTTCCAGGGGGCGTCCGTACGGCGTGGAGTGCTCGTCGACGAGCGTCTCGCCGTAGGGCTTGTACGATACGAACTGGATGGCGTTGCTGTCACCGTCCGTCACGTACGTGGTGCTGCCGAGGTGTCGGGGTGGTTGAAGTAGACATCCTCCCTCTCGCCGTCGCCCGTGTAGCCGTAGCCAGCCCACGCGTCTTCGGGATTGGAGGGCTTCTCGTACATCACGGGAGGGCCGGGCGTGCCGCCATGCGGGCGTTTATACGGTTTCGTGGGCCAGCCCGAGGGGACGTCGTAGTATGAGTGTAAAGTTATTGGCACCAGTCGCAAACATATGCATGGACATGGAACGGGACTGCGTGGCAGGTCTAATACAAATGAGCTCAGTCTCCTCTATCCTTCAAGTTCGCCCATTTTACAAAATCAGATTTTGACACAAAAATGGATATGGAATTTTTATTTGTTAACAAACATCGTATCGATGCGAGACACATTTATCGGGTAGCAATTGTAATATATAGTTATGACTCGGTCTCCTTGATTGATAGTTTTCACATAGCAACTTGAGTCTGCGTGATACATCACAGTCTCTTCGTATGTTGCATCAGCATAATGCTTGTACACTAATATATTGTTTTTGTATTTTGCTGAATATGATAACCTATAATATCGATAGGCGGGTAATGATATTAATAACACTACCATAATTGTCGTAATCATTGTGAAGCACTCTAGTAGTTTAGCTCTCCCTGTAAGGAAAGCGCGTGAA
>CAKUYZ010000050.1 GCA_934717675.1 uncultured Bacteroidales bacterium
ACCTTGTTGAGTGGGCTGGCGTAGATGAGGCCACTGGCGCGCCGCAGTGGTGGGCGGAGGATGCCGAGGGCAAGCGCGTGAAGACTGATGACTACCAGACGGCACAGGCGTATAAGGTGGACACCGAGGATCTCCTCCCGACCGTCTACGGCGGCTTCGGCACGCAGATTGACTTCTTCGGTTTCGACGCCTCCGTGGCTTTCGCCTACCAGCTCGGTGGCAAGATTTATGACAGTGGTTACCAGAACCTTATGCACGGAGGCTCCGACATGGGTCGTAACCTGCACAAGGACAGCCGCAAGGCCTGGACTCCCGAGAACACCAAGACGGATGTGCCGGCTCTTGACTATGGCAACACCTATGTCAACGCCACCTCCACCCGCTTCCTCGTCAGCTCCAACTACCTTAGCCTGAACAATATCACCTTTGGCTACACGGTTCCGAAGGATCTGACCCGCAAGCTCTATCTTGAGAGTGTCCGCGTCTACTTCGCGGCAGACAATGTGGCTCTTTGGACCAAGCGCGAGGGTCTTGACCCGCGCCAGAGCTACGTCAAGTCAACCACGTCTCTCTACACCCCCATCCGCACCGTGTCTGGCGGCGTTAAGATTACGTTCTAACACCTAAACAGTGAACTAGACAATGAAAAAGAAATATATATTCCTGACCGCCGCCGTCTCCTCTCTCGCCCTCACGGCCTGCGAGGATATGGACACAAAGCCGGAAGGCGGCTTCGTCACGGAGGAGCAGAAGTCCGAGATTTATGCGAACGACCCCTCCAAGACATCAGCGGCTGTGGATGGCTCCTTTATGAAGCTTTCCGCCCGCACCCCTAACGAGAGCAGTGTCGGCGAGGCCCATAATGACTTCGGCTACCCCTCCATCATGCTCTTCACCGATGTGAATGGCGAGGATGTGGTTGGAAAAGTTACTGGCTACAACTGGTTCAGCCATGAGATCCGCTTCACGGACCGCAGCGTCTCCAGCTACATCGCACAGATGGTGTGGCAAGACCTCTACTCCTACATCAACGGGGCCAATGGCATCGTGGCCAGTGTGGACCATGAGACCACTAACGCGCAGACGCAGTTCAGTCTCGCTCAGGGCTACGCCCTCCGCGCCTTCGCCTACTTCCAGCTCGCTCAGCTCTTCCAGTTCAACTACGTCGGCCATGAGAGTTCGCCTTGCGTACCCATCGTGACGGATGAGAACGCAGAGGAGTTCGCTTCCGAGGGTGGCAAGAGGGCTACCGTGCAGGAGGTCTACGACCTCATCTACAGCGATATTGACAGAGCCATTGAATTGCTTTCCGCATCAGCTGAGGGCGGCTACTCCCGTGGCTCCAACAAGTACCTCGTTGACCTGGCCACGGCCTATGGCATCCGAGCCCGCGTCAACCTCGTGACGCGCAAGTGGGCCGCCGCGGCTGCCGACGCCGAGAGCGCCATTAGCAATTCGGATGCCGCTCCCGCCTCCATCGCCGACGTCTCCACACCGACTTTCTGGGACATTGCGGACAATAACTGGATGTGGGGCATCGATGTGGCAGAGACCGACCCCGTTGTGATCTCTGGCATCGTCAACTTCCCATCTATGATTGGCTCTCTCAACTATGGCTACGCCAATTATCATGGCGGCTTCCAGATAAGCAAGAAGCTCTGGGCGTCAATCCCCGATACCGACGTGCGCAAGGGCTGGTGGCTCAATGAGAAGGGCGAGGCCACCCACGTCTCTGGCACCGACACCATCGACCACATCTCGGCCAGCATGAAGGCGGGTAGCCTCGACTATTTCGGCTGCCTCCCCGGTCAGTTCTACGCCCCGTTGACCAACGTCAAGTTCGGCCCCTACAAGGGTGAGGTGGGTACCACCACCAACGCCAACGATGTAATCCTGATGCGCATTGAGGAGATGTATCTCATCAAGGCGGAGGCTGAACTCATGAGCGGAGGAAATGGCCTCGCCACTCTGACCGAGTTTGTCAAGACATATCGCGACCCCGAGTACTCCTACGCGGGCAGCGATGTCCATGAGGAAATCTGGCGTCAGCGCCGCATCGAGCTCTGGGGCGAGGGTATTAGCTGGTTTGACATCATGCGACTCGGCACGGGCATCAACCGCCTCGGCACTGGCCACGAGAAACTCTACACTTTCGTGATGAGTGGTGACGACACCAAGCTCCTCTGGCCCATCCCAGAGAGCGAGGTTCAGGCCAACAAGCAGCTCACTGAAGCAGACTACAACCCGACGTCTCCCACGCCGCAGCCTGTCAAGGCCACAGGCACGGAGACCATCTACGACGAGAAGATCAACATGTAGCGGCGCGCCAATGCGCTAAGATTATGGCCTCGCCACCTCACCAAGAGGTGGCGGGGCTTTTCTCTTTCCGCCAGCATGGGGCGGAATTGACGGGCGATGAGGTGGACGCGAGTGCGGCAATTTATTACTTTTGTGTCATGACGGCGGGCAAAGTCGGCCATTGGCGGAAACGAAACGCCCCCCGCTGCGTAAAAGAAAGAGTGTTTGAGGCTCGCGCCAAGGTGGGCGCTCAAAAGCCAATATAAGTTAGCCCTCAAGAAAACATAACCATATACCATTGATGTTGAAGACTTTTCATGTCAATTACAAAACAGAGGAAGGCGACGCCGTCCTGATAGAGATACGCCCCTCTGCCGATGCCCCAGCCCAATCTTTCGAGATGAAGGACCTCGGTGGCGGAGACAGGGCCTACTCCACGGCCGTGGCCGACTTCTTCCAATATCGCTACGCCGTCAGGATGCGCGACGGCCTGATTGAGGAGAGGCATTGGCGATACTCGCTGAGTTTGAAAGCCGACGTTGATGTCTACGACACCTGGCGCAGCCCGCAGAGCGGCGTAGACGCCCTCGCCGCCACAGAGTTCAGCAGCGCAGTCTTCACTCCGGAGGCCGACGCTGAGATCCCCGCCCCACCCACGCATGGCGCGCTAGTGGTGGTGCTGGTGGAGCCTCGCGTTGAGAAAGGGGAGGAGATAAGAGTGGTCTCCAAGCAGTTTGTCAACTGGAACGTGGGGCAAGCCATGAAAATGCGGCGTTGCCGCGACTTCACGTGGGTGCTGGACCTGGGAGCCATCCCCATAATGAAAGAGTTCGAGTTCAAATTCGTCATCTGGGACACCAGGGAAGACCGCTTCAAACGCTATGAGGATGGTGAGAACCGCGTCATACGCGTCAAGCCAGGCAAGACGGAGGTCTACGTCTTCAACGAGTTCAATTTTGGCCGGCCGTGGCGCGCCGCGGGAGTGGCCGTGCCTGTCTTCTCCCTGCGCTCTCACAAGGGGCGCGGCTGCGGTGAGTTCGCCGACCTTAAGCCCTTGGCCGACTGGTGCCAGCAGGCGCACCTCAGGGTCATCCAGCTCCTGCCCATCAATGACACCACGGCCATCCGCCAGTGGCATGACTCATACCCCTACAACGCCATATCCATCATGGCCCTCCACCCCAGCTATATGGCCGTGGACGAGGTCTATGCCCACTATGGCAAGCGCATGCGCGCCATGGACCGCGAGACGGGCCTCTACCTCAACGACACCGTGACGCTGGACTACAACCGCACCCGCGATTGGAAAGACCACACCCTGCGCGCTCTCTACGAACAGGTGGCGCCGGAGTTCGAGGCCGCGCCGGAGACCAAGGCGTATATGCAGGCCAACGCCTCGTGGTTGCCGGACTATGCCGCTTTCGCTATGCTCCGAGACAAATATGGCACGCCAAACTTCCGTCTGTGGCCGCGAATGAGTCGCCACAGACGCAAAGACGTCGACGCCCTCTTCGCCCCGGAGTCAGAAGACCGCGCCGAGGTCATGTACCGCGTCTTCTTGCAGTACCATCTGGAGCGTCAGCTTCGCGACGCCATTGCCTACGTCCATTCCAAAGGCATAGCCATCAAGGGAGACCTCCCCATTGGCATCAACCCCCACTCCGTGGAGGCGTGGACGGAGCCGGAGCTCTTCAACTTCGGCCTCCAGGCCGGCGCGCCGCCTGACTTCTTCTCTCGCGACGGACAGAACTGGGGCTTCCCGACATACAATTGGGACGTCATGAAACGCGACGGCTACAGCTGGTGGGAGCGGCGCATGCAGAGAATGCAGATGTTCTTTGACGCCTTCCGCATCGACCACATCTTGGGCTTCTTCCGCATCTGGTCCATACCGTTCCCATTCCACAGCGGCCTCATGGGCGTCTTCTCCCCGTCGTTGCCGCTCTCTGCTGGCGAATTGGCGCAGCGCGGGGTCCGTACCCCGGCGGCCGATTTGGCATGGCCCGTGGTCACTGAGGACTTCATCCGCCGCCAGTTCTCAGAATATGCCGATGCCGCCAAACGCTTCTTCGACCAGCGCGCGGGCCTGTATCGCCTCAAAGAGGGCTATTTCGACCCCGCTAGATTCGATGATTGGATTGAGCGCGACGTGGACCAGAATGCCCGTGAGAGAGTCCGCGCGGGGGTGGCCAACGTGCTTCACGAGGTTCTGCTCGTCTCCGTCAAAGAGGGCGAGTGGCAGCCGCGCATCATGCTCGACGAGACGGACCGATTCCGCCGCCTGCCTGATGACGAGCGCGGTGCCATAAAAGCCATATATGACGACTTCTTCTTCCACCGTCACAACGACTTCTGGAAAAAGTGCGCCGAGGAGCGTCTGGGCGCGCTGCTGAATAAATGCGGGATGCTGGTCTGTGGCGAGGATCTGGGCATGATTCCCGCCTCCGTGCCCATTGTCATGCAACGGATGCAGATACTCTCGTTGGAGCTGCAGCGAATGCCCAAAGAGAGCTGGCAACGCTTCGGCACGCCCGCCTACTACCCATATCTCTCCGTCTGCGCCACGTCGAGCCACGACATATCCGGCATCCGCGGATGGTGGGAAGAGGATCGCAAAGACGTGGAGTGGTACTATCACAACATCATGGGCCGTGGCGGAGACGTGCCGGCCGTGGCCACGGGCGAGATTGTCACCAACATTGTTTGCCAGCACCTCAACGCCCCGTCAATGCTCTGCATCAACCCCATACAGGACTATGCGGGAATGTGCGACGACGTGCCTCACCTCCTGCCTTTCGAGGAGCGCATCAACGTGCCGAGCAACGCCGACCAGCATTGGTGCTATCGCGTGCCGTTCTGCGTAGACGACCTCACGACCAGATACAGCCAACTGGGAGACAAAGTGGCCGCGTGCGTAGACGCTAGCGGACGTTAGCCAAAACTCTACCTCAAAAACAAAAAAGAGCCATGAAAGAACGCGACGTGACAGTCTCCATATCACTGGGCGGGTCAAGAGACGCCGTCTCGGCCGAGACGGAAAGCCTGCTCCAGGCCGCCAAAGAGGCCGCGCGCAAGGCCTACGCCCCATACTCAAAATTTCGCGTGGGCGCGGCCGCCCTGCTAGACAATGGCGAGGTGGTGGCAGCCAGCAACCAGGAGAACGCCGCCTACCCGAGCGGCCTCTGCGCCGAGAGGGTCACGGTGTTCTATGCCAACGCCAAGTATCCGCAAGCGAGGGTGACACGCCTGCTCATATATGCCGAGACCGAGCGCGGGGCCGTCGTAACGCCCATATCGCCCTGTGGCGCGTGCCGCCAGGTGCTGTTGGAGAAAGAGACAGTGCAAGGCTCACCCATAAAGGTCTCATTGGCCGGAGCCGCGGAGATGTACAACATCCAGTCCATAGCTCACCTCCTGCCCCTCTCTTTCGTGCCCAAGAGCCTAGAGGGGGAGTGACGGACTCTAAGCCCTCCAAAAACAAGCGGCCGGTGCCGCGGCAAGTCACCCTGCTTGCCGCGGCGCCGGCTTTTCATAAAAGCCGCGAATGATTATATTTGTGGGGCGTTGTATTACATTTCAAAAGCAATGTCATCGCAAGGCTTTCGCGGCTACGGGTGGGAATATGTGGAGCTTAAAGCCGTCGTGGGCGTCTTTCTGATGAATTTTGAGGTGGCATGGAATTTGCGAAGCAATGACAAGATCGGCCCTGCCGTTGAAAGCAAATTCCGCACAGACGTAGTCTTGGCCGACAAGGAGAGCGGACGGGTTTTCTCCGACAAGATCAGGATGATATTCCTCCAGCTGCCACTCTTCCAGCCGGACAAACCCGATGACTGCCATACAGATTTTGAACGTTGGATATTCACACTTAAACATATGGAGACCTTGGAAAGAATGCCATTCGAGGCAAAGAAAGCCGTCTTCGCCCGCTTGGCCCAGATATGCGCCCAAGCCAAGCTCGTGGGCAAGGACAAGGCGAACTACGAGGCCAGCCTAAAGGCCTACCGCGACGCCAACGCCATTCGCAAATATTACGAGACGGCGGAGGATACGGCTCGCGCCGAAGGGAAGGCGGAAGGCCTGGTAGAGGGAAAGGCTATGGGAAAAGTGGAAGGCATTGCCATAGGGGAGAAGATGGCCGAAGCTAAACTTATGGAAACGGCGAAAACACTGAGTGAGATGGGACTCCCCCTAGATTCCATTGCCAAGGCAGTTGGCTTGCCAGAGGTGAAATTGCGCGAGATGGGGCTGCGCTAGGGGTTCAGATGTAGAGACGGGTCGTAGCCCGTCTCCCGTGACGGTCAGAGAGCAAGAATCAAACGCAAAACCCTCCCCAAAAGCCCCCCGCCTCCAAGCCACCGTGTAGAGAGGGGTCGTAGCCCGTCTCCCGCAACAGTCAGAGAGCAAACATCAAACGCCACCGGAGATGACAAAATTTGCCACGCCCTCTCCCAAAAGATTGACGCGAACCAACACAAAAAGAGCCGTCAACACCCACGCATTGACGGCTCAAGCCGCACGGGTGGAGAGACTCGAACTCCCGACACTCGGTTTTGGAGACCGATGCTCTACCAACTGAACTACACCCGTTTGTCTGTCATTTCGACACCGCAAAGTTACTCATTTTTTTAATCTGCGCAACATAACGCGCAATGTTTTTATGACAGCCAGTATGGCTAAACGCAAAAAATACCGCCCTGAAGGGAAGTCCCCCAGGGCGGCTTTTTTTAGTGCGCAACCGTAGCTCTACTCGGCAGGGCCGAATGTCTCGATGCCAACCTCAACCAAGTTACCCGCAGAAACATAGATGTTCAGCTGAAACTGCAACTGGTTGTCGTCCGTTATGATGCAGCCATATTTGCTAGTGGCGTATGCCACATTATTTTGCATAGCTGCAATATCTTGAACAGATATCACGCCATAGCTGCCATATTCATAAGGCAAAACCTGTGGAAATACCCTGACGAACCTGTAGCCGTCACCGCCCTCGGCCTCGCCAGTTTCTTCGTTCGTCAAGACGCTGAAGTCGAGATTAAACTCCGTCTGGCCGAACTCGCTGTACTTCAAACCTTTCAAACGATAGAGGTTCGGGTCTTGCTCACATACCAGGAGCTTCGGGCTTAGGGTCTCGCCCAAGGCGTTGGTGTAGACATAGTCCTCCGTGCCTTCTACCACCTTGTAGTTCTTGCCGTCAAAGGTGACGGTTTTGGATATGCACTTTGAGGAGCCCTTGACGGCCACCGCAGTTATGTATTTTAGACCCACGATGTTCAGGTGCTGGTCAATGTTCTTTTCGCCATTGGTCTCAATCTTCTCGCCGTTGCTGACTACGTAGTCGGCATAGGCGGCCTCGTCGCCCGAGAAGTGGGACGCATAGTCCTCCTGGCTCTCGGTGAGCAGATAGAGAGACTCCGTCGCGCTGTTTATGGCGAGCCTTATCTTTGTGGTGCAGTCGGCATCGTATGTGCTGTCCGCCTCATATTGGTAGAGGACCACGCTTGGGGCCGAGTCCCCGCCGGGTGTCGCGCCTTCTTGCGTGTCATCGCAAGAGGCCAGCGCAAAAAACGGGAGCGCCGCCAGCGCATATATATATCGTTTCATTCCAGTCATATTTTTGTAGCCTCGCAAACTATTTTCCTAACTTTTAGAAGACGTATGGGGTCGAGTTTCCAACGGGGGCGCTGGGCGTGGGGTTGGAGACGCACGCGCTGTTGTAGTTGGTCTCTGTCTGGACGATGGTCAGGTTCATCCACTCGGCTGGGCCGTTGGTGTTCCACTGATACCCGTCTCTGTGGTTGGTTCCCGCATAGCTGCGTATCACGCTCTTGCCCAGCCTCTTGATGTCGCCCATAGAGAAGCCTTCGCCCCACAGCTCCACCCTGCGCTGCCACCATATCTCGTTGACGATGGCTGGCGTGCTGGCGTTGCCGTAGCTCTCGTTGTGCTTGCCGTACTCAAAGTCCGGATCTCGCGTCAGGGCGAACTCTGTCAACAGTTGTTTGCCGCGAGCCTCGTCTTGCCAAGCGGCGGCCTCGGCCTCAATGAGCTTCATCTCCTCCACGCGCATCACGGGCACGGAGAGGCAGAAGCCTATCATCTGGTTGGCCCGGCCGGCCTCGCCGCCTGCGGTGCGGAATTTAAGCTCCAGCCCGCCAATGGTCTTATCGTCAGTGGCGCTCGCCGCATGTTCCAGCCAGTCTGGGTGATTGGAATACTCGGCGAGTTTGGCCGTCAGCGCGTCACCGCTCAAGTTGTCGGCACTGAAGTCAACATAGCACTTCTTGCGGCAGTCTGTGGACGGGATGGTCTCAAAGAGGTGACGGTCAATCAGGTTAGGCTGGCCGTAGTTGGCGGCGTAGCCGCACCCTGACGCCTTGGGGTCAACTTCAACGCACATCTGGCTGCCCCAGCTGGTGTCCGCGTCATTGAGGAGGATGCAGGGGTCGTCGCTCTTGAACTTGATGGCGAAGATCCACGCGTTGTTCGGGGTGTTGAAGCCCGTCTCCCAATCGGTATACTCGTCCGCGCTCATGACGGAATACCCCTCTTGCGCCAGTTTGGCGTATTTCTCGGCGTTGGCCCAGTCATTGGTGATGAGGTAGGCCCTGGCTTTCAGTCCCTGGACGAATGCCAGGCCTGGGGTGTAGACGTCGGCCGACTTCTTGTCTTGGCTGATGTATTTCTCGGCGTTGTCAAGGTCGGAGAGGATGAACTCCCAAATCTGCTCATTGGTGGCGTTGGGGTTGCTCCTCAGCTCGTCGATGGTCGACTCGTCAGAGACAATGGGCACCGTGAGGCAGTTCTTATCCTCGGCGTAGGTCTTCGCGCCATACATCTGCGCCATATCCATATATAGCATGGCCCTTATGGCGTAGGCCTGGCCCAGGCCGTCGTGCTTGTCTTCCGTCAAGTCAGCCTTTGCCACCGATATGGCGGTGTTGCAGCTCTTGACCCAGCTGTAATAGCACGTCCAGGGAAACTGGCAGATGGCGGATGTGGGGGCTAGGCCTACAGCCTCATACCAATAGGAGAACCAGTCTCCGCGGATGGCTATGTCTTGTCCCATGACGTCGCGAAACAGGAAGAAAGCTGAGTAGCCGAAATCAAACGGGTACTGTTTCTCCGGCCAGTAGCAGAATTGGCCCGCAAAAGTGGACGTGAGGCCAGAGACGAAATTGTCAAACGCGCCCGGTGCCTCGGAAGCCTGCTGCTTCGTCACCGTAGTGCTCTGCGGCTCAAACTCGTCAACACACCCTACGGTGAGCGACAAGAACGCGGCGGCTCCGATCGCGAGTCTCAATATGAATTTGTTCATGATAGATTCCTTGTGTTTGTTGTGTTACTAAAACGAGAGTTGCAAGCCGCCAGATATGGTCCTGACAGGGCTATAGTTAGAGACGCTCTCGTTCTCCTTATATGAGTAGCGCGGGTCAAGACCCTTGCGAGCCGACCAGAAGGTGAGGTTCTCACCGGCCACGTAGAGGCGGATCTTGCTCATCAGCAGCTTCTCCGACGCCTTGAGTGGCAAGGTGTAGCCCACCACGAAAGAGGAGAAGTTTAGGTATGACGCGTCGGTCAGGAAACGGTCACTTTGGTAGGCCGCGTAATTGTCTCCATATTGCCAACGTGGCATGTCGCTCGCCGTGTTGTCCGGAGACCAGGAGCGGCGCCAATCTTTGTGGTAGTTCTTTCCTGCGTCTCGGTCTGCCGCCATTGGCGTGACGAGATCCTGGTATCGAGAGTCAAATATCTTGCCGCCTATCTGATAGTCGAAAGTGGCGGAGACGTCTACGCCGCGCCAAGTGATGTTAGTCCCGAAGCCGCCGAAGAGCTTGGGCAGGTTCGACTTGTGGGCGTAGCGGGTGGCCTGCGTCGGGTCGTCTGTCGTGCCGGATTTCTTCTTGCCCGGCTGCTGTGTCTTACCCTTTAGATCCTCGTCATACCAGTAGAGCGCCTTGCCGGTCACCTTGTCCACTCCGGCGTAGGCATATGTCATGTAAGAGTACAGCTCGCCGCCCTCCTCATACCAGAGGCCGTCCTCATAAAAGCCGCCATAGTCCATTGTCTTGGTCTCAGGCAGTTTGAGGATCTTGGTCTTGTTGTGAGACACGTTTGCCGTTATGCGCCAATCGAAGTCTTTCGCCCTGATTACGGAGCCGGACAGCTCAATCTCGAAGCCTCGGTTGCGGATGTCGCCCAAGTTGCCATAATACCCGCGTGTGCCTGCGCTCTCGGGGATGCTTAGCCAGAAGAGCAGGTCTTTCGTCTTCTTGTTATAGTAGTCGACCGAGCCTGTCAACCTGCCTCTCCAGAGGCTGAACTCCGCGCCCACGTTGGTGTTGGTGACGGTCTCCCAGGTGATGTCGGGGTTGCCCATGAGCGCAAACGTGGGCGACATGGACGTGTCGGAGGCCTTGGAGATGGTGTAGGTGTCGGTGTAGGCGTAGTCGCCAATGTTGTCGTTGCCCTGCTGGCCTATGGAGAACTTGATCTTCAGGTTGTCAATGACATCTCGCGTGCCGGCCATGAAGCCCTCTTTCGAGGCTATCCACGCCGCGCCGACTGACCAGAAGCTGCCCCATTTGTTATCGTCCGCAAAACGGCTTGACGCGTCGCGGCGGAAGCTGCCCTGGAGGTAGTATTTCTCGTCATAGTTATATTGGGCGTTGGCAAACCAGCCCTCCACGTTGTAGCGGGCCGTGTAGCCGCCGTTGTCGGTCTTCGTGGCGAACGCGTCAAGCTCCTTAATGGCTGGCGAGAAACTGCCCGTTGCCGTGGCGGAGAGCCTGCGCACCTTGGACCGGTAATATTCGTGGCCCACGAGGACGCTTAGGCTGTGAACCTCATTGAAAGAGTTGAAGTAGTTAAGCGTCTGGACGTGATTCTGCCGCAGGTTCAACTGGTTGATGCGATACAGGTATCCGCCCACGCTCTTCTTGCTGCCGTAGAATGGGTTCTCGTAGTCCGACCCGTCAGAGAAATTGAGGATGAGCGAGCTTGTGGCGTCGAGCTTGAGGTTTTGCGTAAAGTTGATGGTGGCGTTCATGTTGCCGTTGATGCCGTTGGCCGTTGTCACCACCTCGTTATACCTGTTGTTGCCCAGTGGGTTTCCATCCAAGAATCCGCGTTTCATAGTGAATGGCACGTTTTTGGCGTTGGCTGGGGTGCCGAAGTCTCCGCGGTTGAAGTCGTAGTGCGGGTTGCCGTTGGCGTCGGTCTTGATGGTGCCGTCGGCGTTGCGCACGTAGATCGGGTATATGGGCGCGATGGACGATACGAAATACATGAGGTTGGCCTCGCTGAGCGCGGCGTCCTCGCCATAGTCCATGTTGGCGTTGGCCGTTGTCTTGGAGTTCACATAGCCAATGTTTGCGCCCACCTTGCACCACTTCTTGATCTGATAGTCGGCCTTGAGGCGCGCCGTAAAGCGCTTGTAGCCGGTGTATTCAATGATACCCTCATCGTTGAGGTAGCCCACGCTCATGAAGTATGAGCCGCGGTCGTTGCCACCCGTGGCGCTTACGGTATACTCCTGGCGCGGCGATGTGCTGTACGCGGCGTCGGTCCAGTCATCGGGGTAGACGTAATATGTCTCGCCGTCATTGCCCACATAGCTGAATCCTTTCGTGGCATTGGGGTTGATTCTCCCGTCCTGACCCACCAGGAGCTGCCCTTTGGGCACCGTCATGCTCTGGTAGCCGAGCTTGCTCAGCATGTCCTCGTTGGCTTTCTTGTTGGCGGCCGACGCGTTGAGGCCGTCGGAGTAGAAGTACTTGTTATAGAGCTGGGCGTAGACCGCCTCATAATATTCGCCGGGGTCGGTTATGACGTCATAGTCCTGCACGGCGCGGCTGTTCACGCCCCATTTGGCCTCGACGTTAATCTGGCCTTCGGCGGACTTGCGACCTTTCTTTGTGGTGATGAGAATTACGCCCGACGCGCCGCGCGCGCCGTATAGCGCGGCGGATGCCGCGTCTTTAAGCACGGTGACGCTCTCAATCTCGCTTGCTGCGATGTCTGACAGGTTGCCGGGGTAAGGCGCGCCGTCCACAATCATAAGCGGGTCGGTGCTGGCGTAGAGAGAGCTGATGCCGCGAATCTGCAGGCTGCCTCCGGCAGAGCCTGGTGCGCCGTCCACGCTGCGCATCTGGAGTCCTGGCACCTGGCCGGCCAGCTGGTTGGCCACGTTGCTTGTCGTCCTCTTTTCCAGCTCATCGGCGTCGACTACGGCTGCCGAGCCTGTGAAAGCCTGTTTCGTCGTCGTGCCGTAGGCCACGACCATGACCTCGTCCATCTCGGTCTCCTCGTCCTGGAGGGTCACGTCGGTCTG
>CAKUYZ010000051.1 GCA_934717675.1 uncultured Bacteroidales bacterium
CTACTAAGGTTTACGGCCTCTCGGTTCTCGCCGAGAGGCCGTTTTTTGTCCTCACTTCATCAAAAAAACAGCTCCAGCTTTCGCACAAAAAGCATCGGTGACAACGGGAGGCCACCCTCCCATTGCCACCGACAGTTTACGGCGCAGGCCTAAGCCCACTATCTTATGTGGACAATGTCCTTCCTTTTCAAGATCATTGCCGAGCGGCTAGGCAGATATAAGCGCAAAACGTCTTGATCTCCAAGCCTCTGGGTATAGAAGACGAAGAACATGTCATTTCGGTCAAACCCGCCAAAACGCCCCTCGTCGGTCGAGAGGACTATGCTGTACCGCCCCGCCGGTACCGGGATGCCGTAGTCGGTGTAAGACGTAGACGGACTGAAGTTGAACACCAGCAGATAGTCTCCGCGGCCAAAAGCCAAGACCTGCGTCGGGTCATAGTCATAATACCGATACGGGTAGCTGGGCTCTGGCAATTGCTTGAACACCTCTATCATCTCTCGCTCAAAGTCTTGCAAGAAATGGTAGCGCAGATAGTCCGCCTTGGCCAGGCTCCACTGCCTGCGGGCATATTTGTAGCTCCAGCCATTACCCTCGCGCGGGAAGTCAATCCACTCCGGGTGACCAAACTCGTTGCCCATAAACGTGAGGTAACCGCCCGTGGCCGTGAAGAGGGTGACGAGGCGTATCATCTTGTGAAGAGCCATGCCGCGGTCCACGACCATATTTTGGCTCTCGAGGTTCATGCTCGTATACATCTCCTTGTCCATCAGGCGGAAGATGATGGTTTTGTCTCCCACCAGTGCCTGGTCGTGGCTCTCGGCATAGTTTATGACCTTCTCCTCGGGGCGGTGGAGCTGCAACTCATAGAAAATCTTGCCCACGGGCCATTTCTCATCCGGCACCTCCTTGATGAGCTTAATCCAATAGTCCGGGATGCCCATTGAGAGGCGATAGTCAAACCCCACGCCGCAGGCCTCAAAAGGCCCCGCGATGCCTGGGTATCCGCTCATCTCCTCGGCAATGGTGATGGCGTCGGGCCGCAGCTGATGGATGAGCATATTGGCCATCATGAGGTAACTTATGGCGTCCTCGTCCTCATTTGCCCTGAAATAGTCGGCATATTCCGTGAAGTCCTTGCCAAGGCCATGGTCATAATAGAGCATGCTCGTGACGCCGTCAAAACGGAAGCCGTCAAAGTGATACTCTTCCAGCCACCAACGGCAGTTTGAGAGCAGGAAGCGGAGCGTCTCCGTCTTGCCATAGTTGAAGCAGCGGCTGTCCCATGCGGGGTGGTTGCCGCGCTCGCCGTAGTGAAAATACAGGTCGGTGGAGCCATCGAGCCTCGATATGCCCTCATTCTCGTTCTTCACGGCGTGAGAGTGCACAATGTCCATCACCACGGCAATGCCGTTGGCGTGCGCCTCGTCAATCAGCCTCTTCAAGTCCTCGGGCTTGCCAAAGCGGCTGCTGGCGGCGAAGAAACTGGAGACGTGGTAACCGAAGCTGCCGTAATATGGATGCTCCTGGATGGCCATGAGCTGCAGGGTGTTATAGCCCATCTCCACGACATGGGGCAGCACGTTGCGACGGAAGTCATCATATGTGGCAATGCCCTCTTTCTCGCCGCTCATGCCTATGTGGGCCTCATAGATCAGCCTGGGGCCGGGGGCCACCTTGAAGTCGCCATCGGTCCACGGGAAAGGCTTGAAGTCCCACGCCTGGGCGTCAAACACTTTGGTCTCTTCGTTCTGCACCACGCGGCCAATGTAGGCCGGGATGCGCTCGCCCTGACCGCCCGTCCAGTGGACAGACATCTTGAACTTGTCCCCGTGGCGGATGACGCCGTCTGGGATGCTTATCTCCCAATTGCCGAACTCCAGTCTCTTCATCCTGAAGCGCTCATCCTCTTTCCACCCAGAGAACGGGCCAATGACAAAAATATCCGTCGCTCCTGGCGCCCACTCGCGCAGCGTCCAGGCGTCTCCCCTGTGGTGCATGCCGTAATAGTCATACGCCTTGGCAAAGTCGTCCAGCGGCCCGCAGGTGTCCTTGATGTCCTCTAGCCGAGCTATGGTCTTGGCCCTTCTGCTCTCCAAGATTTGGGCATAGGGCTCCAGATATTTGTCTGTCTTGTATATTGGCAACTGTTGGGTCATCTCTCTAAAGTTTTTCGGTGGGGATGGAGAAGTAGAAGCAGGCTCCGGCCTTGTACGTTTTGTCTAGCCAAATCCGGCCGTTGGCCAGCATCAGATATTTGCGGGCCACCGCCAGGCCAATGCCCTTGCCGTGGCTCGCATCTTCGTCTTTGGCGGTCATGGGCGACGAGTCGAACATGTCGAATATCTTGTCCTCATCGCCAAGCTTGATGCCAGGCCCCGTGTCCGTGACGCAAAACGTGGCCTCCTTGTGGTTGATGGTGTAAGATATTGAAATCTTGCCCGTCATTGTGTAGCGGCAGGCGTTGTCCATTATCTGGCACATGACCTTAGATATTATCTCGTCGCTGTTCCAAATGGTGTCATTGGGGGCTTCGAGGGCGAAGGTGGTCTCAATGGTCACGTCTTTGCCCATCTTCCGCAGCACGTCTTGATACTTCATCTTGATCTTGGTCAGCAGCTCGTTGAGCTGCACAGGGCAGGCGGGCTTGAGCATATAGCTGCTCTGGAGTTTTGAGATCTCTATGAGGTTGTCAATGACATTGAGCAGCTGATGGCTGTTTTGCTTCACAATCTCCACGAACTTCTTCCTCTCCTCTGGGTCGGTGGTCTGCTCCAAAAGATCTATGAAACCAATTATCACGTTCATGGGCGTGCGGATCTCGTGGCTGAGGTTGGTCAGAAAGATGCTCTTCAGCTCGCGGCTCTCCATAGTTTGCTCCTGCTCTTTGCGCAGGTCGGCATTCATCACCTCAATGTTCTGGTTCAGCGAGGCTATCCTCTGCTCGCATTGGCGCACGTCTTGCCGCAGCTTCACGCACCGGATCTCGGCCTCCAGCAGCGGGGCCATAAGGTGTAGCAGGCGCGTCTTGCTGTCCAACCCCGTCAGCGTGTCGGTCGATATGCCGAGCAAAATCCCGGTGAGCATGTTGCGGTCGTTCTTGACCGGCACCGAGATGAAGCCCGTGCCGCCAATTATGTTGAACGGCAAGGCGGCCAGGGCGGCCGCGGCGTCGGCGCTGGCCGTGGGCTGAGCGTGAGTCCAGGTGAAAGTGGTGCCGCGCTGGCACATGCTCCTGTCCGACGACTCTATGACCATAAACTTGTTTGGACTCGTCTGTTTCTGGCAAAGAGCCATGACGTGGCAATGGGTCATGGCGGCCATGTCCTCCAGTCTTTTGGGGAGGTCGTTATATCCGACCGACGACAACAGGGCCTTGACATCGGCCAAGTTGCCGTCCACAAACTCGGCCACCGACGCATAGCCTGCCTGCGCGCCGCCCGCATGGGGCTTCTTTCGGCCGAAGAGTGATTTAAATAACATCTCGCGCTCTTATAACTTATTCACAAATGTAATAATAATTACCGATGCCGTAAACGCCCCGTCGCCGTCCCGCATCCTCTTTTTTCATTATCTTTGCGCACATTGTCTTTTTCAGTGCAACTCACGACCACACAAGGATGAACAACATAAGGAACTTCTGCATCATAGCCCACATTGACCACGGCAAGAGCACGCTGGCCGACCGTCTGCTTGAGTACACCAAGACCGTCAAGGCGCAAGACATGCAGGCGCAGGTGCTGGACGACATGGAGCTGGAGCGCGAGCGCGGCATCACCATCAAGAGCCACGCCATCCAGATGGACTATGAGATGGACGGGCAGAAATATGTCCTGAACCTCATCGACACCCCGGGCCATGTGGATTTCTCCTACGAGGTCAGCCGCTCCATAGCCGCCTGCGAGGGCGCGCTGCTGGTGGTGGACGCCAGCCAGGGAATCCAGGCGCAGACCATCTCGAACCTCTACCAGGCCATCGACCACGACTTGGTCATAATCCCCGTCATCAACAAGATTGACATGCCAAGCGCCAACCCCGAAGAGGTTGAGGACCAGATCATAGACCTCATTGGCTGCGACCGTTCGGAGATTCTCCGCGCGAGCGGCAAGACAGGCGCGGGCGTGCCAGAGATCCTCCGCGCCATCGTGGAGAAAGTGCCACACCCCGTTGGCGACCCCAAGGCCCCACTGCAGTGCCTGATCTTCGACTCCGTGTTCAACTCCTTCCGCGGCATCATTGCCTACTACAAGGTGGTCAACGGCGAGATCTCAAAAGGAGACCTGGTGAAGTTCGTGGCCACAGGCAAGCAATATGACGCCGACGAGGTGGGCGTGCTGCGCCTGCAGATGGAGCCGCGCCAGACCGTCGGCACCGGCGACGTGGGCTACATCATATCCGGCATCAAGACCAGCCGCGAGGTCAAGGTGGGAGACACCATCACACACATTGACCGCCCATGCGTCAAGGCCATAGACGGCTTTTCGGAGGTCAAGCCCATGGTCTTCGCCGGCATCTACCCCATCGACTCGTCAGACTACGAGGAGCTTCGCGCATCCATTGAGAAGCTGCAGCTCAACGACGCCTCGCTCACCTACACTCCCGAGAGCTCCATGGCCCTGGGCTTCGGCTTCAGGTGCGGATTCCTGGGGCTGCTGCACCTCGAGATTATCCAGGAGAGGCTCGAGAGGGAGTTCAACATGAGCGTCATCACCACGGTGCCCAACGTCACCTACAAGGCCTTCACCAAGAAAGGCGAGGTGGTGGAGGTCTACACCCCATCGGCCCTGCCGGAGCCGACGGTGATAGACCACGTGGAGGAGCCATACATCAAGGCGCAGATAATCACCAAAAGCGAGTTCATAGGCCCCATCATGAAGCTATGCCTCCAAAAGAGGGGGATGCAGACCGGCCAGACCTACATAACCACGGACCGCGTGGAGCTCAACTTCGACATGCCGCTGGCCGAGATTGTCTTCGACTTCTATGACAAGCTCAAGAGCATAAGCCGCGGCTACGCCTCTTTTGACTATCACCCCATCGGCTATCGCCCCAGCAGGCTCGTCAAGACAGACATCCTGCTCAACGGCGAGAGAGTGGACGCCCTATCGGCCCTCACATACATTGACAACGCCGAGACCATCGGCCGCAAGATGTGCCTCAAGCTCAAAGAGCTGATCCCGCGCCAGCAGTTCGACGTGGCCGTGCAGGCCGCCATAGGGGCCAAGATCATCGCCCGCGAGACCATCAAGGCCGTGCGCAAAGACGTGACCGCCAAGTGCTACGGCGGAGACGTCTCCCGAAAGCGCAAGCTGCTCGAGAAGCAGAAAGAGGGCAAGAAGAGAATGAAGCAGATAGGCAGCGTGGAAGTGCCGCAAAAGGCCTTCCTGGCCGTCTTGAAACTAGATGACTAAGGCCACGCCGAACGGGCGCAGGCAAAAAGAAAAAAAGGCCTCGGCGGACGCCTGTCCGCCGAGGCCTTTTTTCTTCGTTACCGCAACGGGTGTCAGTTCGTCTTGAACTTCCACTCCTTGCGCTGCGCCAGCTCGGCGTTCGCCTTCTCAATCTTTTTCTCCAGGCCGGCCTTGAAAGCCACAATCTTCCTCGCGGCCTCGGCATCGCCAGTGGCAATGATCTGGAGCGCCAATATGGCCGCGTTTTGCGCCGCATTGAGCCCCACCGTGGCCACGGGGATGCCCGGAGGCATCTGTATCATGGAGAGCATGGAGTCCCACCCGTCCATTGAGATGGAGGCCTTCACCGGCACGCCCACCACCGGCAGCGGCGTGGCCGCCGCAATCACGCCCGGCAGGTGGGCGGCGCCGCCAGCGGCGGCTATGATGACTTTCACGCCCCTCTGCGCCGCGCCCTCCGCAAAGGCAAGGACCTGATGGGGCGTGCGATGGGCCGAGAGGGCGTTAACCTCAAACGGGATCTCCTGCTGCTCCAGGAAATTAAGGGCAGGCTCCATGACCGGGAGATCCGACGTGGAGCCCATGATGATGCTGATGACAGGTTTCATTGTCTACGTTCGCTTTTCATTTTGTCTTCGTAAAGTTATTTTATTACCGCCGATTTTAGCAGCACTCAAAATAAAAATTCATACTTTTGCCCATCGTTAGGCGGCCTGCGGACGGATGGCCCGCAAGCCGCCCGACCTCAAAACATTGCGCATAAGACAAATGGCAAGAGTCACCATCCTAGACAAACAGTTCGAGACCTCATATCCCGAGGCGCAGATACAAGAGGCAGTGGCCAAAGTGGCCGAGGCCATAAACAAAGACCTCGACGGCAAAGACCCTCTCTTCCTTTGCGTCCTCAACGGCGCTTTTATGTTCGCCGCCGACCTCATGAAGAAGGTCAACATCTCGTCGCGGATCTCGTTTGTCAAACTCGCCTCATACAGCGGCACCAAGTCCACCGGCGTCGTCAAGGAGCTCATTGGCCTCAATGAGAGCCTGGAGGGCCGCACGGTGGTCCTCATTGAGGATATTGTGGACACCGGGGTCACCATACAGATGCTCGTGGAGCAATGCAAGGCCAAGGGTGCGGCCGACGTGCGCGTGGCCACCATGCTCTTCAAGCCCGGCAGCTGCAAGCTGCCGACGAGGCCGGAATACGTCGGCCTGGAGATCCCCAACGACTTCATTGTGGGCTATGGCCTGGACTATGACGGCTACGGGCGCAACCTGCCAGAGATTCTGACGCTGGTACCGTAAGCGGAAGCCTGCCAAAACGCAAGAAAAACATACTACATAACCTTCAATAGAAATGTTGAACATTGTCATTTTTGGCCCCCCAGGATCTGGCAAGGGCACACAGAGTGAGAACCTTATCAAGGAATACAACCTCGCACACATATCCACCGGAGACCTCCTCCGCAAGGAGATCAGCACCAACACCCAGCTCGGGGCTCTGGCCAAGAGCCATATGGACAAGGGCGAGCTCGTGCCGGACGAGGTCATCATTGGCATGATAGACTCCTACCTTGACAAGATGGGCAAGGTCAACGGCGTCATCTTCGACGGCTTCCCTCGCACCGTGGCCCAGGCGCAGGCCCTCAAGGATCTCCTCGCCACCTACAAGACGACCGTCAACGTCTGCCTCAACCTCGAGGTCCCCAACGACGAGCTGATAACCAGGCTCATAGAGCGCGGCAAGACCAGCGGACGCTCCGATGACAACCTCGAGACCATACAGAAGAGGCTCGTGACCTATGACGAGCAGACCAAACCCGTCCTCGACTTCTACAAGAAAGAGGGCGTGGCCGCCAACATCAAGGGCGTAGGCTCCATTGACGGCATCTTCGCCGACATCAAGAAGGCCGTAGACGCAAGGAAATAACCCTGCGCCACAGACCACGCAAACAACACACCCTGCCGTCCCCGCCCCTGGCAAAACAGAGGCAGGGCGACAGGGTTTCCACTTTGTCTCACACTCCACAACCTTAACGCACACACCGTGGCATCTAACTTCGTAGACTACGTCAAAATATACTGCCGCTCCGGACACGGGGGGCCTGGCTCAGCACACCTGCGCCACGTCAAATATATTGAGAAAGGCGGGCCCGACGGCGGCGACGGCGGGCGCGGCGGCCACGTCATCGTGCGCGGCAACAAGCAATTCTGGACCCTCATACACCTCAAGTTCGCACGCCACGTCTTCGCCGAAGACGGCGAGCGCGGAGGGCGCGAGCGCGCTTTCGGCCGCGACGGCAAAGACCAAGTGATAGAGGTGCCGCTCGGCACGGTGATCAAAAACGCCGACACGGGCGAGACGCTGTTTGAAATAACGCAAGACGGCGAGGAGAAAATATTGGCCAAAGGCGGGCGAGGAGGCCAAGGCAACTGGCACTTCCGCACATCCACGTTCCAGACACCGCGCTTCGCGCAGCCCGGCGAGGACGGCGAGGAGCTGACAGCCATATTGGAGCTCAAGGTCCTTGCCGATGTCGGCCTCGTGGGCTTCCCCAACGCCGGCAAGTCCACCCTTCTCTCCGTGGTCTCGGCCGCCAAACCAGAGATTGCCGACTACCCGTTCACCACCCTCGTGCCCAACCTCGGCATTGTGTCATATCGTGACGGGCGCTCATTCTGCATGGCAGACATTCCCGGAATCATCGAGGGCGCGGCAGAGGGCAAGGGCTTAGGGCTAAGATTCTTACGGCACATTGAGCGAAACTCCATACTGCTGTTCCTCGTGCCGGCCGACACGGAAGACGTCTTGGCGGCGTACAACGTCCTGCTCGATGAGCTGAGACGGTACAACCCGCAGCTGCTGGACAAAGACCGCGTCTTGGCCGTCTCGAAAGCCGACCTGGTGACGGACGAGAACCGCGCCAAGATAGAGGCCCGGCTGCCGACCGACATCCCGACGGTCATCTTCTCCTCACACACGGGGCTAAACGTCTCGCAGCTGAAAGACATATTGTGGAGGGAGATGAACAAGCCCGCCGGGGAGGCCTGACGCGGGGCGCGGCCGTCATTATGGGGCGCGGCCGCTTTGTCTTTCCTAAATTGTTTTAATATCTTTGCGCGTTATATTAGCGAAATAATATAGTAGCTTACATACAAAAAACTATTCTAGAGATGCAAAACAAAGGAGCTGTACGGACATTCGCCATACTCCTGGCGCTCGTGTGTCTGTACCAATTGTCCTTCACCTTCTTCACGAAGAAGGTGGAGAGCGACGCTAAGGAGGCATCGGCTGGCGACCCCAAGGTGGAGGCCGCATATCTGGACTCCATTGCGAACGAGCCGGTCTACAACTTCTTGTGGATCAAGAAATACACCTACATGGAGTGCAAAAGCAAGGAGATCAACTTCGGCCTCGACCTCAAGGGCGGCATGAACCTCATCCTCGAGGTCAAAGTCTCCGACATCGTCAAGGCTCTCTCCGGCTACAACACCGACCCCATATTCAACCAGGCCATAGACAACGCCATTGAGCGCGAGAAGTCTTCCACGTCCGACTTCATCACCCTCTTCGGCCAGGAGTTTGAGAAACTCAGCCCCAACGGCCAGTTGGCAACCATCTTCGCCACCGTAGACCTCAAGGATCGTATCGACCTCTCCATGTCGAACAGCCAGGTCATCAGCGTCCTCCGCGAAGAGGCTGACGGCGCCATCCAGAACGCCTTCAACGTCCTCCGCACGCGTATCGACCGCTTTGGCGTGGCGCAGCCCAACATCCAGGAGCTGGAGAAGAAGGGCCGCGTGATGATTGAGCTGCCTGGCGTAACAGACCCGCAGCGCGTCCGCAAGCTCCTCCAGGGCACCGCCAGCCTCGAGTTCTGGGAGACCTACACCAACAATGAGATCCTCTCCAGGCTCATCGAGGCCGACGCCGCCACCCGCACCGTCGTGGCCGCCGACAGCGCAGCCGCCACAGCAGCGGCACCCGCTGCCGAGGCTGACTCAACGGCCCTCGCCCTCCTCGGCGACACTCAGAGCCAAGACACCGCCACGGCCGCCGCAGGCCGCGTCGAGTCCCTCTTCACATACCTCCACCCCATCCAGGCCGGCAACAGCCCGCTCGTGGGCTTCGCCTTCTCAAAAAATCGCGACAAGGTTGACGAGTACCTCAAATCCGACGCCGTGCGCCGCGCCCTGCCCCACGACCTCCGCCTCCTTTGGGGCGTGAAGCCCATGAAGGGAGAGGAGGCCACCCGCTACTATGGCATCCAGTGCAACCCCAAAGAGCAACTCTACGAGCTGATTGCCATCAAGCAGACCAGCAACACTGGACGCGCGCCGCTCGAGGGCGACGTCATCACCAACGCCCGCTCGCAAGTGTCTCAAAACGGCGGCGCGGCCTA
Source organism: uncultured Bacteroidales bacterium (assembly GCA_934717675.1). Lineage (GTDB taxonomy): Bacteria > Bacteroidota > Bacteroidia > Bacteroidales > Marinilabiliaceae > W3P20-009. The sequence goes on from CAKUYZ010000051.1 coordinate 9,815, forward strand.
CGAAGTCTCCATGACCATGAACAGCGAGGGCGCGCGCAAGTGGGCACAGCTCACCAAGGCCAACCAGAAACGCTCCATCGCCATCGTCCTTGACGGCTTCGTATATAGCTACCCCACCGTACAGAACGAGATCACCGGCGGCAACAGCCAGATCACCGGCAACTTCACCACCGAGGAGGCGCAAGACCTGGCCAACGTCCTCAAGAGCGGCAAGCTTCCCGCCCCCGCCACCATTGTTGAGGACACCGTCGTAGGCCCGTCTTTGGGTCAAGAGGCCATCGAGGCCGGCCTGTGGTCGTTCCTCATAGCCTTCGTGGCAGTCCTCATCTACATGGTTGTCTTCTACGGCGTCAAGGCCGGCCTCACAGCCGACTTCGCCCTCATCTGCAACCTCTTCTTCATCGTGGGCGTCCTCGCGTCGTTCGGCGCTGTGCTGACACTGCCTGGCATAGCCGGCATCGTCCTCACCATCGGCATGGCCGTTGACGCCAACGTCATCACCTACGAGCGCATCAAGGAGGAGCTTCGATCCGGTCACTCGCTCCAAAACGCCATCCAGACGGGCTACTCTAACGCCATGTCCGCCATTGTGGACTCCAACCTCACCACGTTCCTGACGGCCGTCATCCTCTTCACGTTCGGCACGGGCCCGATCCGCGGCTTCGCCACCACCCTCATGATTGGTATCGTCTGCTCGTTCTTCACGGCAGTCTTCCTCAGCCACATCATCATAGACCGCCTCGCCTCCAAAGACGGTAATATGCGATTCGGCACCAAGTTCACCGAGAACTTCCTGCAAAACGTCAGCTTCGACTTCCTCGGCAAGCGCAAGGCTTATTACGTTGTCTACGCCGTGGCCATGATTGTCTGCATCGGCTCGCTTTGCTTCCGCGGCCTCTCCAAGGGCATCGACTTCACCGGCGGCCAGATTTTCGTGGTCCGTTTTGAGCAGCCCGTCTCATCGGCCGACGTGCAGAGCTCGCTCTTCAAGGCTTTCGATGGCGCCAACATCGAGGTCAAGACCTACGGCAACGACAATCAAGTCCGCATCGCCACCAACTTCAATGTTGACAACACCTCCGCCGAGGCCACCCATGACATTGAGCAGCGTCTCTATGACGGTGTCAAGAACTATCTGCCGGAGGGCGTTGACAAAGACACCTTCTTGACAGACTACAGGATGAGCTCGCAGAAGGTGGGACCGACCATGGCGTCGGATATGACCGAGAAGGCCATCTACTGCATCGTGCTGTCGCTCCTCGTCATGTTCCTCTACATCTTCGCCCGCTTCCGCAAGGTGGCCTATGGCGTGGCTGCCGTCGTCGGCCTCGCTCACGATGTCATCTTCACGCTCGGCGTCTTCTCTCTCTGCTACTCCATCATGCCCTTCTCAATGGAGATCGACCAGTCGTTCGTGGCTGCAATCCTCACCATTGTCGGCTACTCTATCAACAACACCGTGGTCATCTTCGACCGTGTCCGCGAGTCGTTTGGCCTCATGCCCAAAGCCGACCCGGCGACCGTCATGAACAACGCGCTCAACTCCACTCTCGCGCGCACGGTGAACACCTCGGCCACCACCCTCGTCACACTGCTGGTCATCTTCCTGTTCGGCGGTGAGGTGATCCGCGGCTTTGTCTTCGCCATGTTCGTCGGCATGTTCGTCGGCACATTCAGCTCCATGCTCCTCGCCACGCCTATCGCTTACGAGATCATTGCGCGCAAGGCCAAGAAGCAAGAGGCCGCTAAATAAGCAGTCTGAAATATCAAGAGATATTGGCGGCCGCCCCACGAGGGGCGGCCGCCTTTTTTTATTCCTCGCCGCGTCTGCGCTTTCAATTTTCACAAGCATGGCGTAACTTTGAAACGATAAAAGTAAACATAAAGAGAGATGAGACTTTCCGAGCTTAACACTGGCGATAAGGCCGTGGTGGTAAAAGTCTTGGGCCACGGAGGATTCCGCAAGCGCATTGTGGAGATGGGCTTCATCCGCGGCAACATGGTGGAGGTTTTGTTGAGCGCCCCGCTGCGCGACCCCATAAAATATAGGCTACTAGGCTACGAAATATCCCTGCGCCGCGACGAGGCCGCCATGATTGAGGTCATGACGCCCGAAGAGGCAAAAGAGTTCATGCGCAATGACGACGCGGACTCGCAAAAAAGCCAAATTTTCGAAGATGACGACTGCGGCCGCCTGACCGACGAGGCCAAGATGAAAGAGGCCGCCATGCGCAAGCGGCGCACCATCAACGTGGCCCTGGTGGGAAACCCCAACTGTGGAAAGACGTCGCTCTTCAACTTCGCCTCGGGCGCGCACGAGAGGGTCGGGAACTACTCCGGCGTGACAGTGGACGCAAAAGAGGGCCACGCCACATTTGAGGGCTACGACTTCAACATAGTGGACCTGCCCGGCACATATTCGCTCACGGCATATAGCCCGGAAGAGATGTATGTCAGGCGTCAGATTGTGGAAAAGACTCCAGATGTCATCATCAACGTCATAGACGCCAGCAACATTGAGCGCAACCTCTACCTTACCACGCAGCTCATAGACATGAACCTGCGCATGGTGTGCGCCCTCAACATGTTCGACGAGACAGAGAAGCGCGGCGACAATGTGGACTATGCAAAGCTCGGAACACTGCTTGGCATCCCGATGATTCCTACTACATTCACCACGGGACGCGGTGTGGAACTCCTGTTCCATATCATCATCAACCTATATGAAGGCATCGACTTCATCGACAATAAGGGAAACCTCGACCCGGAAGTGGC
>CAKUYZ010000052.1 GCA_934717675.1 uncultured Bacteroidales bacterium
GGCCTTGTCTAGGCTCAATGAGCTCTTCGCACAGAAAAAGGTGCATAAGGTATATTGGGCCATAACGCAAGAGAGGCCCGAGGCGTTGGAGGCCGAGCTGCGCCACTTCATAGGCAAGAATGAGGAGAAGAACCGCGCCCTTGTCTCTGTGAACCCGCGCACGGGATATAAGGAGGCTATACTCAGGTATAGGCTCATATCCAGCTCCGAGCGGCTCAACCTCTTGGAGGTGGAGCTTATGACGGGTCGCCACCATCAGATCAGGGCTCAGCTCGCGCGCATTGGCTGCCCCATCCGGGGCGACCTGAAATATGGAGCCAAGCGCAGCAATGAGGGTGGGGGCATAAACCTCCATTCCAGGCTTGTGGAGTTTGAGCATCCCGTCACTCACGCGCAGGTCTCCATCGTGGCTCCTGTGCCGGAGTCCGACGCCGCATGGAGGGTGTTTAAAAACGTGGACTAACGCGGACGGGTGGCCCCGTGCGGGCGCGCCTCATCACTTACTGATTAAAAAGACTTACATCACAACATATGTTTGAGAACCTTTCCGAACGGCTCGAGAAGTCGTTCCAGATGCTCAAAGGCGAGGGGCGCATCAACGAGTTGAACGTTGCCGAGACCCTCAAAGACATCCGTAAAGCCCTGCTCGATGCCGATGTCAACTACAAGGTGGCCAAGCAGTTCACCGACAATGTGAAGCAGAAAGCCTTGGGGCAAGATGTGCTGCGCTCGGTGAAACCCGGCCAGATGATGGTGAGCATTGTCTATGACGAGCTCACGCAGGTCATGGGCGGCGACGTGGTGGACATTAACCTTAAAGGCAATCCGGCCATCGTCCTCATGTCTGGCCTTCAAGGCTCCGGCAAGACCACTTTCGCCTGCAAGTTGGCGAATATGCTCAAGACCCAGAGGGGCAAGAATCCGCTCCTGGTGGCGGGAGACGTTTACCGCCCCGCGGCCATCAACCAGCTGCAGGTCTTGGGCCAGCAGATTGGCGTGAGCGTCTTCACGGAAGATGGTAATACCGACCCCGTCGACTTGGCTAAGAAGGGCATAGCCCAGGCCAAGAAAGACGGCAACGATGTGGTGATCATAGACACCGCGGGCCGTCTGGCGGTGGACGAGGAGATGATGAAGGAGATTGAGGCCATCAAGAAGGCCGTCAACCCCTCCGAGACGCTCTTCGTGGTGGACTCCATGACGGGTCAGGATGCCGTGAACACGGCAAGGGAGTTCAACGACCGTCTCGACTTTGATGGCGTAGTCCTCACCAAGCTCGACGGCGACACGCGCGGCGGCGCGGCACTCTCCATCCGCCAGGTGGTCAACAAGCCCATCAAGTTCGTCGGCACGGGAGAGAAGATGGAGGCCATAGACGCTTTCCACCCCTCGCGCATGGCAGACCGTATCTTGGGCATGGGAGACATCCGCTCCCTCGTCGAGAGGGCCAAGGCGCAGATTGACGAGGAGGAGGCCAAGAAACTCCAGAAGAAAATAGCCTCGAACAAGTTCGACTTCGATGACTTCCTCTCCCAGATTCAGCAGATCAAGAAGATGGGCAACCTCAAAGATCTCGCGTCAATGATTCCTGGCGTGGGCAAGATGATCAAGAACGTCGATATAGACGACAACGCCTTCAAGGGCATCGAGGCCATCATCAGGTCCATGACTCCGTCAGAGCGCAAAAACCCGCAGATCATCAATGGCAGCAGGCGCAAGCGCATAGCCGATGGCAGCGGCACCTCTATACAGGAGGTTAACAGGCTGCTGAAGCAGTTCGAGGAGACGCGCAAAGTCATGAAACTCATGAACTCTGGCGCGGGCCGCAACTTGGCGCGCATGCTTGGCAGCAAGATGGGGCAGCGGTAGGGGTGTTGAATTTGTAAAACCGTTTCTGCAATGATAAAGATAGACGGCAAAGAGACCGCCCGACAAATACGTCAGGAGATAGCCGCCGAGGTGGCCGCCATGGTGGCCGAGGGGCGCAAGCGCCCGCATCTAGCGGCTGTCCTCGTGGGGCATGACGGTGGCAGCGAGACATATGTCGCCAACAAGATAAAGGCGTGCGAAGAGTGCGGCTTCGTCTCGTCGCTCAGGCGTTTTGAGTCCGACATCACGGAGCAACAACTCCTCGACGTGGTCAAGGAGCTTAATGAGGACCCCGACGTGGATGGATTCATTGTCCAACTGCCGCTGCCGGCCCATATATCTGAAGAGAAGGTGACCGAGGCCATTAACCCGCGCAAAGACGTGGATGGATTCCACCCGCAGAATGTGGGCCGCATGACCATCGGCGCGCCAGCCTTCATCTCTGCCACGCCGCAAGGCATCGTGGAGCTCATCCGTCGCTATGGCATCCCCACGGCGGGCAAGAAAGCCGTGGTCATAGGGCGCAGCAACATTGTTGGCCGCCCAATGAGCATCTTGCTGTCGCAGAAGGGTATAGACTGCACCGTCACGCTCTGTCATAGCCGCACGCCAAACATTGCAGAGGTGTGCCGCGAGGCGGACATCATCGTGGCCGCCATTGGCAAGCCGGGCTTCGTCACGGCAGATATGGTGAAGGAGGGAGCGACGGTCATCGACGTCGGCACCACACGTGTGCCAGACCCTACCGCCCAGAGAGGGTGGAGGTTGCGAGGCGATGTGGACTATGATGCCGTGGCTCCCAAGTGCGCCTACATAACGCCTGTGCCGGGCGGCGTGGGGCCAATGACCATCTGCTCGCTCATGCAAAACACCCTCTTGGCGGGCAAAAAGGCCATTTACGCCTGAAAAGGACGGGCTTGGCGTGACGGGCGTTTGAAAACAAACTAGTGCGACGTGCCATTTGATATAATCTGGTTCCTCAACTGCGCATTGCAGGTCTTTGCAGCAGTCATGGCCATAAAGCTGACGAGGCTCACGAAGATGAATCTGTCATGGATTATCATCTGCGCGGGTCTCGTGCTTATGTCTCTGCGCAGCGTAATACAGATCACCAACGTCTTTGTGCCTGGTTTCGGGTTCGACTCCCATGAGCCCTACACCATCGGCAGCATTGTCGTCTCGGCCTGTTTCGCTGTCGGTGTGTTCATGATCAAAAAGATGTTCGTCTTGCTCAACCTGGCGGAGGCGCGTCAGAGAGAGTATGAGAAGATGCTTCTCAACACCACCATCATGACAGAGGAGAACGAGCGCAGGCGCTTCGCCACAGACCTTCATGATGGCCTTGGCCCCATCCTCTCCTCCATCAAGATGGGTTTCTCCGCCGTGGCCGATGACATATCTGACAAAGAGGTGCGTCAAAACTTGGAATTGGCCATAAACGAAGCCATCTCCACGGTGCGTGAGGTGAGCAACAACATGAGTCCGCACATCTTGTCAAACCTGGGGTTGCGGCGCGCCATCATCAACTTCATCGGCAAGATGCCGTTCCCTAAAGACATGAGCGTGAGCTACAATATCTCCATAGGAGACAAACGTTACCCGGCCACCAACGAGATTGTCCTTTACCGCGTCTTGTGCGAGCTGGTGAACAATACGCTCAAGCACGCCGGCGCCACGGCCATAAACTTCAGGCTGGAAGAAGACGGCGGGCAGCTCAAACTCACATATAAGGACAACGGCACGGGTTTCCGCCCCGACGACCTGCAGCGCGAGGAGCAGAGGCAGGGCATGGGGCTATACAACATCATATCCCGCGTCTCGTCAATCAAGGGCAGCTACCAGTTTCGCGCCGGGAGCGAAGACTCCACGCCAGGGCAACACGGCATGGTGGCCGAGATTTTTGTGCCCGTTAGCGAACGATGACACTCATACCTGTGAATGTTAAGGCTTTATGAATATCTGGCTTGTAGATGACCATCACCTCTTTCGTGCGGGATTTCGCACGTTGCTCTGCCGCCTCCGCGACGCCAATGTGACGTTCGAGGCTAGCGACGGGCGCGAGTTCGTTGACCATCTTGTCGTGGCCAAGCCCGACGTCGTGTTCATGGACATTGCCATGCCGCGCATGGACGGGGTCAAGGCCACGGAGGCCGCCCTGGCCGCTTATCCCGACATCAAGATAATAATCCTCTCAATGTATGGCGAGAAGGAATATTACACCAAACTTGTGGACTTGGGCATAAGCGGCTTCCTGCTCAAGAGTTGCGATTTCAAAGAGGTTGAGATGGCCATAGACGCTGTGAGAAACGGGGAGTATTATTTCTCTCAGGAGCTGCTCCAGCAGATGGTCTTTCAGTCGTCCGCCTCGCAGCAAGATTATGACCTCTCGCAGAGGGAACGCGACATCTTGACCGAGATTTGCAACGGAGAGTCGAATCAAGAGATTGCGGACAGGCTCTTCATAAGCAAGCGGACGGTGGAGAAGCACAGGGCCAACATTATGATGAAGACAGGGTGCGGCAACACCGCCAGCCTGGTGGTCTTCGCTGTTAAAAATGGGCTGTATCATATTGACAGAGGGGCCTGAACGATATGGGCTACATCAGATTAGACTACTTGCGGGACGCGTGTGGCGATGACGATGGCCTGATGGCCGAGCTTGTCCAGATATTCAAGGAGCAGGCTCTGGCCCTGGGCCCCGACCTTGACTCGCTGCTTGCCCGTGCGGACTATGACGCCTTGGCGCGCAGCGCCCACAAGTTTCGCTCCACGGCCCTCTCCCTAGGCCTAGACGATGTGGCGGACGCCCTCAAGAAGATTGAGGTCATAGGCAAAAAAATCTTCATGGCGCAGCCCTCGTCCGCAACAGACGATGCGGCGCGCCGACTCTACCTGAGCCAGATTAACGGCCTCACGCCAGCCATTGACCAGTGGACTGACGCCCATCTTGACACCGACAGTCTCATGCGGCTCATAGGGCTCGTCAAGGAGCGGGTAGACGCGGCCGTGGCCGAGGCCACCCAAATTGTGCGATATTTTTATTAACTTGCGTCCGCTTTTGGCCCTATGGCGCTCATTGCGAAAGCCTAGGCCTCTGGCGCAAAGCGAAATAATTTACCCATTATGATTGAGGTTAAGAAGAATCCCGAAGGAATTGTTGTGACGCCGGTCGATGTGGACAGGCTCACTGTCATCAACGCCGGTGAACTCAAAAAGTCATTGGCTCTTCAATTCTCAGCCGGCTCATGCGACGTGTTTCTAGACTTGCAGAATATCAAGTATATGGACTCTACGGGTGTCAGTGTGCTCATCAGTGGAGTCAAGTCGTCTCGTGAGCAAAACAGGGGTTTCGCCCTCCGAAATGTTCAGCCCGATGTCCGCAAGCTCTTGTCTCTCATGAAGATTGACAAGATCATAGACATAGATTAGTCCATTTTCCTCAGGTGCGCCGGGGTCGCGAACCCTCTGCGCCTTTTGTCGCGGCGTCCGAGGCCGCTATATGATGGCAGACAACTATTTGGAGAAAAAGTTTGAGGAGCACCTCAACTCCTCGTCTCGCCCCGTGGCGCGTCGGCACTTGCCGGTCAAAGAGCGCAGGGCCGTTGTGACGGGCGGTGCCAAGGGCATTGGAGCGGCCATAGTCCGTTCGCTGCGCGTGGCGGGTCATAAGGTGGCCTTTTGCGACATTGACGAGGCTGCCGGTGCCGACACTGCTTTGCGCACAGGGGCGGAGTTCTTCCGTGTTGACGTGGCCGACGCCGACGCTTTCCGCAACTTCCTGCGGGGCGTGGAGTCTCGATGGGGCGGGGTGGACATCATTGTTAACAATGTGGCCGTCAAGCAGCCAGCCCCATTGCTAGAGGCCACGGTGGAGCAATTTGACAGGGCCATGGCGGTAGACGTCCGGCCTGTGCTCATTGGCGCGCAAGAGATGGCGCGGATGCGCTCCGTGGTGACGGACGGCGAGAGGCCTTACGGCCGTATTGTGAACATATGCTCATCGCGGCAGAGGCAGAGCTTGCCAGGCAATGACATCCACGCCGCGGCCAAGGGCGCCGTCTTCTCGCTTACGCACTCATTGGCCATAAGCCTCTCGGCCTACGGCGTGACGGTGAACAGCATATCGCCAGGCATGATTGCCACGACTGACTATGACAACGTGCCGCCGGCCATCCACGCCCAGCACCCGTCTGGCAGGGTGGGGCGGCCAGACGATGTGGCGCGCCTAGTCCGCTTCCTCATTGACGAGGCGAACGACTTCGTCAATGCCGAGAACATTGTCGTGGACGGCGGGCTGACCCGCAAAATGGCGTTCGTGCCATAGTCAAAACACATTCCAATCAGATAATAAAGAGTCTCATAACATAATGAACGTATCATACAACTGGCTGAAACGCTACATCAACGTCTCTCTGACGCCAGAGCAGCTTTCTGCGCTCCTCACATCCATTGGTCTGGAGGTGGACGGCATGGAGCAGACGCAGAGCATCCGCGGAGGCCTCGAAGGCCTCGTGGTGGGTAAGGTTCTCACCTGCGAGGCGCATCCCAACTCCGACCACCTGCACGTCACCAAGGTAGACGTGGGCGAGGCCGAGCCTCTCGACATTGTGTGCGGCGCGGCAAACGTGGCCGCTGGCCAGAAAGTGATAGTGGCCACCGTCGGCACCGTTCTCTACGATGGCGACCAGAGCTTCACCATAAAGCCATCGAAGCTTCGTGGCGTGCCATCTAATGGCATGATTTGCGCTGAGGATGAGATTGGCGTGGGGCATGACCACAGCGGCATCATAGTCCTTCCGGACAGTGTGCCCGTGGGAACTCTGGCCAAGGATTACTACAACGTGGAGTCAGACACCTGCTTCGAGGTGGACATCACGCCCAATCGCGCCGATGCCGCCTCACACTACGGTGTGGCGAGAGATGTCTATGCCGCGCTCAGCGTGGAGCATCCCGGCGTCACGCTGACCAAGCCCTCTGTGGCAGATTTTAAGGTGGACGAGGCCGGGACAGGCATTGCCGTGGATGTCCAGAACGCCAAGGCTTGCCCGCGATACAGTGGCATACTGATTGACGGCGTGACCGTCAAAGAGTCGCCAGAGTGGCTGCAGAAGTCGCTCAAGGCCATAGGGCTGAACCCCATCAACAACGTGGTGGACGTCTCCAACTACATCTTGTTCGGCGTGGGGCAGCCGCTCCATACTTTCGACGCCGACAAGATAGTCGGTGGCAAGATTGTGGTTCGCAATTGCGAGGAGGGCACGCCTTTCGTGACCCTCGATGGTGTGGAGCGCAAGCTCAGTGCCGACGACCTTATGATTTGCGATGCCGAGAAGCCAATGTGCATAGCCGGCGTCTTTGGCGGCAAGGACAGCGGAATCAGCGACGGCACCCGCCGCGTCTTCATTGAGAGCGCGTGGTTCAACCCCGTCTCCATCCGCAAGACGGCGCGCCGTCACCAGCTCAGCACCGACGCCAGCTTCCGCTACGAGCGCGGCACGGATCCCGACAACGTCATCTACGCCCTCAAACGGGCTGCCATGCTCATCAAGGAGGTGGCTGGCGGACGCGTTGTCTCCGACATTGTGGACATATATCCAGAGCCTGTCAAGCCCTTCGACGTCAAGATAAGCCGCAAGAGGTGCTTTGGCCTCATTGGCAAGGAGATTCCCGAGCCTACGCTCCAGACCATCCTCAAATCTCTTGAGATGCAGGTGGTTGCTGACAATGGCGACGAGATGGAGTTGCGCGTGCCGCGCTACCGTGTCGATGTCACCCGCGAGGCCGACGTGGTGGAGGATTTGCTGCGCATCTATGGATACGACAAGATTGAGCTGCCCGGAGACAACCACACCACAGTGGTCTACGCCAATAAGCCTGACCGCACGAAGGTCATGAACATCATTGGAGACATGTTGGCAAGCCGCGGTTTCACCGAGATAATGAACAACACTCTCACCAAGGCCGCCTATTCAGACATCTTGCCGCAGAGCTGCCCTGCCGAGGCCAACGTCATGCTGGCCAACCCGCTCAGCTCCGACCTCAACGCCTTGCGGCAGTCGCTCGTCTTTGGCGCCTTGGAGGTGGCGCGGCTCAACCGCAACCACCGCAACGCCAACCTCAAGCTCTTTGAGATGGGCAACGTGCAGTCTTTCAAGCCAGGGGCTGATAAGGCGGAGTACAAGAACTACTCCGAGAGTTATCACCTCTCGCTGCTCATGACGGGGCTTAAATCTGAGGCCAGCTGGAACAACAAGCCGCAAGAGGTCTCTTTCTTCGACCTCAAGACCGAGGTGAACAACGTCATAGCCCGCCTGGGGCTCAACACGCAGGCCATCACTGAGGAGCCGCTCTCTGACGACCTCTTCGCCGAGGGGCTGGCCTTGAAAGTGGAGAAGACCAAGACGCTCGTGAAATATGGCATGGTGAGTGGTGCGGTCCTCGCCAAGTTCGACATTGACGCGCCCGTGTTCTTCGCCGAGTTCGATGTGCCGACGCTCATAGCCAAGAGCGCGCAGCAGAACAAGGTGCACTACACGCCACTGCCCAAATATCCGGCCGTGAAGCGCGACTTGGCGCTCCTTGTGGACGCCGACGTCACCTTTGCGCAGATCTGTCAGCTCGCCCATAGGGTCGAGAAGAAGATTCTCAAGAGCGTTTCGCTCTTCGACGTCTACCAGGGTAAGAACCTGCCCGACGGCAAGAAGTCTTATGCAGTAAGCTTTGTCTTGCGCGATGACGAGAAGACGCTTGCCGACAAGCAGATTGAGAAAGTTATGGGTCAACTCACCAGCACTTTCGCCCGCGAGTTGGGGGCTGAGCTTCGATAGGTTGGTTGAGTAGGGCGGCGTTGCCGCACGGCTCTCCAACGCGCGAGGCATAAAGACTGGCCGCCGCGTCCCGTCTCGCAAGATTATAGTTGTGAGGCGAGGCGCGGCGGCTTTTTTTGTCATCAAAAAGCTTTTTATCATGCCGCAAGACAGCATTAATCAGCAGAAAAGAGACAAGAGGGAGTGGACGGTGATGAACCTCTTCATCCAGAGTTATAACTCGTTCCCAATAGGGGAGGTGGAGAAGAGCGAGTGCCCCGACTTCATTGTCTCCACAAAGTCAGCAAACGGCAAGAAAAAACGTGTGGGCATTGAGTTGACCGAGCTAAAGTATGAGCGCAACGACCAGAAATTCAACATGAGGGCCCCCGAGGACTTCTTGAGCGGGATTATGGACGAGGCGCAAGAGTTTTTCGCCCGCCGGTATGATATGGTGCTGAACGTAGACGTGCATTTCTCCGACAGCATATCACCACTCATCCTCGCGCCGCAAGAAGATGGCGAGGCGCGCCTCTTGCGCACGGCCTTGGCCGAGACCATCGCGCGCATTGTCATTGAGAACTTGCCCGAGTCGACCGGCAAAAGCTATCTGGTGGACAGGAAATATAAATATGGCGACCTGAACCTGCCGCAGCACATAGCCTCCATGACCATCACCAACGTCACGGGGCGGCAGGAGGAGCCGCTGTGGTATGCCAGCATCTCCACTCACGTCAAGCCCTTGTCGGTAGACAGCGTGTCACAGCGAATCAAGGATAAAGACGAGAAAATGTCCCACTATGACCAGACGTGCGACGAGCTTTGGCTCATCATAATACAAAACAGCTTCCTGATGTCCGAGGCCTATGACCCGTTGGCCGCGCGCCATGCGCTAGAACATCGATACCGCACTCGTTTCAATAAGGTGTTTGTCTTTGAGCGCAGCCAAGCCAAGGTGCGTCAGCTCAACATAATACGTAAGATAAGATGAAGATTGTCTTTGTCTCCGACATCCACGGCTCCACCGCAGGCCTAGCCCGCGCGCTCAGTTTCTATGACAGTGTGGAGGCCGACCTCCTGTGCCTGGGGGGCGACATAATAAACTATGGCCCGCGCAACGGATTGCCAGAAAGCCTAGACCCTGCCGCCGTGGCCGACCTCCTCAACGCTCGGAAGCGCAAAATCGTGGCCGTACGTGGCAATTGCGACTCCGAGGTGGATCAGATGCTGCTCCAGTTCCCCGCCTTGCCGGACTATGCCGTGGTGGCCGACGGCTCCCGGCGTTTTTTCCTGACCCACGGGCATAAGTTCCTGGCGGGCGGCGCGGCTCCATGGCTTGAGGCCGACGTGGTGGTGAGCGGGCATACGCACCTGTGGGAGCTGCGCCGCGACGAGAGAGGCATCGTGTGGCTCAACACGGGCTCCGTGACATTCCCCAAGCAGGGGCGCATGCCAACGTTTGGCTATTATGACGGCTCGTCTCTCGCCATCGTGGGGCTTGATGGCCAGTCGTTGGCGCAGATGCGGCTCTGACGTAGCCGTTTGGGACATTTTGACATAGCCAAGCGGCCAGCCCCCTCTGACAATATGGCAAAGACGAGGACTCGAATGAAAAAAGTCTGCCAAAAAATCATCTTTGGCCTTTTGGCACACCATTTGAAAAAGAGTGTGTGTCCGACCCCGAAAGAGGGCGGGCAAGAGATTAATAACTGAAACATAAAATATTAAAATACTACTACAATGTCTAAGATTATTGGTATCGACTTAGGTACGACGAACTCCTGCGTGGCCGTCATGGAAGGCAACGAGCCCGTCGTAATAGCAAATAGCGAGGGCAAGCGCACCACTCCCTCCGTCGTCGCCTTTGTTGACGGCGGCGAGCGCAAGGTGGGCGACCCCGCAAAACGTCAGGCTGTCACCAACCCGCACAAGACAGTCTACTCCATCAAGCGTTTCATGGGTGAGAGCTATGACCGCCTCGCCAATGAGATTGCGCGAGTTCCTTACACTGTCAAGTGCGGTGAGAACAACACGCCCCGCGTTGACATTGACGGTCGTCTCTACTCTCCTCAGGAGATTTCCGCAATGATTCTCCAGAAGATGAAGAAGACCGCCGAGGACTATCTGGGTCAAGAGGTCACCGAGGCTGTCATCACAGTACCTGCCTACTTCAACGACTCTCAGCGTCAGGCCACTAAGGAGGCGGGCGAGATTGCGGGCCTCAAGGTTCGCCGTATCGTCAACGAGCCTACCGCGGCTGCCTTGGCCTATGGCCTTGACAAGAAGAACAAGGATATGAAGATTGTGGTCTTCGACTGCGGTGGCGGTACGCACGATGTCTCCGTCTTGGAGCTTGGCGATGGCGTCTTTGAGGTCAAGGCCACCGATGGTGACACCCACCTTGGCGGCGATGACTTCGACCATCGTATCATCGATTGGCTCGCCGATGAGTTCAAGGCCGAGGAGGGCATAGACCTCCGTCAAGACCCTATGGCTCTCCAACGTCTTAAAGAGGCTGCCGAGAAGGCGAAGATCGAGCTCTCCAGCTCCACCTCTTCCGAGATTAACCTGCCGTATATCACGGCGCAGGGCGGCGTGCCTAAGCACCTCGTCAAGACCTTGACGCGTGCCAAGTTCGAGCAGCTCATCGATGATCTCATCCAGCGCACCATTGCGCCCTGCAAGAGCGCCTTGGCCAACGCCAATCTCACCATAAAGGATATTGACGAGGTCATCCTCGTGGGCGGTTCCACCCGTATCCCGGCCATCCAGGCCGCCGTCAAGAACTTCTTCGGCAAAGAGCCTTCCAAGGGCGTCAACCCCGATGAGGTCGTGGCCATCGGCGCGGCCATCCAGGGTGCGGTTCTCTCTGGCGAGGTTAAGGACGTCCTTCTGCTCGATGTCACGCCTCTGTCGCTCGGTATCGAGACCATGGGCGGTGTCATGACCAAGCTCATCGACGCCAACACCACCATCCCGACCCGCAAGAGCCAAGTCTTCTCCACGGCCACGGACAACCAGCCGTCTGTAGACATCCACGTCCTCCAGGGCGAGCGTCCTATGGCGCGCGACAACAAGACCATTGGTCAGTTCCACCTCGACAACATTCCGCCCGCTCCGCGTGGTGTGCCTCAGATCGAGGTCACGTTCGACATCGATGCCAACGGCATCCTCAACGTCACCGCGAAAGACAAGGCCACGGGCAAGGAGCAGAGCATCCGCATCGAGGCTTCGTCTGGTCTCTCTGATGATGAGATCAAGCGCATGAAGGCCGAGGCCGAGGCCAATGAGGCTGCTGACAAGGCCGCCAAGGAGCGCGTTGACAAGATCAACGGTGCCGACAGCCTTATCTTCCAGACAGAGAAGAGCCTCAAGGAGTACGGTGACAAGATCCCTGCTGACAAGAAAGCCCCCATCGAGGAGGCTCTCAAAGAGCTGAAAGAGGCTCACCAGAAGCAGGACATCGCGGCCATCGACGCCGCCTCCAACAAGTTGAACACCGCTTTCCAGGCCGCTTCGCAAGACATGTATGCCGCGGGCGCAGGCCAGCAGCAGGCAGGCGCGCAGCAGGCTCAGCAGGCGAGCGGCGCGCAGTCCAACGGCGGCACCAAGGCTGGCGACGACGTGACGGACGTAGACTTCGAGGAAGTGAAGTAAGCCCAGGCGGTATAAAAAAGCCCATAAAGCAAAGCGGGTTGCGACTCATTGAGTCGCAACCCGCTTTTTTTTTAGGGGGCTAACTAGTGGCGGATAGGAGGTTGTATTAGTTTTAGGGAAAGCCAACCTTTGTCTGAAACGTTATTACTCCTCGGCATTAAGA
>CAKUYZ010000053.1 GCA_934717675.1 uncultured Bacteroidales bacterium
CAATGATTGACGCTCCCCAAGTGATACCGGAGGGATTCGAACCCCCAATCTTCTGGGCCGTAACCAGAGGCATTATCCAATTGTGCTACGGTACCAACTTTTGTGTGCCATCTGTCGGAAGTTTGTTGTTTTCTTCCCGATTGCGATGCAAAGGTAGGGCTTTTATTTTATTCTGCAAGGGATGAGGCTCACTTTTTCTTGAAAAAGATATGGCCTCTGTTCTTTGATGTTGAACCTTAGAAAGTTACGATGAACGCTGTTCCGAAAGAAACGGTGCTGATATGTTCCGCGCTGCCGCGGCCGTGGGGTGGCAGCAGGTTATAGTCGGCAAAAAGGCGAAGGCCATAGTGAGCCGAAGTGCGAAGAGTTGTGCTGGCATCCGCCACAAAGCCTACGCCACTGCTGCTCGGGACTTTGAAGGCTGGCTGACGGATGGAGAGGGAAGGGTAGCGCACGTGGCCCACAAGCAGTTTGCCGCCAATGAGCCATCGGCGCGCGAGGGCTTTGCTGGCATAGACGCCACCGCAGATGGCGGTCATGTTGAGCATGTTGTTCTCCGCAATGGTGTCGTTGGCAATGATGCGCGAGCTGGTGACCGAGAAGCGCGCGCCCACGCCAATGTGGTCCGTGAGGAAATAGGCTCCTTCAAGTCCTGATGTGGCTCCGTGAGACGTGTCGAACGTGGTGCTGTCGTTTATGTCATATTGGCTCAGCAAGACGTTGAAACCCACGAATGTGCTGAGGAAGTGTGGCCTGATGCCGTCAGACACTTCGTTCCACTCGTTCACGTCTGGCGTGATGTCCCGGTCTTTGAATATGAGGTCGCCCAGGGCGTAGCCGGCCTCGGCCGATATGATGCCCACGCCCGCGCCCATCAGCACGTCGCTGAGCCAGTGCTTGTTGTTGGCCATGCGCATGAGGCCCGTGGCCGTGGCCACTGAGTAGGCTCCTACGCCTATGAGCGGGCTTTTGTGCCCATACTCCTTGGTGAGCATGGTGGCGGTGAGGAATGCTGTGGCCGTGTGGCCAGAGGGGAATGAGTTGCGGCTGGAGCGGTCAGGACGCATGACTTTGGTCGGGTATTTCAGCGTGTTGACAGCGCCGCCCATCACGGCATAAGACAGGGCTCCCGATGCCACCATGCGACCCCACGAGCTGCGGCTCTCCACGCCCGCGGCTTTCATGCCAAGCATGGCGGCCGCGGGGGCATATTGCAAGAAGTCGTCGGCATGGCGGCTGAAAGATGGCATGTAGTCATTTCGCAGGCGGCGAAAGTGGGTGTCGTGATGTTTCACAACTAAGCTGCCGATGATCAATGGGGCTGCCGCGCCAAACGCTCTTACTCTAGACGATGCCAAGAGGCGGTCTAGGTGAGCGTCTAGAGAGGTGGTGTCTTGTGAATATTGGGCCAAGCAGGGCAGGGCGGCGCTCCAGAAGAGGGCCGCGGCAAAAAGAATGGTTTTGCGGAGTGGCATGACTTTGTCCTTTTATTCGAGCGGCTAATATATCCATCAGCTGCGGAAATAAATTTGAAGTTTGTGTTACAAAGAGGTTAAACTGCTTTGTTGGCGATGGAGTGGAACTTCATCTTGCGTTTTGCGTATCACAGCGAGGCTGTTGAACTTGAAATGTGAATCTTATTATGAAGAAGTTTTTATCCCGTCTATTCTGCGCCGTTTCGTTTGCGCTGTTGTCTCCCGTCTTGGCCTGCGGGCAGGGTGGGGCTGTCTCCATCAAGGGTCCCAACGTCCCGCTGAGCGCGGTCTATCATAAGCCAGCGGGGTTGGCAGATGGCCAGAAATGCCCCATGGCCGTCTTGTGCCACGGCTTCGGCTCCAATAAGGAGGACGCCCTCCTCCGCCAGGTGGCCGTGGAGCTGGAGCGGCGAGGCGTGGCCACGTTGCTTTTTGACTTTGCCGGGTCGGGGGCCAGTGTGGCCAAACGTTTTGTGTTTGAGGATATGACGGTGGTCTCGGAGAAGGAGGATCTGGAGGCCGTCATTGACTATGCGCGAGATTTGCCGTTTGTCAGCTCCGTGGCTCTGGTTGGCCACTCTATGGGAGGCGCGGTGAGCCTCTTGGCGGCTGCCGATGAGGGCAAGCGTGTGGTAAGGGCTTTGGCCGTCTTGGCTCCGGCCGTGAGCATGCGCGAAGATGCCGTGCGCGGCTCCATCTTCGGCGTGACGTTCAACCCGGCCGAGCCGCCCAAGAGGCTGGAGCTGTGGGGAGGGCGCGTGACCATAGGCCGCGACTTTATCCGCATGGCGCAGAAGACAAACTTTCTGAAGGAGGCGGCGAGATATAGGGGACCCTCGCTCATTGTCTTTGGCACGGCGGACGTCGTGGTGCCGCACACCTATGGTCAATATCTTGAGCAGGTGATGCCCTCGGCCAATCTGAAGGAATATGATGGCCTGGATCACGGCCTGTCTCGCCCCGGCGACCCAAGGGGACAAGCCGGCGTGGCCGAGGCGGTGGCCCAGTTCGTGGCCGATAAGCTGAAGTAGGTTCTGATGGCGAAAAGGAAATCCCGCATGGAGCGACGTGCGCCCATGCGGGATTCTTTTGGTGTCCTGTGGAAATGCTGGTCGGCCTATTCGCCTTCGAAGCTCTTGTTATATTGGCTCATGGCGCGCGCGCTCATACCCATTGAGGAGAAGCCGCCATCGTGGAAGAGGTTCTGCATGGTGATCTTCTTCGTGAGGTCGGAGAACATGGTGATGCAGAAGTTGGCGCACTCCTCGGCCGACGCGTTGCCCAGCGGGCTCATGCGGTCTGAGAAGTCCATGAGGCCGCCGAATCCGTGGATGCCGGAGCCGGCCGTGGTGGCCGTGGGCGACTGCGAGATGGTGTTGACGCGGACGTGACGCTCGTGGCCATATATGTAGCCGAAGCTGCGGGCTATGCTCTCCAGCAGTGCTTTGGCGTCTGCCATGTCATTATACCCGTCGAAGGTGCGTTGCGCGGCCACGTAGGTCAAGGCGAGCACTGAGCCCCACTCGCTGATGGCGTCCATCTGATAGGCCACTTGCAGCATCTTGTGGAACGATATGGCGGAGATGTCGAGCGTCTTGCCCAGGAAGTTGTAGTCCAGGTCGGTGTATTCGCGCTTTTTGCGCACGTTGAGCGACATTCCGATGGAGTGGAGGACGAAGTCGATCTTGCCGCCGAGGATCTCCTGCGAGCGGGAGAATACGTTCTTCAGGTCGTCTACGCTAGTGGCGTCGGCAGGGATGAGCTCCGAGCCTGTGGCCTTGCCCAGGTCGATGACCTCGCCCATGCGGCAGGCCGCCAAGGTGTTGGAGAGCGTGAAGACGGCCCCCTGCTCCTTAGCCTTCTCGGCCACCTTCCATGCGATTGACTTGTCGTTCAGTGCGCCGAAGATGATGCCGCGCTTGCCTTCCAGTAGATTCTGTACCATTGTGTCTATTCTGTTATGCAATAATCTAACGCTGCGAAGTTACTGCCTTTCAATATCATGACTTCGCAAAATGTGTTAATAATGGATAAGTGCGAGGGTCTTGTGTCTGTTCGTGAGGCCTATTTGAGTAATTTTGTTCAGATTCGTATTTACATACCCTTGTAATGAAGCACATCTGCACTCTCATTGCGCTCATTGTGGCGTTCGCCTCGTCTGCCCTGGCCCAGATGGCGGAGCCGGTGCACTTCTCCACGCGCCTGGAGAAGAATGACAAGAAAGGCGAGGCCGACATTATTTTCGAAGGCAAGATAGATGCCGGTTGGCACGTCTACTCCACAGGGCTTGGTGATGACGGCCCCATCAGCGCGTCGCTCATGGTCAACGCGTTGAAAGGTGCCGAGTTGGTGGGCGACCTCACGCCGCGCGGGCGCGAGATCAGGAAATATGACAAGATGTTTGGCCAGGAGTTGCGATATTTTGAGGGGGCGGTCTCGTTCATGCAGCGCGTCCGTTTCACGGAGAGTGACTTCATGCTCGACGTCTCGCTAGAATATGGCGCGTGCGATGACGTGAGCTGCCTCCCTCCCACGCGTGTGGACTTCTCCACCACGGGTTCCGTCATCTTGCCGTCGGCCGTCGCCGCTGTGGCTGTGGCGGACACGCAGCGCAAGGCCGCGCCCGCCGTGGCCGTGGTGGCGGACAGTGTGTTGGGACGCGGCCCGTGGGCTCCCGTCATCTCTCAGATGGAGAGCCGCGGCGAGGCCGTGTTCTCCAACTCCATGCCTCTGTGGCAGGTGCTTCTTCAGGGGCTCCTGGGAGGCATGCTGGCCATCTTCACGCCGTGCGTATGGCCCATAATACCGCTCACCGTCAGCTTTTTCTTGAAGCGCAACAAGGAGCGTGGCAAGGCGGTGCGCGAGGCCTTGGCCTATGGCGCTGCCATCATTGTGATATATCTTGCTGTGGGTCTCGTCGTCACGGGTTTCCTGGGGGCTGGCAGCCTCAACGCTTTGGCCACCAATGCGGTGTTCAACATCTTCTTCTGCCTCCTGCTCGTGGTTTTTGCGGCCTCGTTTTTCGGCGCGTTTGAGATCACGCTGCCGTCTTCTTGGACAGACAGGGTGGAGAGCCGCAAGGGCCGCGCCTCGGGCTTCGCCGCCATCTTCCTTATGGCGTTCACGTTGGCCCTTGTCTCGTTCTCGTGCACGGGCCCCATCATAGGCTTCTTGCTTGTGGCCGTCTCGGCCGAGGGCAGCGTCTTGGCCCCGGCGGTGGGTATGTTTGGCTTCGCCTTGGCTTTGGCCATCCCGTTCACGCTCTTCGCCCTTTTCCCGAGCCTCTTGAAGCAGGCTCCGCGCTCTGGCGGGTGGATGAACGTCATCAAGGTGTCGCTTGGCTTCATAGAGTTGGCTTTCGCCCTCAAGTTCCTCTCCGTGGCAGATATGGCCTACGGGTGGCATCTGCTGGACCGCGAGGTCTTCCTTTCCCTCTGGATTGTCATTTTCGCTCTTTTGGGCGCCTATATGCTTGGTTGGCTCAAATTTCGGTCTGACGACCCCGACCGCTCCATAGGCTCCACGCGCCTCTTTCTGGGGTTGGCCTCGCTGGCTTTTGCCGTCTACATGGTGCCGGGGCTGTGGGGCGCGCCGCTCAAAGCCATAAGCGCATTCGCACCGCCCGTGTCTACGCAAGACTTCAAGTTGGGTCAAAAGACCGTCGAGGCGCGTTTTACGGACTATGACGCCGCTCTCGCCGCCTCGCGCACCGAGGGCAAGCCACTGCTGCTCGACTTCACGGGCCATGGGTGCGTCAACTGCCGCAAGATGGAGGCGGCCGTATGGGCCGACCCGCAGGTGGCAAGCCTCATCGCGGATCGCTTCATCCTCGTCTCGCTCTATGTGGATGACAAGACCCCGCTCCCCGAGCCGCTGGTGGTGAAAGAGGCTGGCAAGGAGGTGCGCCTCCTGACCGTGGGCGACAAATGGAGTTTCTTGCAGAGGCATAAGTTCGGGGCCAACACGCAGCCTTTCTACGTGGTGGTGGATGCTGACGGCAACGCCCTTTCGGCCAGCCGATCCTATGACGAGGATGCCGCGGCATATGCCGACTTCCTCTCGGCCAGCCTCAACTGATACTGTTTTTTATTGCTATCTTTGAAGCCGCTTGTGGCGTGCCATGAAAAAGCTCCATAAATTCGTCCTGCTCAACTACGCCGGCCCATTGGCCATGACGTTCTTCATCTCGCTCTTCATCCTAGTGATGCAGGGCTTGTGGAGATATGTGGATGATATTGTGGGCAAGGGTTTGGAAATAAGCGTCATGGCGGAGCTCTTGTTCTACGTGTCGCTCCAGGTGGTGCCTATGGCGTTGCCGCTGGCCATCTTGTTGGCCTCGCTCATGACGTTTGGCAACTTGGGCGAGAACTATGAGCTCACGGCCATGAAAGCCAGTGGCGTGTCGCTCTTCCGCATCATGAAACCCATGATTTTGGTCACCGGTTTGGTGAGCGTCATGGCTTTCTGGTTCTCGAACAACGTGCTGCCCGTGGCCAACCTCAAGTTCTACTCGCTGCTATACAGCGTGCGGCAGCAACGCCCGGAGCTGGAGCTGAAGGAGCGCGTCTATTATGACGGCGTCGATGGTTTCCGCATCAAGATTGGCCACAAAGACCGCAAGACGGGCGCGCTCTACGACCTCATAATCCACGACCATCGCGACCGAGTCAACCGCAACGTCAACGTGACGATGGCGGATTCTGGTTTTATGGACATTGACAACAAGGCCGGCATGATTCGCCTGGTGCTGTACAGCGGCATCACATATGACGAGAAAGTCACGATGGGCAACCGCCGCATGACAGATCGCGACAGGCAGATGTATCGCCACGACGCTTTCTCTCAAGAGGTTTTTCAGATTAAGGTCGATGGCCTTGATTTTTCCCGCACGAGCGAGGACGCTTTCAAGACCAACGACAGGATGAAAGACCTGGCGCAGCTTCATCATGACAAGGACTCCTTGAGCCGCATGTGCGACTCCCTCTCGCGCCAGCTGAACACCGACGTGAAGTCATACACCCTCAAGAAAGCCAACTATCGTTACAAGAGCGACTCCCTGATGGTTTTGGCCATAGACACCGTGCCGGCGTTGGCTGTGGACAGCCTGACACGGACTCTCACGCCGCGCAAGATGCTCACGGCGGCGCAAAACGCCCTGCGCATTGCCAAAGGCAACAAGCAGGTGGTGGACGAGAGGCTGATGAACTATGACAACGAGCACTTGAAGGTGAACCGCCACAAGATGGAGATGCACCGCAAGTTCTCACTGCCCGTGGCGTGCATCCTTTTCTTCTTCGTCGGAGCGCCGCTTGGAGCCATAATAAGGAAAGGTGGCCTGGGCACGCCAATTGTCATCTCGGTGCTGTTCTTCATCTTCTACTACGTCATAGACACGTTTGGAGCCAAGATGGCTCGCGAGAGCGTTTGGCCCGTGTGGTGCGGAATGTGGCTCTCCACCTCCGTCTTGGCCGTCATAGGCTCTTTCCTGACGTATAAATCGGCCACCGACTCCGCGCTCTTCCGCTCCGAGGCCTACGCCCGCGTGGCGGACAAGATCAAGCTCCTCATTCGCAAGAGGAGGCTGGCCAAGTTGCGCAAGCGGCGCGAGCAAGGCGACCCTACGGCCTTCTAGCCCCGCGCCATTCGCGTGCAAAAGAAAAAGTTCTGCTACAAAATAACATGAATACAGATGTCAATCCCGATGCCAGAGAGCATCTTGACAAAATAGAGGATGCTGTCGAGGCTTTTCGCCGCGGTGAGTTTGTCATTGTCGTTGACGATGAGGACCGCGAGAACGAGGGCGACTTCATCACGGCGGCCGAGCTGATTACGCCAGAGAAGGTCAACTTTATGCTCAAAAACGGCCGAGGAGTGCTCTGCGCGCCGCTCTCAATGGATCGTTGCGAGGAGCTGGAGCTGCCTCACATGGTCTCGGACAACACGTCAATCCTCGGTACCCCATTCACCGTGTCGGTGGACTTGCTTGAGGGTTGCACCACGGGCGTCTCCATCCACGACCGCGCGGCCACCATCCGCGCCTTGGCGGACCCCGCCAGCAAACCTACCGACTTCGGCCGACCCGGCCACATCAACCCCCTCTATGCGCAGAACAGGGGCGTGATCCGCCGCTCCGGTCACACCGAGGCGGCCATAGATTTGGCTCGCCTGGCCGGCCTGCAGCCCGCCGCCGCGCTCATTGAGATTATGAATGAAGACGGCACCATGGCGCGCCTGCCGCAGTTGAGGGAGATTGCCAAGAAATATGGCATGAAGCTCATCTCAATAAAAGACCTCATTGCCTACCGCCTCAAGACGGAGACGCTCGTGACGCGCGGCAGCGAGGTGCATTTGCCCACCGAGTATGGCGACTTCCGTCTCATCCCGTTCCGCCAGAAGAGCAACGGCAAGGAGCACGTCGCCCTCATAAAGGGTGAGTGGAAAGAAGATGAGCCAATCTTGGTGCGCGTCCACTCGTCTTGCATGACGGGCGATATTTTCGGCTCCATGCGCTGCGAGTGCGGTGAGCAGCTCCATAAGGCCATGCGCACCATTGAGGCCGAGGGCAAGGGC
This sequence comes from uncultured Bacteroidales bacterium, assembly GCA_934717675.1. Lineage (GTDB taxonomy): Bacteria > Bacteroidota > Bacteroidia > Bacteroidales > Marinilabiliaceae > W3P20-009. Next base: position 8,046 of record CAKUYZ010000053.1, read on the forward strand.
GTGGTGGTATACCTCAACCAAGAGGGTCGAGGCATAGGCCTTATGGCCAAGATTGAGGCCTATAAACTCCAAGAGGAGGGGCTGGACACCGTCGACGCCAACGTCCACCTTGGCTTCGACCCCGATGAGAGGGACTATGGCGTGGGTGCGTCAATATTGAAGGAGCTTGGCGTGCATCGTATGCGCCTCATGACGAATAACCCCGTCAAGAGGGTGGGGCTGGAGTCTTATGGTCTTGAGATTGTTGAGAATGTGCCCATTGAGATTCAACCCAACAAGTATAACGAATATTATATGCGCACCAAGAAGGAGCGTATGGGGCATATCCTTCACTTTGTGAAATAGGGCCATCGGGTCATTGCATAAAACGAGGCGGGCGAAACCTTCTGTCGAGGTTTCGCCCGCCTTTTTATTTTGTTGCCCGCTGAGGCTCAGAAGTTGTAGCCCACAACCAATGAGAAAGTCTCATTGCGCAGCTTATGGCTCTCGCCTTCGCCGCTCAATTTCATTACGCTCAGAATGCCCAAATCATTCTCCACGCCCACATAGAGCCGATGCCAAAACGTCACGCCGCCACCCAGGGTTATGCCGCAGTCCATGCGTCGGCTCCCGTAGCGGATGTGGCGCGTCACGCCCTCATTGTCTGTGTTGAGGGCGTTCTCCATCTCTTTGTCATCGAAAAGGTCGTGTGACTTGTGTTTGCTCGTCACGCTTCTTATGGGGAACGGGTGGTCATATATGTCGTCACGCGCCACCTTGGTTGTGGTGTGCGAGCGTCCGCCGGCCGCCACCGACACGTATGGGCCCACTTTGGCTTCCCAGGCCAATGGGCGCGTGCCAATCTGGTGTGAGAAACGTAGCAAGACTGGAACTTTGACGTAGTGGAGGATGGCGTCAGTCTTTCGCCAGGCCAAGTAGTCTGGCTCGTCATCCCAGCTAAACCAGCAAAAGTCTTCCTCCATATGCGCACCGCGCATCTGATAGTATAGTCCGGTCTCAATGCTCCAATGCTGCCGCACGGTGGCCGTCATGCTCAGTCCGCCACCCACCGTGGGGAGGGTCTCGACGCAAAAATCGGGCAAGGCGCCGTTGCCAATGCTGTAGTCGTCCATGGCGTCAAAGGCGCCCATAAGGTATGACCCGCCAACCATGGCGCGCACCCCGAGCTGCACACGCCGAGGCTCTTCATTTTGCGCCGCGCAGTTGCTTGCGCAAAACGCGACGATGGGAAATAACAGAATAAACTTGTTCATACTCTTTAGCTTAGGGACGTGTCGCAAGGACATGCCTTCTTTTGCGATGGCGTGAAGATACAAAAAGTTATCGTGCTGACTTGACTATAAGGAGGGGCGTAGGTCAAAAAAAGCCCCCGATGTCGCAAGTGCGGGACATCGGGGGTATGAATTATTGGGCTTGCGCCGTCTTAGTCATTGTTGTTGTGCCTGGGCGAGCGGTCGCCACCCTCGCGGCGCGGGCCTCGCGGGCCACGGTCACCGCCCTCGCGGCGCGGACGCTCAGGGCGCTCAACATAACCTTCTGGCTTCGGGACCAAGTCTTTGCGGCTCAAGCGCATCTTGCCGGTCTTGGGGTCAATCTCTTTGAGAAGAACCTCAATCTCGTCTCCCTCTTTGCAGAAGTCGTTAGGGTCTTCAATGCGCTTCCAGTCCATCTCGCTCACGTGGAGCAGTCCGTCCTTGCCGGGCAGGATCTCAACGAATGCGCCAAAGGCCGTGATGGTCTTGACCTTGCCTTTGTACACCTTGCCGACCTCTGGGATGGCCACAATCTGGTTGATGCGCTCCAGAGCGGCGTCGATGTTGGCCTTGTTGGCGGCAGCGATGCTAACGATGCCCTTCTGGTTGTCCTCATCAATGTTGATGGTGGTGCCGGTGGTGGCCTGAATGTCCTGAATAATCTTGCCGCCCGGGCCGATGACGGCGCCAATCATGTCTTTCGGGATGTTGATGGTCACGATGCGCGGAGCGTGCGGCTTGTAGTCCTCACGTGGTGCGGGCATCTCCTCAAGCATGCAGTCAAGGATGTGCATACGACCCTCGCGGGCTTGGTTGAGGGCCTTGGCCAAGACCTCATATTTGAGGCCATCCACCTTGATGTCCATCTGCGTGGCCGTGATGCCGTCGCGGGTGCCGGTGACCTTGAAGTCCATATCGCCGAGGTGATCCTCGTCTCCAAGGATGTCGGAGAGGACGCAATACTTGTCGCTCTCAGTGTCGGTGATGAGACCCATGGCGATGCCCGCCACAGGCTTCTTGATCTTGACGCCGGCATCCATAAGCGCGAGGCAGCCTGCGCACACAGTGGCCATGGAAGACGAGCCGTTGCTCTCCAAAATGTCGGAGACCACGCGGACGGTGTATGGGATGTCTTCCGGAATCATGTTCTTGAGGGCGCGCATGGCCAAGTGTCCGTGGCCGATCTCTCGACGTCCTACGCCGCGTGGGGCCTTGGGGTCGTTGGTGGAGTAGGGCGGGAAGTTGTAGTGGAGCAGGAACTTGTCCGTGCCCTGCACCGTGGCCTCGTCAATGAGCTTCTCGTCTAGCTTGGTGCCGAGGGTGACGGTGGAGAGGCTCTGCGTCTCGCCGCGGGTGAATATGGCGGAGCCGTGAGGGCCTGGCAGGTAACCGACCTCGCACCAGATGGGGCGGATCTCGTCGGTCTTGCGGCCATCGAGGCGAATCTGCTCATCGAGCAGCACGCGACGCACGGCGTCGCGCTCCACGTCATGGTAGTAGCGAGAGATCATGGCTGTGGGAATCTCGCCCTCATAGCCCTCCGGGTAGTTGTTTGCTATGAACTCCTCCTTTATGGCGTCGAATTGCTTGCCGCGCTCCGCCTTGTTGGCAATGCGGCTGCGGGCCACTTGCTTGGCTTTCTCATAGCACTGCTCGCGGACCTTGGCGCGGAGCTCCTCGTCGTTCTCCTCGTGGCAATATTCGCGCTTGGGCTTGCCCACCAGCTCGCGCAGCTCAATCTGAGCCTGGCACTGCTTCTTGATGGCCTCGTGGGCGAATTTGAGGGCCTCCAGCATGTCGGCCTCAGACACCTCTTTCATCTCGCCCTCGACCATGTTGATGTCGTTCATTGAGGCGGCCACCATGATGTCCAGGTCGGCGCGCTCCAGGTCTTTAGCGGAAGGGTTGATGCAGAGCTTGCCGTCGATGCGCGCCACACGGACCTCCGAGATTGGCCCGTTGAAGGGAATGTCGGATATGGTCATGGCTGCCGAGGCGGCGAGGCCGGCCAGAGAGTCGGGCATGACGTTCTCGTCTGCCGAGAAGAGGGTTATGTTGACAAAAGTGTCGGCGTGGTAGTTGTCTGGGAACAGGGGGCGCAAGGCGCGATCTACCAGTCGGGCTATGAGGATCTCATAGTCTGAGGCGCGACCCTCGCGGCGGGTGAAGCCGCCAGGGAAGCGGCCTGCCGAGGCGAACTTCTCCTTATACTCGACGGTGAGGGGCATGAAGTCGGTGTCCGGCTTGGCCTCCGTCGCGCTCGTCACGGCGGCGAGCAGGTATGTGCCGCCGCACTTGATCATCACCGAGCCGTCGGCCTGCTTGGCCAGCTTGCCGGTCTCGATGGTTATTGTCCGGCCGTCGCCAAGGTCAATGACCTTCTCTGTTGGCGTGGGTTTTACCATGATTTGCTACTAATATGATTCTTAATACTTTTTCGTCATCTGCAAAGATAGTGCAAAAGAAACGAAAAAGACGCCCCGCCCCCCTAAAAATGGCCCGCGCCACACGGCATCTTCCCGTGGGGCGCGGCCGCCTTGGTTTTGATGAATCAGGTTAATTTATTTCTTGCGGACAATGAGCCACGTGTGGCCGCCTTGGCGGATGATCACCGCGCCGCGGGCCTCGCTGATGTTCGCGATGCGCGTCCCGCTCAGGGTGTAGGCCTCATAGGGCTCGCTGTAGTCTGGAGCCGCGGGCTTGCCATAGGTGTCCGGCAGGGCAGAGGCTATCTTCTCGCCGCTCACCTTCACCTCTTTTATCTCCCATGTCGAGGCCACGGAGCTGGTGCTTGTGTAGCGGAAGATGAGGCGGATGACCTTGCCGGCGAAGTCGTCCAGGCTCACGTCGCCGCTCTCGACAAACGTCCAGTTGTCGCCACTGGGCCAGTTAGGCACGTTCAGCACTCTGGTCTCTCCCTCGCACTCCAC
>CAKUYZ010000054.1 GCA_934717675.1 uncultured Bacteroidales bacterium
GAGGTGGACCGCGCCCTCAGCACCTTGACCGAGCGCGAGAGCGACATCATAAAGCTCTTCTTCGGCATAGGCTGCCAGGAGATGACGCTTGAGGAGATTGGCGACAAATTTGGGCTGACGCGCGAGCGCGTACGCCAGATTAAAGAGAAGTCGATACGCCGCCTGCGTCAGAACTCGCGCTGCAGCTTGCTGAAAGACTACCTCGGATAGTCGCCTAGCGGACGCAGAGGCCCGAGAGTCGGCTTGAGACGCAAGATAATTGGCCCGCCGCAGACCTTGAAAATGGTCTGTGGCGGGCTTTGTTTTTTAGTGAGACGCAGACACAAGAGGGTAACAGACACAACAGTTTAGGCACTTTAAAGAGAGAATCTGGAAGAAAAATGCCTAACTTTACGCCATTATCGTTATTTGTTTAACACATAAGAGACACGCAGAATGATAAAAAGACTTAGCGCGCTGTCTTTGGCGGCCATGATGCTGGCCAACGGGGCCACGGCGCAAGAGAAAGAGGAGAAGAAGGCCGACGAGGGTTTCGTCTTCACCACAGTGAAAGAGATCCCCATCACCTCCATCAAGAACCAGAACAAGAGCGGCACGTGCTGGGCATACTCCAGCCTTGGCTTCTTCGAGGCCGAGCTGCTCCGCATGGGCAAGGGCGAGCATGACCTCTGCGAGATGTATTTGGCCCACAAGACGTATGAGGACAGGGCCACGGCCAGCGTCCGCCTGCACGGCGACATATCCTTTACCGAGGGCGGCAGCTTCAACGACGCTGTGTATTGCATGCGCCACTACGGCATGATCCCCGAGACGGCCATGCCGCAGCCTGGCACCCCGTATGGCGACACCTTGGCCAACTTCACCGAGATGTGGCCCGTGGTGAACGGCATTGTTGACGGCATCAACAAGGGCAAGCAGAAAAAGCTGACGCCGGCGTGGCACAAGGGCGTGGTGGCCGTGCTGGACACTTATCTGGGCGCGGTGCCTGAGACGTTCACCGTCAACGGCAAGACCTACACCCCCAAGAGCTATCAGGAGAGCCTGGGCTTGAACATGGACGACTACGTCTCCCTCACCTCATTCACCCACCACCCATTCTACGAGCAGTTCATCATTGAGGTGCAGGACAACTGGCGTTGGGGCCAGAGCTACAACCTGCCCATTGATGAGTTCATGGCCGTGATGGAGAACGCCGTGGACAAGGGCTACACCTTCGCGTGGGGCGCGGACGTGAGCGAGACGGGCTTCACGCGCGACGGCATTGCCGTATGCCCCGACGTGGAGCACGGAGCCGACATCACGGGATCCGACATGGCCAAATGGACGGGCCTCAACATAATGGAGAAGCGCAAAGAGCTGACCAAGAGGCCGTTGCCAGAGATTACCGTGACGCAGGAGACACGCCAAGAGGCTTATGACAACTGGGAGACGACAGACGACCACGGGATGCTCATCTACGGCTTGGCAAAAGACCAGAACGGCAAGGAGTATTTCATGGTGAAGAACTCGTGGGGCAAGGCCGGCAAATATGACGGCGTGTGGTACGCATCCAAGACCTTTGTGAAATATAAGACCCTCAACATTTTGGTTCACAAAGACGCCATTCCCAAAGACATCCGTAAGAAACTCGGCATAAAGTAAGCCACAGGCTGAAGAAGAAAGCAAAGGCCGTGTCAATCAGAAGATTGACACGGCCTTTTGTCTTTCGCAAGGCGGCGGGCGAGACCCGCTGTTTCGGCATGGCTTAGTCGTAGACAAACGAGCTGCCGCCGACAAACTCCCTAAGGAGCGATGTGGGCGGGATGGTGTCGGCCCCGAGGGGCTGGAAATATCCGAGGAAGCGCAGCAGCCTCTTGGCCTCGGCATAGTGCGGAGAGACCCTCTTGACCTCGAGGAGCAGCGGCTCAGCCTTGACTTTGAGGACGGCCAGCTCGTAGAGCGTGCAAGAGTTGAACATGACGTCGGCCTCTTCCTGATTGGTGTAGATGAACTTGTCCTCGCCTCGGCGCACGCTGGGCCACATGGCTATGGTGGCCTCGGCGTTGTGGCCACGGTTATAATAGTCCCTTACAATTCGGCGAATGAGCCTATTGTCCGTGGTGTGGATTCGCGTGAGCTGGTCGAAGTTGATGCCCGCGAGAGGTGCCACATATATGCGGAACTTGTTAGCCTCAGGAATCATGGGCGTGAGCGCCGGAGTGAGGCCGTGCGTCCCCTCAATGACAATGACGCTCTTGGAGTCGAGTTTCAGCATGGTGCCATCATACTCGCGCTCGCCTTTCTTGAAGTTATATTTCGGGATTTCCACCTCCTCGCCCCTCATCAGAGCCAAGAGTTGCTCGTTGAAGAGCTTGACGTCTATGGCCTCCACTGCCTCGAAATCGTAGTTGCCGTCGGCATCGCGCGGGGTGTCGGCGCGGTTGACGAAATAATTGTCTATGGAGAGATTTACGGGCGTGATGCCGTTGAGAACAAGCTGCACGGCGAGCCTTTTGCTAAACGTTGTCTTGCCACTGGACGATGGGCCGGCAATGAGGACCACCTTGACGTCTTTCCGCCTCTCGGCTACCATGTCGGCAATGTCGGCAATCTTCTTCTCGTGGAGGGCCTCCGCCACCTGAATGAGCTTGCGCCCGTCTCCGCGGGCGATGGCGTCGTTGAGGTCGGCCAGGCGGCGGATGCCAAGCAGGTTCTGAATCTTGTCAAATTCCAGAAACGTGGCGAACATCTTGTTTTGATGCGTCATTGGGGCCACGACCTCCGGCGTGACCTCATCTGGCAGCTGGAGCAGAAGGCCGCTGAAGAACTCTTTGAGGTCGAAGACAGAGACAATGGACGTTCGCGGCGCCAAGTCTCCGTAGAGCACGGCGCTCTTGCCCAGCAGCGTATGGACGGCCGTGTAGATCTCGCCGTGCTGGGTGAGCAGCCGTCTGGTGTCTGGCATATCGTCAAGGATTTTCAGAGCGTCCTCGGTCATCATCTCTCGCCTCTCAATGGGCAGGTCGGCCTCGGCTATGTCGCACAGGCGCGCCTTGAGGCTGTCAGTCTGCGCGGTGGTGGGGTCGAGCCTCCGCCCGTCTTTGCGCAGCTCGCAATAAATGCCTTTGGAGACAGAGTGAAGGATCTCAAGCTCCACCCCTGGCATGAGCTCAGACACAGCCACGTGGAGCATGAGCACCAGGGAGCGGACATACATGCGCCGACCCTCCGGGTGAAGGATGTCAAAAAACTCCACCCTTTTGGGCTGAAAGATGCGATATGAGAGCCCGACGCATTTATTATTGACCGCCGCGCCCAGAATGGAATATTTGAGCTTGACACCTAGAGTGACGGCCAGCTCCGCGAGCGTCTGACCGGGCAAGACATCGACAGTCTTGCCAAGGTTGACGCAATCTATCTGAACTTTATCCATAAAGCCCTGTATTGTGTATGGTTTCTGCACTTCTCGCGTGGGAGAACTTTCCCTCACAAATATAACAAAAATGAAGCCGCCCCCCCAAGCGTCAAGGCCAATGGAGAAAAAGCCATTCTCAAAAAAACGCGAGAAAAACAGATTTGCAATACGTGTTTCAAGCGCTTGCGTTGTCTTATGTGCGAAAACTGAAAGCAAACGGGCCGCGCGAGACCGCGAACCTCGCACGCCCGACAACAACAAGATACAGGCTCACGTATGGAGTTCATATTCGAATTGTTCGCCGAAATGCTCGGCGGTGAGGAGGCGCAGTCAGAGGGGTTGCGCCAAGAGGAGACGACCCACGCCACCGAGGCGGCGACAGAAGTGACCGAGCAGCCGGAGGTGCAGCCCGTGAACATTTTCAACGTGGTCAACTTCCACTAAGGAGGATAAAAATGAAACAGAGCAGCGACATAAGGCCAGACGCGGATCTCGAAGCCATATTGTCAAAGGCGGGCAACCCCACGACAGCCCTCAGGGTGGAGTGGCGCAAGGCTGCGGCTTGGAAGGCGGTTGAGAGACGCATTGGCGCACGGCGAGACGGCAAGTCGCATTCCGCTTGGCGCATCGTATGGCGAGTGGCGGCGGTGATGATTCCGCTCGCAATGGTGGCTCTCACGCTCATCTCTCGCGGCGCGGCAGAAGAGACGACTCTCTACGCCGCGACAGAACGCGCCGACACGTTCGCCCTGCCCGATGGCTCGACGGCGGTGTTGGGCAAAGGCTCGCAGTTGGCCTTCACCAACGGCGGCAAAAGCCGCAAGGCCAAGCTCACTGGCATAGGCCTCTTTATGGTGCGCCATGACGAGGAGTGCCCATTTACCGTGCGCACTGGCGGGGCCGAGGTGCGCGTGCTTGGCACGACATTCTCCGTGGAGCATTGGCCCGGCGAGGAGCGCGTGCGCACAAGAGTTCAGCAGGGGCACGTCATGATGGCGACGGGGAGCGGAAGCGTGAACCTGTTGGCCGGAGAAGAAGCCACATGGGACGAGGGCAAGCTGCTAAAATTGACCTCGTCGTCGGGACCCGTCAAAATTGGCAGCCGCGAGATGACGTTTCACAAAGCGTCGCTCGCACAAGTGGTGGAAGAGTTGAAGACTTGCTACCACGGCGAGCTGAAGGGCGTGGACTTCCGCTGCTCGGCAGACAGTGTGCTCATAACCACAAGTTTCAAGGATCAGACCTTGGCTAGCGTGGTGGAGGAGCTGAACATGCACTTCGACAAAAAACTTACCTTGCACAATGGTTATCTGACAATATCTGACTAATTTAGCCTCAAACGTGGGGCCGGTACGGGTATCGATGACAGATATAAATGGTGATTTGTTTGAAAGGCGCCTTTTGGGGCGCCTTTTTTTGTTGTGCGTCGCGCTGACCCTATGCGTCGTCACGCGAGGACAGACGGCCAGCTCACAGGCCATTGAGCGCAGGCTTACGCTGCCCCGCCCTTTCGTGGGGCCAGCCGACTCCTTGTTGGCCATTGTGGAACGGAAAGCCGGCATCGTGGTGGCCTACTCGTCTCGCATAGTCCCGCGTGGCGACGTGCGCATGCCACAGGGCCGCCACAGCGTAGGGCAATGCCTGGAGGCCGTCTTTGGCCGCTACAACGTCCGCTACGTGAATCAGGGAGAGAAGATTGTGGTGGCCTCGGACAGCGTGCGGATGCGCACCGTGAGCGGATTTTGCCGCGACGGCATGACTGGCGAGGTCTTGATGGGAGCCTATGTGGTGGACACGTTGCTGCGCCGCGTGGCCGTGACGAACGAATATGGTTTTTTCAGCATAAGCGTGCCGACGGGCCGGGTGCCCCTGAGGCTGTCTTATGTTGGCTACACACCAGCCGTGCGGACAGTGGAGCTGCGGACTGACACCATGATTGGCGACGTGAGATTGCGGCAACACGTCTTGCTGCCCGCCGTGGACGTGAGAGCCACAGACGGCGGGCTTGGCGAGGCGGGGCGTATGGGCGTGACGTCTCTGCCAATGGAACAAGTGAGAGCCATGCCCACGCTTATGGGCGAAGCCGACCTGACGCGCGCCCTGCAACAGACGCCCGGCGTGCAGAGCGGCGGCGAGGGGTTTGGCGGCATGAGCGTCAGAGGCGGCAGTCAAGACCAAAACATGGTGTATCTTGACGACGCTCCGCTTTATAACCCCAACCATATGCTCGGCTTCTTCTCCGTCTTCAACTCTGAAGCCATAAGCAACGCACGGCTGCTCAAAAGCGGCTTCCCGGCCCGCTATGGAGGGCGGATGTCCAGCGTGTTGGACGTGAAGACATTGGACGGCAACATGGACCATTTTGAGGGCGACGCCAACGTTGGCCTAGTGGCCTCGAGCCTTATGGTCCAGGGGCCTTTCGCACGCGGCAAATCGAGCTATATGTTTTCCGCCAGGCGCACCTATTTCGACCTCATAGCGTATCTGTTGCAAAAAGATGACAGTCGGTACTCATATATGTTCTATGACTTCCACGGCAAATTCAACTGGACGCTGCCCAACCGCGACAGACTGCGGCTGAGCCTCTTCTTCAGCCGCGACAGACTGAACAACGACACCAATATGGAAGACGTGGCCATAGACTATGGAAACGACGAGACCCGCCTGCTCTCCACCAGTGACGAGGCGCAATCTTCCTGGGGCACCATCTTGGGCTCTCTCAGATGGAGCCACGCATTCTCTCCCAACGTGTTTGCCAACGTGACGGTGTGGTATAGCCAATACAGGTTTAGAAACAGCCAAAGGTACAGAGTGGGCGTGAATGCGGCCCGAGGCTTCTTGGGCAACCGCTACCTCAACGGCATCCACGACGCCGGCGCGCGGGCCGACGTGAGCGTATACCCGACGCTAGATTTCCTTGGCCAAATACGCTTGGGCGCATGGGCCACATATAGGCTCTATCAGCCTCTTATGACAATAGCAGCGCAGACCGATGAAGACCAATATGCCACAACGGCACCCATGCGCAGCGGCGTGGACATTGAGCGATATGAGTTTCACGCCTATGTGGAGGATCACCAGCATTGGGGGCCTATGACGGCCACGGCGGGCCTGCACCTGACAGCCGTGGGACGCTCAGAAGACTCGCCATACATTGTGGCGGAGCCGCGGCTTATGGCTGGCTGGGAGGCCGGGCGCGACGTGAGCGTGAAACTGGGCTATTCGCTCACCACGCAGTTTGTGTATCAGATGCGCATAATGAACGTGGCCACACCAGCCGACTTCTGGATGCCTGTGCCCAAAGGCATGGGGCCGCAAAAGACGCATCAGCTGTCGGTGGAAGCCAATTGGCGCATATTGCCAGACGTGACCCTGACCGTGGAGGCGTATAACAAATGGCTGCCGCGTCAAGTGACGTATAGTGACATATCGCCCTACGAGGTCATGAGCGGCAATGACTGGGACGCTCTCGGCGCCCCAGGGCGCGGCTACGCCCGAGGGCTGGAGATATTTGCCCACCGCCGCAAGGGCAGACTGTCTGGGTGGGCGGGCTACACGCTGAGCAAGGCCCGCAGCCGCTTTGAAAGAGTCAATGGCGGCGGCAGCGTGCCGTCAGACAACGACCGCCTGCACGCCGTGCAGATCTTCGCCACGTTCGACCTGCGCCCGGGCGTGGATATCTCCGCCTCATGGAGCTATGGCACCGGCGTGCCGCTGTCTCTCCCCACGCAACACTACTCCGTCGCCGGCTCCAACGCCACGTTTGCCGTCCCCGCGCAACGCAACGCCATGAGGATGCCCGCCAACCATCAACTCAACCTTGGCGTGAACATAAAGTTTGGAGACGACCACGTGGGCAGCCTCTTGAGCTTTGGCGTGTATAACGCCTACGGGAGGCAAAACCCTATGTTCGTCTACTGGAAAGCCACCGGCGACGCCGAGAGGCCATCATATAGTCTAAAGAAATTCAGCCTGGTAGGATTCCCATGGCCTTACGTGAAATATTCAATACACTTCTGACAGCCGGCCTGATGGCCTTGGCTCAAGGCTGCGAGACCGACGCCACGGGACTGATGCCAGACAGCGGCAGCCGCGTGGCCGTGATGACGTGCCTGGCGGAGACGGGGCGCAGCATCACGGTGTACCTGACGGCCAGCGTGCCGTATTCTGACACGGCGATATTCTCCACCGTAGGCGCAGCGGACGTGACGCTCGCCGTGAACGGCAACATAAGACAGAGCCTGCACCTGGACGAGGGGCAGACGAGCGTGACATTCACCGCCCAGACAGTGAAAGCGGGCGATGAGCTGACTGTGGAGGCCAACGCGCCACAAGTAAACGCCAAGCTGAGCGGGCGCACGCGTATGGAGAACCCGACAGCCATTGAGGGCGTGGACACCCTGACGCTGCGCGACGGGGCGACACTGCGAATCACGACATTCCTGACCGATGACAAGGCCACGACGGACTATTACCAGATTGAGGTGAGAAGCCGCGCCTATCGTGGCGGAACGGCCAAAGACAGCGTGCTGAAGTGTGACTATCTGAGCAGCGCGTTTAGCGACGCGGGAGGCGCGTTTGGGACGCAGAGTTCCCTCATAGGCCTCTTTGAAGACTCGCACCTCATACGTCTGGCCAATGGGGAAAGCCCCGTGACGCTCACCACGGCGTGGGACGGACTGACGACGGCCCTGCGCGGCACGCCAGACAGCGCGACCGTGGCCGTGAGACTATATCATCACACCGAAGACTATTACACATTCCTTCAAACCGCGGCGCAGGCGCAGCAATATGTGTTCCTGCCCGTCTTCAGCGCGGGGCGCGTGTTCTCCAACGTGAGCGGCGGCTACGGCATTGTGAGCGGAATGGCGTATGACGAGGTGGAGATGCGCATCAGCAAGAAATGGACGCCAAACGGAATTGTCTCCTCCTCCCGCGGCAGACAATGACTACCTTCGCGGCGGCGACATCAACCATCAGACACATAAACAAAATGAACATGAACGAGACAGCAGAACACGCCCGCCTGATTATTGTGGGTTCGGGCCCCGCCGGCTACACAGCCGCCATTTATGCCGCACGCGCCAACCAGCACCCCGTGCTCATTGACGGGCTGCTGCAAGGCGGCCAGCTGACGCAGACAACAGAGGTGGAGAACTACCCCGGGTTCCCTGACGGGCGCACGGGCTTTGACCTGATGCAAGACATGAGGACCCAGGCGCAACGCTTCGGCACAGACATGCGCTTTGGGCAGGTGGTGAAGTCGGACCTGACGCAGAGGCCTTTTAGGCTGACTCTAGACGACGGAAAAGAGATGACCGCCGACGCTCTCATTGTGGCCACCGGGGCCTCGGCTCGTTACCTTGGGCTGCCCGATGAGCAGAAATACGCGGGGGCGGGCGTATCGGCCTGCGCCACGTGCGACGGTTTCTTCTATCGCGGCAAAGACGTGGCCGTGGTCGGAGGCGGAGACACGGCGGCCGAGGAGGCCATATATCTGGCCGGGCTGGCCCGCAAGGTGTATGTGATAGTGCGCCGCGACGTGCTTCGCGCCTCGCAGGTGATGCAGGAACGCTTGCGCGGCACGGCCAATGTGGAGATTCTCTTTGGCCGCGAGACAGTGGCCCTGGAGGGTGACGGCAAAGTGGAGGCCGCGAGGTTGCTCAATAAGGCCACGGGGCAGGAAGAGACCATTGCCATCTCCGGCTTTTTCCTGGCCATTGGGCATACGCCCAACACGTTGGCATTTCCCGACATTGAGACCGACGCGCAGGGCTACATTAAAGTGAGCGGTCGCGGGCAGCAGACCAATGTGGAGGGCGTCTTCGCCGCGGGCGACGTGTGCGACCCCACATATAGGCAGGCCGTGACGGCCGCAGCATCGGGATGTCGCGCCGCGCTAGACGCAGAAAGATTCTTGCTCAACCACTAGAGGCCGGCGGAAAAGAGACAAGGCGGCACGCCGCAGGGTTGCCCCACAGGTTGTGGACAACTCCCGCGGCGCGCCGCTCGCCGTGTCTGTGAGACTGTCTCTTATCCCATTCGGCTGCGATAGTCCTCATACGAGAAGACGCGGACCATGCGCAGCCCTCCGTGCCGAGGGTCGAAGATGGCAATGGACGGGTGCGAGACGCCATTGAACATGGTGGTCTTGACCGTGGTGTAGTGAATCATGTCTTCAAAGATTATGGTGTCTCCCACTCTCAGGGGCTCGTCAAAAGACCAAGAACCCACATAGTCTCCCGAGAGACACGAGTTGCCGCCCATGCGATAGGTGGGCAACCCATCCACCGGCTCGTGACGCGCGCCGCGGATGACGGGTTTATACGGCATCTCGAGGCAGTCTGGCATATGGCAGGCGAAAGAGACGTTGAGCAGGGCCGTCTTGATGCCAGAGTTCTCCACAATGTCTTGCACCGTCGAGAGCAAGAAACCTGTCTGCCAAGCGAAGGCAGAGCCTGGCTCCAAGATGACCTGGAGGTTGGGGTGGCGCTCCCTGAAAGCCTTGATGGCGCAGATGAGCCTCTCAACGTCGTAGCCCTGGCGCGTCATGAGATGCCCTCCGCCAAAGTTAACCCACTTGACCCGCGGCAACCAATGCGCAAAGCGCGCCTCAAAGGCGTCAATGAGGTTGGCGGTCTGCTCGGCACTGCTCTCGCAGAGCGCATGGCAGTGAAGGCCCTCTACGATGGCCGGCAACTCTTGCGGCAGGTCGGCCGCCAAGATGCCCAGGCGCGAGCCCGGCACGCAAGGGTTATAGAGGTCGGTCTCGACTTGCGCAAGCTCAGGATTGACGCGCAGCCCCACGCTGACATGATGCTCCGCCCTGCACACATTAGGCTCAAAGCGGCGCAGCTGCGCCAACGAGTTGAACGTGATGTGGCAGCTACAAGCCAAAATCTGGTCAATCTCGCTTGGCGAATATACGGGCGCATAGGTGTAGGCTGGGCTGCCCAACTCCTCTGCCGCCAGGCGAGCCTCGCAGAGCGAGCTGGCCGTGGCACTGTCAAACTGCTCCCTGATGATGGGGAACGCATCCCACAAGGAGAAAGCCTTGAAAGCCAATATAATCTTGGCCCCGCTGCAATCTTGCACCCTGCGGATGAGGCGCAAGTTGTCTCGTAGCTTGTCGGCCTCCAGCACATAACACGGAGACGGCACTTTGGCCAAATCTGCCGCCGTCATTGTTGTCTCTTTTGTTGTCATGGGAGCAAAGCTAGTGTTTTTTCGCATTGGCGGTGCGACCAGGCATCACGTAAAAATTGCCGCCCCGAGGCATCGTCATGTCCCCGAGGCGGCAAAAACTAAACAACTACAGGTGTTTTGGGGTCTCTATTCCTTCAAAGCCTCAACAGGGTTGTTGGTGGCAGTGCGCCAAACCATAAAAGCCACGGCGGCAAGCGAGAGTCCCGCCACAAAGACGAACGACACCACAAAGACAATTGGCGACAAAGGCGCGCGCTCCACGAAGCCGCCCAACCAATGCGCACCCAGAGCGCAGCCCAGCGGCGCGCCAACCAAGAAGCAGCAAGACAGCAAGATGGCGTAGCGACGACAAAACATGAGCACCACATCGGCAACAGTGCCGCCAAGAACCTTGCGCACGCCAATCTCCTTGCGCCGATACTCCACCTCAAACATGGTGAGGCACAACACACCCATGAGACACAAGATCATGGCAATGGCACAAAAGACGCCCACCTGACTGCTCGTGCGAAGCTCGCGGCGATAGACAAGGTCCAGCGTATCGTCCAAGAAACTGAGAGCCAGATCGTCATGCGGGCTGAAACGCTCCAAGCCGTCACGCAACGCCGCCATGGCAGCCTCTCTATCCGCCCCAGCGGAGAGGCGGATATTGACAAACCACCCCAGCCCCATGCCCCACGACGAGGGGTAGATGAAAAAGGCCATAGGCTGCTCCACCCCATATCTCATGCTGCGAAACCTCACATTTTCGCAGAAGCCCACAACAAGCTGATTGTCTGACGCATTAGCGCTCTCCACCAATGGGCGTCCGACGGTCAGCCACGGATATTTGGCCCTGGCCGCCTCATTGAAGATGTAGGCGCCATTGTCGGTCTCAAGAAAGTCTCGTCCCTCGGTTATCTTGACGCCCAGGGTGCGCAGGTATCGCCAATCGCAGGCGAGGCAATAAAACTCCATATGACGGTCGGCGTCGCCGCGCCCCCACCGCTGATATTCGTCACCGCCTATGCGGAAAAAGCTGAAACTGACATCGTCCACGCCCGGGATGGTCTTCAGGCTAGCCCTGACGGCCTCGCCACTCTCGCGCACTCGCGCACTGGCCTCGCCAACCACCACCGCGTCCTTGTCGATGCCATATTCGGCATTGTGTATGTGGTCGCGCTGGCAAAACAAGATGCAAGAACACACCATAAGTGCCGAGGCCACGACAAACTGCAAGCACAGAAGCCCCGTGCGCAACGCCCGTCCGGAGCGCGAGAGGCCAAAGCTGCCCTTGAGGGCCAAGGCGGGCGGAATGCTCGTGGCATAGAACGCCGGATAGAGACCTGCCAGGCATCCCACGGCGAGAGCCAACGACGCCGTGACGCACAGC
>CAKUYZ010000055.1 GCA_934717675.1 uncultured Bacteroidales bacterium
TTTCAGCTTTCGGAGGTCAGGATGATGAGGCCATAGCGGATGGTGCGGCGGTGTATGCCGACCTGATTCTTTTCTTGGTCTCAACATCGAGCCCAGGGTCGGACGAGGCGGATTGGTACAGGAAACTGCAAGAGAATGACAAGCCGATAATCTGCGTCTTCAATTATTTCCAGGCGATAAGAGAGGGGGCGTTGCGAGAGCGATCTATCCGAAAGATAGAGGGAATGAATTCGGATGAGGGTCTCAAAGAGTCCATTGAGCAATTCAGGAAGTTCCTTGGAGGGCAAGACATTGAGTATGTTGTGGTGCATCTGCTCTCTAAGTTCTTGGGTTCGCGGCAGAATGACAGGGAGCTGGAGCGCGTCAGCAATTTTGGTGAGCTGGAGGCGCGCATCATAAAGAGGGTGACATATGACGGCCTGCTCTTTCGCCGAAAGTGTTACCTGTCCATCGTGGATGAGCCGATCTTTGGCCAGATGTCTCGGCTTTTCCAGTTCAGCACCGACCAATATGACCAGTTCAAGCTGGTTGATTCCAAGGCGAGGGAGTTTGATAAGTGGCGAGACGATTTCAACGGCAGGGAGCAGAAAGCACTGGGCGGCGACATTAAGGAGCTGTTCAATAGGATGCGGAGGATGGTGCCAGGCTTTGTGGCGGAGAATGCGGAGAGAAATGACGTGAGCGATCGGTGGAACAGCAGGGTGAAGAGTTTGGGTATAGATGAGGACATTCAGAGTCTGCTAAGCAACATTCAGAAGAAGTGTGAGAAGAATATAAATGACAGATTTAAGGAGTTGGCGTCGGGTCTCAATTTCAGTGTGCGAGCAAGTCTTAAGCCTATGAGGGTCCGTGGTGGCGGAAGCATCACGAATTGGAAGCAAATAGTACGTGTCACGAGCGGTGTGGCAGCTGCGGTTTTGACGGGGATTGCTTTGGCTGGAATTCCAGTTGTCGGATGGATTGCATTGGGGGTGGGACTGTTGGGAGAGCTTTTCTATAAGCTTTTTAGTTCTAAAGAAAGCAAGCAGCGTGAGCAACGAGCCGCGATGACCGAAAAGCTGATGCGCTCAATCAACAAGATGGAATATGAGACACAAAATAACGCATATGAGTGGTACAAGGAGAACATTTATAAAATGCAATCTGACGCTTATGGCCGTCTCCGCCTGTTGTCCGGCAGCCTGCTCTCTTTGACAAATTCCGAGAGAGAGCTTGCGCTGAACTATTGCGCCAATCACACAGAAATCTCGCGCAAGCTCGTGGAACTCGCATTGGAGAGCTGCCGTGATGTACCCAACGTGGCTGACAAGATTGTCAAGGTGGCACGCGTCCCGGCCAAGCGTTGCGTGATTGTGCTGAAGGAGAAGTGCCTGGATGGCAAGACAAGGCATTTGCTGGAAAGCAAATTGGGCAATGGTGAGAAGGTGTTTCCCCTTATGCTGAGGGACAATTTCCCTTTGCACAACCAGGCAAATTACCTTATGCGGTTCTTTGGCTTGGAGGTCAAGTGCTTCGCCGCCACCGTAAACGACGGGCGTACGCAGGTCATCTACATTCCAAAGCGAAACTATACGGAGGAGGAGCAAGACTCCATCATCCTCGCAGAGCAAATTCTTAACACTCACATAATTCCCAAGGCTTATGGAGAACATTAAGCTTGTAGATTTGTCAAGTAAGGCGTTGGCTTTGTTTGGCGAGGTCCGAGATATTTTGTCCCGTTCTGCTAATCCCGATTTGAGAGCCATGAAATCAAAGGTGCCAACATCTATAGAGGATGACGGCCGTAAGATTAATGTGGTCTTTGCGGGAGAATATGGTGCCGGCAAGTCCACCATCATATCTCTCCTCACGGGCAAGAAACTTGAGATAGGCGGAGGCGTGACAACGCAGAAATGCTCCACTTTTGACTGGAACGGCATCACAGTGACCGATACGCCGGGCGTCCATAACCAAGGGCGCTCCGACCATGACAAAATAACCTACGATGCCATAGCCAAAGCTGACCTTATCATCTTCGTAACCACGGTAAAAGGTTTTAGCGAACTTGTGGGCCGACATTTCCGTGAACTCATCATAGACCGCCATAAGGGTCAGGAAATGATGCTCGTTGTCAACAAGATGAATGAGATGAGGGATGGCAACACGCCCGAGATGCGCAAGGCTGTTGGCAAAAGCATTGCCGAAGTGCTGGCCCCTGAGTATAAGCCGGAGGATTTTTACACCAGTTATATTGACGCCGAGTGCTATTCCGACTCCCTGAAAGAGAAGAACCCAGCCTTTAAGCGAGAGCTGGAGAACGAGGGTTGTTGGGATCAGCTGATTAGCAACATCAACAAGTTCGTTGCCGACAAGAAAGTGATGGGGCGTCAGACGTCCGCGCTCTTTGAGCTGGAGCAAGTGCTTGTCGATGCCAACGGTGCGTTCAAGAGTGGTGATCTTTGTGTTGACGGCTCCGTCCAGATCCTTAACACGCAGAGGCGCATGCTCCTGGAGTTTGGCGAGAACATTCGCCAGCGCAGCCGTCGAATCATAAGTGACAAGGCGCAACAGGTTCGTGACAATGGCGAGGCCGTGGCCTCCGCGCTGTCGTCTTCGTCCAATGGTGATGTTTTCACCCGTATGGTGGAGGCCAAGTATGACGAGGTGAACGAAATTTCGCAAGAGGCGTTCGCTGAGTTGGAGAAGGAGATCTCGGACGAGTCGTCAAAATTGGAGAAAGAGGTGTCAAGTTTTGCCACCTCTCCATTTGTTGGTCAGGTGAAGAGTGCCATTGAGGTGGAGTATGGCCACATAGACTGGGGCGGTGGCAAGGCTGGCAACGTTGAGCGATACGCAAAGAAAATCGGGGATTTTGGCGGTTGGCTCGCCAAGATGTCTGGTTGCAAAACCGCGACATTTTCGCAGATGATGCACGCCTCCACATTCTCCGGATCCTCGATGCACAAGGCGGTATACTCGGTCGGCAAGTTCTTTGGGCATAAGTTTAAGCCTTGGGGTGCCGCCAAGCTTGCCGGTAGGTTTGGAATGGCAGGTAAAATTCTTGGAATTGGAGGCGCAGTCATTAGTGTCGCACTCTCATTGTACGGCTGGTGGCAAGAAAACAAGCAGGAGAAACAACGCGAGCAAGCAAGGTCTGACATACGCGGCGGCTTCAATGAGGCCGCGAGACTACTGGAAAACAACTATAAGGAGCAGCTGGAAAAGTGGTTGGCCGACAACGTAGGCAGTGAGATACATGAGATAGACAGTCAAGTTGACGAACTCCGCAATATGCGCCAAGTGCATGACGCGGAAGGCGACAAGTTGAAATCTCTCTTGGTCAAGACGCGCGATATGATTTCTCGTGTGCAGCTAGGCTAGATTTGGCCGCGAAGATATGTGAGCCACACCCCGACATTTCGGGGTGTGGCTTTTTTATGATCCCGCTGTTCCGTGACACGGCATTCATACCGTCTCCACATATTGTTTCCTCTCTCCCGCCACGGTCAGAAAAATCCCTCCCCCTCCCCAAATCACGTCTTCCCCGCCCCACATCCGCGGTCCTCCGCCCCAAAATCCCACAAGACCCCCGCGGAATAGTGAAAATCTAATTATGAATAAAAAAAAACGCTAATCTAATTTCTAAGACCATTACCTTTATGAAAAGTGTGGTGGCCGAGCCGCGGCGCATGACCGTGCCGAGGGCGAGAGGCGCGCCGCGCAAGACAGGCTTTCACATTGCCACAACAAAACAGTCAGAGTCAAAAATAGTCAACGATGACCAGCATCATTCAGAAGGTGGAGGACGGAATCCGCCGCGCCAAGCAGATTGTAGGCGACCAGCTGCCCGTCAAGGAGCAGGTGACCAAGTTTAACGCCGAGGCCGACGGCCTCCTAGCGCAGGTGCAGGAGAGCGCGCTGCTCAAGATCCCTTTCCTCGGCGGCTTCAACGCCGGCAAGAGCGAGCTGCTCAACACCATAATAGGCAAGCGGATTCTCCCCACCGCCATTCTGCCAGAGACGGCCGTGGCCTATGAGATATATTACTCCCAGGCTGAGAAGGTGGATCTCTTCTCGGCCGACGGCAAGCTGAAGCAGACCGTGGGTCTTGACGGCATCAAGGGTCTCAGCACCACGCCTGGCGACCTGGCCCGCGTCTACGTTGACAGCCCCGACGTAAAGAGCCTCAACGACCGCGGCCTGGCCCTGGTGGACATGCCGGGCGTCAACTCCGGCATCGAGGCGCACGATAAGGCCATAAACAACTACATCGGCAACGCCGCCGCTTTCTTCTATTTCGTCGACGTCCAGTTCGGCACTCTCACGCTCAGCGACTTGGGCTTCATCAAGGAGTTCCGTCAATATGGGGCCGATGTCCGCGTCTTCGTGAGCAAGGTGGACACCAAGCCGGCCGAGGAGGCCGAGAGCGTGCGCAAGCACGTTGAGGGTTTGGTGAGGGGCTGCGGCATTGCCGACGCCGCCGTTGGCCGAGTCAGCGCGGTGGACGAGCAGGTGGGGGCGGGCGATGTCATTGCCGCCCTGAAGGGCATAGATGTGGAGCTGTTGCGCCGCCAGCGCGTCTTTGACGGTTTCGCCAGGCTCATTGACGGTGCGGCAGGGCAGTTTGACGCCCAGGCCGCGCTGGCCAAGAGCCAGGGCAAGGACTTGTCGCAGTCCATCGCTGCCCTCCAAGACCAGCGCGACAACATCCTCGCCTCGCTGGAGGCCAACAGACAAGGCGCGCAAGATGCCGAGTCGTCGGCCGAGGACATTGTCCACGACGTGCGCGAGGCCCTATTCAACAACGTCTACAGCATAGCCCGCCAAATTGTGGATAACGGAGACAACAAAGACGCCGCAGGCAACGCCATCCTCTCCGTCATCAAGCCCGTCATTGTCAACTCTTTCAAGCGCGAGATGACGGAATATGCCGATGATCTCACCCAGTGCGTCAAGGACTCTGTGGAGCGGGTCCGCGATGTGGTGAACAAGGATATGTCCGAGACGGGCGAGTTCGTCTTGTCGCTCATTGACAAGGTTGGCGGTTTCGATGTGGTGGGCAAGGCCATCACCGTTTTCTTGGCCAAGATGGGTGTCAAGTTCGCCGGCAAGGCTTTGGGCGGCGCGCTCACTTTCATCAACCCCATTGTGGGCGTGCTTGTCATGTTCTTGCCAGAAATCTTGAGCTGGCTTTTTAGCGACAGCAAGGAGAAGAAGACCCAGAAAGTGGAGGAAAAGCTCCAGCGCGAGGTCATTGACAATATCTGCTCCAAGCTTCGCCCCGAGATTGTCAAGATGGTTGAGGATGGCCGCTCCGAGGCCTACGCCTCCATGAAGGCCGAGGTCGACGCCCAGGTGGCCAAGATTGATGACAACATACGCGCCGCCCAGCAGAGCCAGGCGGCAAGCGAGGCCGAGCGCGATGCCAAAGTGGCCGCTTTCACAAAGGCCAAGGAGGAGATTGTGGCTCTGAAAGAACAAATCTAAGCGCAGGAAAATATGGGAAGCATTCTGGAGCAATTGGCCAAGCAGCTTGGCAAGAAATCCACAGCCAATGTCTTGCGCGTCAGTCGTTTTGAAGACCCTGTGCCAACGTTGGAACTTATTTCGCACATATGCAGCGCGCCAGAGGCTCCGTCACTAGGGGAGTGCTTTGCGTCGTATCGCAAAGGGGTTGGTGAGATGGAACAGGAATCCAGTAAGGCTAAGTATCTGTACTATAAAGATGTTTTCACCTATGAGCTAAGGAATTACGGTAAAAGGCTGCAGTCTGACATTGAGAATGGTTCTTATAAGTCTGGCGGTGTCAAGGTGGCCGTGGCTGGCGGCTATTCAGC
Source organism: uncultured Bacteroidales bacterium (assembly GCA_934717675.1). Taxonomy (GTDB): domain Bacteria; phylum Bacteroidota; class Bacteroidia; order Bacteroidales; family Marinilabiliaceae; genus W3P20-009. The sequence goes on from CAKUYZ010000055.1 coordinate 5,817, forward strand.
CGGCAAGTCCACTTTCCTCAACTGCATAACCAAGTCTGGCAAGCTCTTGCCTGTGGGCATTGAGCCGACTTCGGTGGTGATGACTTTCGTCAACTGCTCATGCGACAACAAGAGCGTTGCCGTGCGCGGCGAGAACGTTGCGGGAAACAGGGTTCTGCTCTCGACAGATGTCTTGGAAAGCATACGCCACACCTCGGCGGGGCAGAACTCCGTGGCGGGAGTGCTGAATAAACTTATTGTTGACATTCCTGCCGCTGATGATTATATGGATGGCATTGTGTTTATCGACACGCCAGGCTATAACAACTCGGCCTCGAAAGACATTGGCGACGCGTCGTCGGATCGTGATGTCGCCCTCTCCTGCTTTGATGAGGCAGACTTCGTCTTGTGGTGCGTAGACGTGCAGAAAGGAACGGTGGGCAAATCCGACCTCGACGTACTTGACAAACGAGTGAAAAAAGGCGAGAGGCGTACGCCATACGCCCTTGTGGTCACTAAGTCCAGTCTCAAGTCGCCAGGGGAGCTCGTGAATGTGATGCGCCAGATGCGCAAGGCCTGCGTCGACCGTTTTGGCGAGGCCGACGCCCCCGCCGCCGTCATCTGCTTCGACCGCACTGAGAATGGCTTCGTGTTTGGCGCGCTAGACGGGCTTAAAATACAAGGTCTCTTCGATATGATTCGTGAGCAAAGCTCGAAGTCTGCTTCCGTGACTGATTACCAGGGTCTTGTTAGGAAGTGTTTTGAAGACGAGCGGGCGGTCTCGAAAAAGTGCTGCGAAGAACAAGATGAGAAAAGGGTTAAAGCATTGAGGTTTAGAAATAGCCTGTCAAACCTTTCTCATAAATATGACGGTGTTATTGGTACAAGTTCGATAAGCATTTGCAATGAGGCGCAGAGTGAATTTGAGGGTATGGTTTCAGAGTGCAAGGCCATTCTAGATCGTGAGGAAGACTTTCAAAAGTTTCTAGACAAATGGAAGCCAACGTTGCTCAATAAACTTAGCGAGGCTGCGGATGATGCCATACGCATCCGCGAGTCTTTCCTCCAAAAGCTTCGCCCGCCCGAGCCTATGCTCGTGGAGGGGTCGGTGTTCGACGCCATAGGCGGCGGAGACTATCAGCTCTTCCTGCGGTGCTTTGACAAGGGCGTGGACCTGGCATCCACCAACAGTGGCGGCTACAATGTCTTGACCTATGTGGCTCATGTGGGCGACACACCCATGATGCGCTTCCTCATAAAGCATGATGCCGACCTCTCCCTGACCGACGCCAATGGCCGCGACGCACTGGCCGAGGCCGCGGCGTGCCACTTCCGCGACGTGTGCGAGATGCTGCTCGAGGCGGACGGCTCGCTCGCCGCGGGCCGTAAAGACGAGCTGACGCAAGCGGCAAATAATGACGACTTCGTCAAGTGGTTGACCAACAAACTGTAACCTGCTTTAGATAAGACTCTTCAAGATGCAAAAGATAACCAAAGATAATTACAACGAGGTGTTCAACGGCCTAGCGGCCGACCTCGGCGCAATTGTGGCGACCGACGTTAAGGACGTTGAGAACGCCGTGAAGAAACTCCGCGCCCTGCTAGACGAGAAGCGAAAGGGCGCGGAGGAGAATGTGAAGAACAACTCCGTCTTGCAGATCGGCATTGTGGGCCAGGTGAAGGCGGGGAAGAGCTCTTTCCTCAACTCGCTCTTTTTCGATGGCGAGAACGTCTTGCCGCGCGCCTCCACGCCCATGACGGCCGGCCTCACGGTGCTGGAGTATGGTGAGGAGGATGTCTTCACGGTGGAGTATTACAGCCAGACGGAGTGGAACACTTTCGTCGGCCGAGCCAGGGAATATGACGCCCTGGTGGCAGACCTGCGCCAGAAGAATCCCGATACGCCCATCGAGGCACTGCTAGGAGACATTGACGAGGAACTAAAAACGGCCCACGAGCTTGTGGAGAGCTGCGGAGCTGCGGCGCGAGGCAAGGTGGGAAATAAGCCGGAAAATCAGATGTTCAGTGGTGTGGAGGGTCTTCAGCAGACGCTGGAGAAATATGTGGGAGCTAACGGTGCGTTCACCTCGGTAGTCAAAAGCTTGAGCATCAAGCTCCACAACGAGGCTCTGCGCGACATCCGCATTGTGGACACCCCGGGCGTGAACGACCCCGTGGTCTCGCGTGAGAGCCGCACCCGCGAGTTCCTCCGCGCCTGCCACGGCGTCTTCTTCCTCAGCTATTCGGGGCGCTTCTTCGACGCCACAGACCAGGAGTTCCTCTCAGATCGCATTGGCGGCAATGGCATCGGCGCGGTGGTCATGATTGCCAGCAAGTTCGACACCGTCCTCCAGCAGGTGGGTCTCGATCACAAAGACGACATACTTGGTGCCATCGCCCACTGCCAGAAGATGCTCAAGAAGCAGTTCGACACCAATTTGGCCGGCACCTCCTTTACGGGAGATCGCCCCGCCCTTGCTTTCAGCTCCGGCATTGGCTACTCCATTGCCCAAAAGAGCGAAGGGCAGTGGGACGATGTGGAGCGGAACGTGGTGAGCCAGATGAAGAGGTTCTTCCCCACGTACTTCTCCTCGCCAGATTATATCAAGGCTGCGTTCACAGATCTGGCTCAGATTGAGGAGATTAGGGATAAGTACGTCAATGGCACCTTCGCGGCCAATAAGGACGCTATAATGGCTCAGAAGCTGTCCGGCTTCTTCTCCACCTCCACGGCGGAGATGGCCAAAGAGGCCGACAAGGGAATAAAAACCGCTGAAGGCAAGCTGGAGGAGCTGAAGCAGACTGCGTTGGCTGACATTCAGAAGAAGAAGGATGACATTGACAGGCAGTCAGAAGCCATAAAGAATAACATTGAGAGAGTGGCCACCCGTTTGAAAACCAAGGTGGACACTGCGGTCAAAAGTGTCATGTCTAGCCTCTGCATCTCCGCCCCTCAACTTTCCACAACTCCTCGTAGCCGCGATTTTACAAGGCTTTCCACTTTTTGGGAACGAAATAAGACATTTACCTGCTCCTTCTCGCTTCCCGACGCTCCGAAGACGCTCAAAGACGTGAAATCAGAACTCGCTAAGTTGGAAAGTGTGAAGGATGAATGGGGAAAGAAAGTGGCGGAGCTGAAAAAATTCGTGGTCGACACGCTCCGAGAAAGTGTGGAGAAGGCGGAAGCTACAGAACGAAATGTTGACGGCGCGCGCCTCAACAATGCGATCGAGGAGGTGGCGGATACATTCGACAACGCTGCGGTGGTGGATTTTAGAGAGGATGTTGACAATGTCGAGAGTGCGTGTGATGATGCCTTGCAGAGGTATTCCAATGTGCCGTTGTACCAAAAAGGTGTTGAAGAGGAGGACGATGCAAAGAACGAAATTAGGGAGAATGCGCAAGCGTGCTGCTACAATGCTAGGGCCGCTATTCGGGATGCCTTTTCTGGTGTGCGAGATGACGTGCAAACGGAGTTGGAGAACGCAGGGCAAAAATTCATTGACAATGTTGTGAGCCGCAAGCAGGAGTTTATTGACGAGATAACGGTCAAACTGAAAGAAAAGGTGGACGACTTGGAGAGGGAGCTGCAGAATAAGGAGGCCAACATCCGCGCCACAGAGTCCGCTCTCAATGGCCTCAAATCTTTCAGAGCAAAACTATGATAGACACAAGCAAATATATAGCCGCCGCGCAAGCGGCGGCGCAGAGCGTCAAGGACCAGGTTCTGGATGCCGTTCGTGCCACCCGCCAGCGCGCCACGGAACCCCGACCCGCCGCCAAGGCGGACGCGCCGAGGCGTACGGGCTGCCTGTTCGCCATCTTCTCCATCTTTCGTAAAAAGGACAATCCGTCTTCCGCCCCCGTGGCAGCCGACACCACCCGTCAGGATGACGACGCCCGTCTGATAATCTCCGACGCCCTCCGTACGGCTCACCGCCGCGCGTGCGACGACTGGGCCGCGCTCCTGGACCGCCAAGGCCGTCAGCTCGTGGCCGAGATTGAAGCGCAGCCGGGTGTGGACCACATCGACAAGGTGCGGCAGTCCGAGTCCGTCACGGCGCGGTCTGTGCTCTCGTTCTCCCTCATCTCCGAGGGGGCCAACATGCGCAAGGCCGAGGCCCTCTCCACGCCACAGGGCTTCGACAACTACGTCGCATCCCTCGCCTCCCGCTACGCCCAGGCCGTGGACGCGGCCCTGAGCCAGCAACTGGAAATTTATAAAAGACTAGAGAAATGAGCTTGTTTGGCTACTACAATAATAACAATGCGTCCGTCTCCTTCGATCGGTTCTGCTCCGTGGTGCGTGGGCGCGCGGACCTCACTCCGGAATACGCTGTCCCCATGTAGAGACGGGTCGCGACCCGTCTCCCGCCACGGTCGGGGAATAACGCCTCGGTTGCTGGGCCGCGGCACGCGTGCCGTCTCTACAGGTTACCCCGCCAGCCTCCCCCTCCATGTAGAGACGGGTCGCGACCCGTCTCCCGCCATAGTCGGGGATATACAATCATAGATATATAAATACACATATAAATGTCTTATAATCAATCAGATACCCCCCCCCATATGCGAGGATGGCGTTTTTGGATTTTCAACGAATTGTCAAAGAGGCTGTCTCCTCCACATGCGACCCTGAAAAAATCTCCGAAATTTTCTTGGCTAAATTCGGCCTGCCTGCGGAGTCTGACTTTTATGATGAGTCAGACGAATACTATGAGTATGAGCAAGCATTGGGAAGCTGTTGGCCAAGGGATTTGCCAGACAGGCGCGACGTGCTCAGGAGGCTATTTAATGCTCTGTTAGCTTTGGCGAGGGCGTATTACAGTGACAGTGCAAAGAATCCTAGAGCCATCGCGGCATGTGAGTTTTGTGACAGTCCGCAAGTCGCGACCCCAAGGAAGCCGAGTAGTGCCAAACCTGCCGCAAATGCCAATTCGGGGGCTGGGGGCGAATCGTCCAAGCGTATTGCCTATAATATGGCTTATAGAGGCACTGATCCTTCTCGATTTCAACTCATTGTTAAAGAACTGCTCTCCAGGACAATCGATCCTGAAAAAATTTCAGAAACTCTGTTGGTTAAATTCGGGTTGCCCGCCCAATCGAAGCTTTATGATAAGTTAGATGAGTATGAGCAATTTGAACGTTCATTGAGCTTTTATGCGAGTGAACTGCCAGAGGGGGCACACAATCTTTGGTCTCTTTTGTGCGATCTGGCGGGAAAGTTCTTTTCAGAAGAAACTTCAACGGCAAAGGCGGCAGCAAGGAAGCCGAGTAGTGCCAATTTGGGGGCGGGGGGCGAATCGTGGGCCTATAATGACACAGAAGCTTCTCAATTCCTGCGCATTGTTCAAGAGCTGGTCTCTGGGACAAGCGATCCTGAAAAAATTTCAGAAACTCTGTTGGCTAAATTCGGGCTGCCCGCCCAATCGAAGCTTTATGAAAAGTTAGACGAGTATGAGAACTTTGAAGGAGAAGTGAGCTATTGGGCGGGTAATCTGCCAGATCTATGGTCTCTTTTTTACGATCTAGCGGAAGAGTTCTTTATCCAGCAGTTCTGCAAAGAGGTGCGGACTCGTGCGCAAAGGGGGTATGGCCCCGACAAAATAGTCACAAAAGTCGCCGCAATATTGGGCATGGGTTGCTTCAGTCGCGGGATGAACAGCCTGCGTCAGTTGCTTCGTGATGTCGCTCGCCCTTCCGTCGATGACTTGCGCCCGATATGGGCCGAGGCATCTGCCGAAATCCCCTGGGTCTCATTGCCAGACTTGGAAATGCAACCTGATGGAGGCGCTCCTTCCTCCCTTGAACCCAAGGAAACGCCTCCAGAACCAGAGACCCCGATGAACGATGCCGAGGCCACCAACTTCCTCGGCATGACCGAGATAAAGTCCTAAATGACCTCCCCGCTGTAGAGACGGGTCGCGACCCGTCTCCCGCTGCGTTCGGGGAATAACGCTGCGTTTGCGGGACACGGCACGCGTGCCGCCTCTACCTGTTGCCCCGCCTCAAACATCCCCCATGTAGAGACGGGTCGCGACCCGTCTCCCGCCATGGTCGGGGAATAACGCCGCGGTTGTGGGACACGGCACGCGTGCCGCCTCTACAGGTTACCCCGCCAGCCGTCCCCCCCCCCCA
>CAKUYZ010000056.1 GCA_934717675.1 uncultured Bacteroidales bacterium
ATAGTGCCCTGCCTGCCCATATACGTTTTCGGCATTTTCCTGACCATGACGTTCACAGGCACGGTCTACGGCATTCTTCACACGTTCGCGCAGGTTGTGGTGGTCATTTTCGCCCTCCACATCTTCGTCTTGACATATCTCTTCTGCCTTGCCGGCATCGTGACACGGCGCAACCCGCTAAAACTCATTCGTCACATGCTGCCCGCATATTTCACAGCCCTCGGCACGTCATCTAGCAGCGCGACAATCCCTGTGACATTGGCTCAAGCCCATGAGGCCGGCGTCAAGGCGAACATTGCGGGTTTCACCGTCCCGTTGTGCGCCGCCATACATATGCCAGGTTCCGCCATGAAGATAACCTCTTGCGCCCTGGCGGTATGCATGATATGGGGCATGCCACATGATGCCCTGCATTTTCTGCACTTTGTGATGTTGCTAGGCGTGATGATGATGGCCGCGCCGGGAGTGCCAGGGGCGACCGTTTTGGCAGCCATTGCCCCAATGAGTTCTGTTTTGGGCTTTGGGGATGACCAAAATGCGCTTATGATCTCGCTCTTCGTGGCTATGGACAGTTTCGGCACGGCCTGCAACGTGACGGGCGATGGCGCGCTCGCCCTTATGATTGACAGGATAACGAGCAAGAAGGTGGAAGCCGCATAGGAGGCCCGCTAATCAGGAATCATATAAAGACGGCTAATAGCCACCTTTTTTATTTTAGGGAGTGAATTTGCGCTGTGGCAGAAACGACTGATAATGAATAAAAAGCTATGCCACGCGCATTACCAGAACCAACGTATTGTTTTCCCCGATGACGCACAGCGATTTTATGACCGCAGTGTAACCTGCCTTTACAGTGTGCGGGAGGCAGTTATATGTCTCTTGGCGGCTGGTTGCTGACATGACGGGAGACGGGTTGCAACCCGTCTCTACAGTGCCGCCCCTTGTGTTTTGTCGAGGCTGTCGCACCACTCTTTCTGCTGGCGGGAGACGAGTCACGACACGTCTCTACAGTTGTGTTTCCCACGCATTTTTTGGGGAGGTTATGCGTTTCTTTCGGGAGGTGCTGACTGCGGTGGGGACGGGTCATGACACGTCTCTACTGTGTGCCACCATGTGGGAGGATAATGGTGTACGTAGAAACAAAAAATCCCCAGCGGCGTTGCCGCTGGGGACATATTTAATAAGTGGCTGACTTATTAAGCCTTTGCGATGACACGAGCCATCTCGCAGCACTTGTTGGAGTAGCCCCACTCGTTGTCGTACCAAGAGAGGACCTTAACGAAGGTCGGGTCGAGGACGAGGGTCTTGTCTGCGTCGAAGATGGAGGTGTGAGGATCGTTGCGGAAGTCGGTAGAAACAACAGCATCCTCGGTGTAGCCGAGAACACCCTTGAGCTCGCCCTCAGAAGCAGCCTTCATGGCGGCGTTGATCTCCTCCTTAGTAGCCTCTTTGTTGAGCTCTACGGTGAGGTCAACGATGGAGACGTCAGAGGTAGGAACGCGGAGAGAGATGCCGGTGAGCTTGCCGTTGAGCTCGGGGAGAACCTTACCTACAGCCTTGGCAGCGCCAGTGGAAGAGGGGATGATGTTCTCGAGGATGCCACGGCCGCCGCGCCAATCCTTCTTGGAAGGACCGTCAACGGTCTTCTGGGTTGCGGTTGCAGCGTGAACGGTGGTCATGAGGCCACGCTTGATGCCGAACTTCTCGTTGAGAACCTTAGAGATAGGTGCGAGGCAGTTGGTGGTGCAGGAAGCGTTGGAGATGATCTTCTGACCAGCGTAGGTGGTGTGGTTAACACCGTAGACGAACATAGGAGTTGCGTCCTTAGAAGGAGCGGACATGATGACCTTCTTAGCACCAGCCTTCAGGTGAGCGCTAGCGAGCTCCTCAGTGAGGAAGAAGCCAGTGGACTCTACGACTACGTCTACGCCAAGAGCACCCCAAGTGATGTTGGAGGGATCCTTCTCAGCGAAGATCTGGATCTTCTTGCCATCGACAACCATGTAGTTGCCCTCGACCTTGATGTCATGGTTGAAGTGACCATGGACAGAGTCGTACTTCAGCATGTAGGCGAGGTAGTCAGGATCGAGAAGATCGTTGATGCCTACGACCTCGATGTCCTGAGCAAAGTTCTCGACAGCTGCACGGAAGACCATGCGGCCGATACGGCCGAAGCCATTGATACCAAGTTTAATCATTTCAGTAGATTTGAATTTATGATTGTTTCTTAAATTCTAAAACCTCTAGCGTTTCAGCCAGACGCGCCGCGAAGTTAACCAACTTCAGCGACTAGACAAAAATTTCGGCGCAGCCACAAAAAAAAGGAACAGGCTAGCCTATTCCTTAAAGTGATGACTTTACGCCACCTCCACCATTGCGCCAGCGTTTTGCATCTGGCTGTAGGCCGGACACTCCTGAGTGCTGCCACAGGATGTGAGAAGCAGGCTCGCAAGAGCGAGAGAGGCGACGAGCAACAATATCTTTTTCATATCCGCGTCTAAATTTTCGTAGTGCTAAATTAGCTATTTGTTTTGTATTGAGAAAGGCGGCCAAACCTTTTTGTGGTTAAAAAGTCTTTCGGCCTCACGTCCTTTCCTCTTGACAAATGGCTTTTACGCACCACCGCATTTTTTGTTACGCGCCTCCAACCTTACGCCACCGCCATATTGGCATGAGCCTCAACGCAGACCGTGGACACGCCGCAGCCGCCAAAACGATATTTTTTCTTCTGCCCGGCGCATGAAGCCAAGCCAATGGTCAAGACGGCAACAGCCGTCAACAGGACTATTTTGCGTTTTTTCATATCTATATGGCTTTAAACGGAGATGGGCGAAAGGCCCCGCCCCACACAGGCAAATGTAGTGAAAAAGTCATTCCCCCACCCTCTCCAGGCGCACCTCTTTGGCCTTGGCGAGATCTGCTGACTTGACTATCACCATGGCATAGGGGCGCATGGTGTAGGAGGCCGACGGCGCGGATGTGGCGGAATATGTCACGATCATGATTCCGTCAGACCCTAGCGACACGTCCTTCACGTCTATGACCGTGGGCCTGTCAGTCTCATGCAAGGCGATGTTGATAATGGCCTCGGTGGAGAAATCTACATCCGCGGGGGCGGCAGACATGGTGGCGGCCATCCCCAACGCGCTGTCGCGCTCGGCTGTAGAACGCATCACTAGCGGAACGGAGTCAACGTCATTGCGGACGAAATAGCGATCGCCGGTGCGGAAACTGACAGGGTGTGAGCAGCATGAGGCTAAAGTCATGGAAATGAGCGCCGACAATGCGGCAACGAGTGTTTTGTTCATCTTCATTAGTATCCAACTTTTGCGTGCCATTATACAAAAAGCATGCCGCACAATCTGTCTGTCACACGCCACTCTTGCGCCTATTGCACTCCTTGCAGAGCATCTGGCAGTTGGCCGCCACCGTGTGGCCTCCCAAACTCCACGGAGTTATGTGATCGGCCTCCATCTGCGCCAAAGGCAATTTCTCGCCAACGTGGCGCGGACAGTCTGGGTTGGCGCAGTGGCCGCCTTGCCGTTCGTAGGCGGCCAGCTTGACTGCTTCGGAGAAGGCTCGGATGGACAGATACCTCTCACGGCGAGTGAATATGTAAGGATATATGCCACGCTTATTCGTAACATCGTCACAATTGCATATAACCGTCTTATTGCGGAAATGCTCCTTATAATGCCGCAATTCTGCCTCGATGTCTGACAGCTGGGTGTAAAATTCATCCTTTTTAGCCCTGCGCGCAGAGCCAAGCATCTCGTTTGCCATATGTTGCTGGTGCATGACTGACGGAGACTAGCGGTTTTCACCATCATCTTCACACACCGGCGGTGTTATGGTTGCCTGGGACAAAAAAGAAAGGCACGGGCCAATCTACTCGCGTTCACGGGAGGCCTAGGATGGAACCCGCTGTACCTCATAGAGATCCGTGCCGGAATTGCGGCACGAGCATTCTCTATTTCGAGGTACAGAGCGGGTGACCACGCTAGGCGACACCACGAGCTTGCGATTACCAGATTCGTCGGGTTCCGAGAAATCAGTTTCCTAGGCCTTTTTCTTGAACGCGAGAGATAGCTAAATGCCAGAAGTTTATGTCAGTTATTATCGTTTTCCTTTTCTGCTCTTATCAGTTGTTGACCATAGGTCAATATTACCCCGCTAATTTATGATTTTTCGTGCTTATTGCAAAGAAAAACAAGAAGCCCCGCCCGGCCGACGGGGCGTCGGACAGGCGGGGCGCAAAAGATCGGCTTAGGCCGTTGTCTTACTCAATGATCACACTGCCACTCTGAGTGTTGCCACCCACAGTGCTGTCATACATGGCCTCGGCCATCACGGCGGGCTTGTAATACGTGCCGGCATATGTGGCACTGAGCGTCAGCGTGATGGACGCACGCTGGCCAACGGGCAAGCTGTCGGCATAGAAGAGGACACGGTCGTCTCTCACATCGTGATGACTACAGTCCTCCCCAGACACCTTGAGAACCTCCATGCCCGCGGGCAATATGTATGTGACCGCCACGCGCTCCAGGTCTCGACCAGATGTGTTTGTCACCCTGACGGAGACCTCTCTCGTCTCTCCGGCCTTGAACCTGCGCAAGTCTCTTGGCATGGCCTCTTCCACTAGCAACCCGTTAGACGCGGCCGCCACATCGGTCTGCGTGGCCATGGCCTTGGTGGTCATGGTCACAAACATTGTCCCGTCGCCAGTGTTCTTCACCACCACGGCGGCTGGCTTGGAGGCCGCGGCCTCCTGACTCCATGCCATCTTGTCGGTCTTCACAGAGGCCAGTTCCTTGCCGCCGAGCGTCACCTTGGCCTCCAGGCTGCGCGCCGTGGCGTTGGCCTTGGCATAGTGCGCCCAGCTAAGGAGGCTGGAGCCGATCTGCAAAGTGGACATCCATTGGTCAGACACCAGTTTTTTTCGCAAGGCGTCTGCCGTGGTGGCGGCCATCGGGTCCGCCACGCCTGTCTGCGCCAAGAGCCTGAGCGGCGTGCCGGCCTGCCCCTTGACGAGCAGCCTCCGCGCCTCATCGGCGTTGCCACTGGCGGCGTAGGCGGCGGCCAGGGCGTTATAAGCCTCGGCGGGCACGTCTTTGGCGGTGGCCAGCGTCTCCCTCATCCTGTTCATGGCTCCCATCTGCGCCTTGCCATCTGCGGCCAAGGCATAGAGAGCGAAAGCGAAGTCTGACGCCGCGCTGACGCCCATCTTCTTGCCCCAATTGGCCGACGACATGCGCAAGAACCGAGCCAACGCACCTTTGCGAGCCGACGGCACATAATAGCCTCGGCTCTCGGCCTCGCAATACATGACGTAGGCATAGGCCGAGCAGAACAAGTCGGAGCTGCCCCCCCCACTCCAATAGGCCACGCCACCATCGGCCGCGGCGTGAGAGGTCAGCTTCTTGATTCCGGCGTTCACGTTGGCCTCCACCCTGCTCTTTTGTTCGGGCGTGAGCTGAGTGAAATCGGCCAGGCAAAGTTGCGCCAGCACCTTAGAGGTTGTCTGCTCGGCGCATCCGTGAGGATATTCAATGAGTTGCGCCACACGGCTTGCCATGTTGAGAGGCTGCGAGCCGCCTAGCTCAAGCAACACGGACTTCATATCGCCGCTCGCGGCCTTGGCCTCGGCCTTCCACTCCTTGCCGGGCGCGACAGAGGCTGTCTGGGAGCTTATGACCTCCTGGCTCACCTTACGCACCTTGAGGCGCGTGGAGTAGTCGGCGCTGCCAGCCTTGGCCACGGCCTTTATGTCTATGGAGGCCTCGGCCTCGTCAGCCCCCGCCTCGACATCGAACGTCACCGTCTGATCTCCATCGCTCGTGAAAGAGATGGTCTTGGAGGCCTCGCCAACGACACTGACGCCGCCAGCGGCACGAAGCGACACCTCGACATCGCCAACAGCCTTGGCCGCGAAGATGGTGGCCGAGACCGTGGCCCTGTCTCCCACGCCTATTTGACGCGGCATGGTGCCTATGGCCATAAGGCTCTTGCTGACCTTTACGCTCTTCTCGGCCTGGCCGAAAGCATCCCCGTCTGTGGCCACGACCATGATGCGGACGCGCCCCATATAGTTTGGCATATCCACCTTATGCGTGGCCTTGCCTCCCTTGCGGAGGGTGAAAGGCCCGTCAAAGTAGACCACGGGGGTGAACCTGTTCACAATGGCCTTGGGAGAGTCGGAGAGCAAGGCGTCGTCTCCACCGACGCTAAAGAGTTGCTCAATGCGCCCGCCGTAGGCCCCGGCAACGCAGCCATACACGTCCCATATGTTCACGCCCAAGGCCTCACGGGCATAAAAAGCCCCCCACGGCTGCGGCGTGGTGAAATGAGTGAGGTCCAGCAGCCCCTCGTCCACCATGGCCAACGTGTAGGCCATGGGCCGGCCGTCTTTTTCCGAGACGTTTATGGTGGCCGTCTGGCATGGCGAGAATTCATCTTTTGTGCTTATGACCGGCGTGAGGCGGCTGCTGGCGGACGACACTTTGACGGGCGTCACGCCATAGAGGCGTATGGGCACGTCGTTGGCCGTCTGGCCATATGGCTGCACTAGGCTCACGCACACATAGGCGTTGGGCATCATTTGCTCCGAGGCCTTGAGTGTCAGCGTGGTCTGACCTTCGGCGCAGTCTTTTAGCATAGTCTCCTGCACCGTGCCGCCACGACAGATGTTCACGACAGCCTTGGCCCCGCCAGATGACGGGAACGACACTTTGACATCGTCGCCAACGCCATATTCATCCTTGTCCGTCTTGACAGACAGCACGGTGGCGTCGGCCGTCCCATCCGCGGAGCGGCCAGTCATGCCTGGCCAGTCAAAATATGACATGAGGCCGGCGGTATGGCCACTGCCCATGTCTGTGACGCTGATGAAGTAAGACCCCCATTCGTTGCGAGACACAAGGTATTGAAAATCGGCCTTACCATCGGCTCCAGTGGTGAGCTTGATGGTCTTGACGGGCGTGGTGTATTCGCTAGAGCGGAAAACCGCCATCTGCTCGGTGGCACTCCACCACCACCACCATCCTGTCTTGTATATGTTCACGTTAAGCTTCACACCGGCCTGCGGCTGCCCATCGGGGCCCACGGAGGCCACGGAGAAGGAGTGCCGCTTGTCGGTCTCTAGCGGCATGGGACCCGCCTGCGGGCTCTTGACGCCGGCATAGCGGGCATAGGGTGAGAAAGTGGTCATCCGGCTGTCGACGCTAAACTCTCCGCTAGGCTCAAAGACGCGCGTGGTCAGCATCATGCGCAGCATTCCTGGCGCCTTGCCGCCCACTTTGGGCAAAACGCTGACAATGGCGTCGCCGTCGGCATTGGTCACGCCTTTGGCGATCTGCGTCTCCTCGGGCGCGAAACGCGCAGACGGGTCGTCAAAGACGTAGCCACCCCATTTGTCCCACGCAGTGACAGACTGCGCCAAAGCCGCCGTCACCTCATAGCCAAGCGAGCCAGCCTTGGCGCCGCTGAGCCACTCCGCGTGGAGCTTGACGGGGCGCGCCTCGCCATGTCCCAGCAACGGAGGCAACCCGACATCTATCTTGAGCCTGTTTGGCTTTATGGTCTCAACGCGCAGCCTCTTCTCAAACGACGCTCCGCCCACCTTGACACAGGCGCGCCAACTACCCGTGGGGGCGTCGGCATCGGTGTTGACGCAGAAAGAGTAGAGACCCATGCTGCCGGCCGTCTGAGTTTTCTTGGCGGCCAACTGGCCGAGCGGAGTGTATACCTCTAGCGTGACGGGATGCCCCTCGGGCAACGTCTTGCCGCGGTCTTGGAGCATGAAACTGAGGTGGATATCATCTCCCGGCCTCCACACGCCCCTCTCGCCATATATGAAGCCTTTGACGTCTCCAGCCTGAGGCTCTTGCCCGGCCACATCGAAGACGCTCGTGGAGAGGCCCTCCCCCTCCCCTACGCGCAGGTAGGATACATCGCCTCCGCGAGACGCCATGACGTATAGCGGCTTGCCGGCCGCCCTGTCTATGCCAATCTCGACCTTGCCGTCGGTGTCGGTGCTGCCGTGGCCAATCTGCTGCCCTTGGTAGCTCATCACGCTGACGTCTACGCCACTGAGTGGTTGAGCGTCTGGCAAGTTCAAGGCCACGACGGTCATGCGGCAGCCATCGCCCGCCAGTGCCGTGAGACCAATGTTCGTGGCGAAGACGTTGCGGCCCTCGGTCTTGCGGGCATAGAATGACGAGCAGTCGGGATTGTCAGCCTCGGTCCAATCATATGAGTCCCAGTCAATGTCGTCGGAGGCGTAGTACCAACCACCCTCTTTGCTGAAACTGTCTCGCAACTTTGCCAACATGGCCTCGTCCGCCTTGGCAATCGCCGCCCTGTCCACCGTCCCCGTATTGGCTGCGGGCCAGGCCGACAGCTCATAAGGCATCTGCAACTCAACGCGATAAAGAGCTCCAGGCTCCGCCTTGACGAGTTTGGAAATGTCTATGGCGAAGGAGTTCCATCGGGTCAGGTCGAGCCCTTGACCGTCTAGGAAGATGGTGGAGACGGCCACGGGCATGCCGTAGCGCGCCAAGCGGTTAGACTCTCCCAAGTGGCCATCCCTCATCATGAGACCCACATTGTTTGCAAAGACGCGGAAGACCCTCACCCTCACGCCCCTCATGAAGACGGAGCGGAACGGGACGGTCACATTGTCAGTAAGCGGGATTATGACACCGCCAGACAAGAACTCCACGGCGGGTTTCGTGGCGTCTAGTTCCACCTCCACCCTTTGGCCCTCTCCCAGCGTGAGGCCGGAGGCACTACGTATGGCCGCGGCCAAAACCACCGTCACCTTGCCATCGCGCCCTGCGTCGGGGTAGAGGCGCAACGTGTTGCCATAGACGTCAACGGCCTCGCTCTGGTTATCTTCCAAAACGGCCAGGCCCATCATGTCTTGCTTGTCGTCTAGCCGTTTTGAGAACGTCACCTCGACATATTTCTGATCTCCCGTCTTGCTTCTTACGCCCATGACGCGCATCTCGCCCTTGGCAGGAATCTCGGCCTCGGCTATGACCTTGTCTCCGTAGTTCACTTTCAGCACGCGGCCCGCAGCCCCGGCCTCGGCCTCAACCTTGAGGGTGTGACGACAACCATCTGGCGAGTGCTGCCACAATGGCTTGCCCTCTGACGGCACCACCTGCTTCTCAACAAACTGCGCCTCCTCGGAGTCTAGAGACGTGACGCAAAACGTGACCTCGTAATGGCTGTCCGTCGTCTCCTCAAACGACTCCAAAGAGCCGGAGAATGAGGTGGGAAGCGTGAAGAAACCAAATGAGAAGCGGCGCTCCTCATCAGCCACATTATCAAACAAATCTGAGACTTTGACCGTGGCCGAATATTTGGTATCGCGGTCCAAACCTCTGTCGGGAGAGAACACAATGGTGCGGCTGTCTGCAAAAGTCACACGCCCCTTCACACTGGGGCTTATGGTCAGCACCTCTTGCAAATCGACCTTGCCCATGCGCTCCTCAGACACGTCTTGCGACAAGACGACACTCACCGTGGAAGAGCGCGGCACGAGGCCCGACGTGTAGGCCTCGACAAAACGGTTGTAGGCCGTCTGCGTCTCGCCTCCTCCGCAGGCCGCAAACAGCAGGCCGATCACGCCCACAAGCAGCCACATGACTGTACGGAATGAATTTTTCATTTCTTTGATGAATTTACTGTTGCGAAGAACTAAGCCACCGCGCCTTTGGCGCGGCTTCTCCCCAAATGTATGCATATATTCCGCTTCCTCCATCTTTCATGGCGGCTTTTTTGTCATCTGACATAGAAAGTCACGGAGGCTGACTGCCCCGTGTCGTCCACCACGGTGAGCGTGTGCCTCCCCGAGGCGGGGCTAACCGTCATCCTGCCATCGGCTCGCGACTGCCCCACATAGTCTCCATCGAGATGCCAGAAGAGCGCGGTCCCCTCGGCGGCTGCTGCTTGACACACAAAACCTTGGAGACGGCCGTCGAACGAACGGGTGCGCACCACCTCTTGCCCCGCTTGAGGGTATACGATGGCCAGCCTCCGCGCCCCGTCGGCATCGCAAGCCGGCGAGAAGGGCGGCAACGGCTCATAGTCGGCATGGCTCTGGCGATAGTAGAACTCCATTGCAGGCGGCAAGACGAACCACCGCTCCGTGACCATGTCATCAACGCTGGCGCATGAGCTGTTGACCTGCCAAAGCCTGTCGGCAGAGAGATGCGCCACGCGGCAGAAACGGCACTGCGGCGTGAAGGCGCACCGCCTGGGCAAGCGCACGGTATCGACCTCGGCACACGCGGCAGAGGCCCTCATTCCACTGTGGCGGCACACGGCCATGGCATCCTCATCGTCTAGCGGCTCCGCGAACCAACCGGATGATGGCAACAGGGAGAAGACGTCGAACATGACAGGGGCCGCAAACCCCACGCCCGTGAGGCCGGCCCGCCCCTCGCCCGTGGCATTGCCCACCCACACGCCCACCACGTGGCCAGGCGTCACGCCCACAGCCCACGCGTCTCGCCCACCGTAGCTTGTGCCGGTCTTCCACGCCACCCTCTTCATTGAGCTGAACATCTGCCAGTCGGCCTCCTCCTCGGGGCGGCTGAGACGCGACATGGCCTCGAAAGTGTGCCAAATGGCCGATGGCGAGAGAGGCGTGGCCGACGGTTGGCGCACAACCGCATGCCGCGAGGCGTCAGAAGAGAGGCACAACGGCCACACCCAGTCTGCCACGTTGCCAGCCTCGTGGCGCCCATCACCGTCATAGGCCATAAGGCGGCGCGCCATGGAGGCGTAGGCCCCGCAAAGGTCCCAAAGCGAGACCTCGGCGCCACCCAAGATGAGCGAGGCTCCGTAATGTTCCTCCGAAAAACGCAGCGTGGTGAAACCCAATTGCTTGAGATCGGCGAGGAAACGCCCTGTGTTATGCGCCGAAAGCATCCGCACGAGCGGAACATTGAGCGACTTGGTCAGCGCGACGTCGGCCGCCACGGCCCCGCTGAACGTGTGGCTATAGTTTTGGGGTGTGAAACCGTTAATGTCTAGCGGCGTGTCGGCCCACAACATCTTGGGTGTCAGCTCTCCCGCGCTGAGCATTGAGGCATAGAGGAAAGGCTTGAGCGTGCTGCCGCTGCTTCGCTCGGCGGCCACCATATCCACCATCCAGGTGTCGGACGGCCAAGACGCATTGCCAACATAGGCCAAGACGCGCCCCGTCCGCGTCTCCGCCACCAAGATCCCGATGTCTTTCACACGGCCTGCCGCATATCGCGCGGCATAGCTGTCCGCCAGGCCTTGAGCAAGCCTCTGGACGCGCGCGTCGATGGTGGTGACGCACGTCCGCCCACCGTTTCGCGTCAGGCGCGCCAACAACTGCGGCGCACGGTTCTCTATGGGATAAGGCACATCGGGCAGCGGCTCGGCAATGGCCAACCGCAGCGTGGGCTCATCAATGCGCCCACTGTCCGCAATGCGTCGCAACAGTCTGTCTCTCTTAGCTTTGAGGGCGGCTCTGTTGCGCGCCACGTGGATGCGCGCCGGGGCGTTTGGCAGCACAGCCAGCAGCGCGCTCTCCGCCCAAGACAAGTCGGCGGGCCTGCGGCCGAAATATCTCCATGAGGCCGCCTCCAGCCCCACCACATTGCCACCCATGGGCGCATTGGACGCATAGAGCGCAAGGATCTCGTCTTTGGAGTGCGTCATCTCAATGCCCACGGCCCACAGAGTCTCCATAAACTTCTGCCACAGGTTCCTGACCTGATTGCCGCGAGCCATGCGAGCCAGCTGCATGGTGATGGTGCTGCCCCCCTCGACCGCGCCACCACGGCGCAAGTCGTTGCGCGCGGCCCGGACTAGAGC
>CAKUYZ010000057.1 GCA_934717675.1 uncultured Bacteroidales bacterium
GGGCCAGCCCGACAGGGAGCTACATCAAAAAACAGCGTCCAGTGCGACGCACACACTTCGCATTGACTCTTGCAAACAACGTCGTACGGCACAGGCGGCGCGATGCACCCTGTCGCCACCTCCCCCACAACAGCGGAGTGAAAGGCCGAAAGCCCACCACTCTCACCGTCAACAACGGTGTCGCCCTCAACAACGCCACGGCGGCACAACGAGGCCAAACGGTCGGTGAATGACGCAACAAAAGAGCGCAGGCGCAAAAAAGAAGACATCTGGCAACCACCACGCACCGCGCAGCAATCGCCACCAAGAGAAGCGGAGCGCACTGGGAGCGCGCCACATTGCAAGCGCACCTCGGAATCGGTGGCCAACAACACCTCCCTCAGCATAGACCGCAACTGCGAGTGCGGCTCAGCGAACCCCGCCCCGTACAACGAGAGCAGGAGTGAGACGCTGAGCAACTTTACGTATACTTTGTCCATGCGAGGAAAAAGAGTGTGACAGCTTTACTGGGCGAAACCCCGAACCTGCCGCAAAACTAATGAAAAAGCTGTTAAGCGACGCAATGATAGTGTATAAAAGCTCATTTGATGGCCGACAAAGTCATGAATGGGGCCGGCGCTTGGCCACGGCTTATGGCAAAGTGGCCAAATCTGCAGCGCAGGCACTAGCCTTTGTCACAATAGGCCGAAGACAGGTGCAAAAGGGCTTGCGCGTCAGCCTCATTTTGCGGCTCTATGCCGACCTCCCTCCATCTATCAATCACAGAGTTTCTTTCCATTGGCAAATCTTTGAGCAAGTCTAGGGCGAAAGACTGCCTCCCCGCATCGGCATATCGGCGCGCCTCGGCCAAGGCGAAAGGCACAACAGCGTTGACCACCACGAGCCGCCTAGTGGCCACCCCCAAGCCTTTGGCGCACACTGAGTGAGACTGCACGCCGAGACGGTAATGAGTGTCCCAATAATCTGATGGCGTCACAGACAAAACATCATTCAACGGCAGCGACAAGCAACTCTCAAAATTACCTGGCAACGCCCTTACGATGGCGGCCAACTGGACAAGCCGGACGTCTGGGAAATTTTGAGGGCGCAGCCTTGCGTATTTCCATATGGAGCCGTCTATGGGTGACAAGCCGAATTTAGCTCGCAGCAACGCGTATTCCCGTTTTAACGCAGTGACATAATCGCTACCCGCTTGGCACGACTCCAACAGCCCCGCTTGACCTAGCAAAACGGCCTCAGTCTGTATGTTGCCGTTGTGCTTCAGCAGAACACGCAATGGCGTGTGCCTGGCCATAAGCTCCATGGGCTCGGAGTTGACACGCGAGCCCATGGAGCGGGCTAGTAGGCAGAAAAAGGCCTGATCCACATCACCCTTGAACTCATCAATGTGACGTAACGCCAAGTCTGCCTTTTGCCCCATACGTTCAGCCACAAGCGCATCTAGCCATGCGATTGAGACGACAGACGGTACCGACCGTAACACTTCTGCGCACCGTATGGATTCCAAGCCTTTAACACTGCGCAGAGCCTCATATCGCTCATAGAGCGACATATCAAATCGCAAAACGACCTCTGGCACCGTCTCGCCCCTGCTTGTGGTGACCTTGCGGCCCGAAGACTGCCCAACGACGTGCAAAATCACGTTGTCATAGGCGGGGTCGGAGTCATGGCCATGCCGAAACCATTCGTCTGTGGTCTTGTGCACCTCTATGTTCCCGGCCCACGTGGTGCCTCCCACCCTAACTTGAGCGTTAAAGAAATCGGGCCCCGCATCCGTGTTCAGCCGGCCTGGGTTGAGCACCTCCACAACATCGCCATCGGTGGTGCGTTGCTCGGCAGAGGCATAGAGCCGCTGACCCCATACGTATTGCAAGAAATCCTCCGTCATAGGGTTAGTTTTTCCAAGGCCGAATGGAGATTCTGTTTGTAACCGTCGCCCACGGGAATGCGCACATTGCCAACAAAGACGCCGCCGCGTTCAACACCAGAGACCTTTCTTATGTTGACAATGAAAGATTTATGCAATCGCAAGAATGGCCGTCCCGCAAGTCTCGCCTCCATTTGCTTCATTGTGGCAATAGTGAGGATTGGCTTAGGCTGACCATCTTGATATATTTTGACGTAGTCCTTCAGCCCCTCAATGTAACATATGTGATCATATTCAATCTTCACAAGCTTGTAGTCACTTTTGACAAAAAAGAAAGAGTCTGCCGAAGAAAAAGGCACAATGCTGGTGGCCTCTGCGCCATCTTCCAGCTCAATCAGCCTCCTCACCTTGGTTGCGGCTCTCTTAAACTCGTCAAGATCAAACGGTTTCAGGAGATAGTCCACGACACCGAGCTTGAACCCGTCCACGGCATATTCGTCATAGGCTGTCGTGAAGACAACCTTAGGCCTCTCCGAATTTCCAAGTGATTTGGCCAACGCCAAACCTGAGACTCCAGGCATTTGAATGTCAAGGAACACAACATCTATCCCACCCCGCCCAAGCGCCTCCTTAGCCTCAGAGACGGACGAGCAGCACCCTACAAGAGACAGGAAATCTACTTGGCGGACGTACCCCGCCACCAGTTCCAGGGCTAAAGGTTCATCGTCCACAATTAAAGTCCTAAGTTGCCGCATTATGGTCTGTTTTGTTTGTCGTCAATGGCCAAGGGGGCCAATGGAATCTGCACAACGGCGCGAAAGGAACGGCCATCATCTTCCGCCCCCGCCTGAAAAAGACATTTGCCTCCATAAATCAGATCCAGTCTCTTCCGCAGGTTGGCTAATCCGATGCCAGAATGGTGAGCGTTATCTACCCCTAGATCCGTGTGAAAGACACTATTCTCGATACAAAAATTCAGCATGCCTTCAGAAACATTCATCTCACAACGTATTTCCACTTCGCCTCTCGGTCCCAATCCATGCTTAAACGCATTCTCAACCAACGGGATGAACAGCAGAGAGGGAATCTCGACATCTACGGATGGCGATGGCAAAGAGAAAAAAACTTTGGCATCGCCGCGCAGCCTCAGCTTCATAAGCGTGACATAGTTTCGCAAAAACTCCACCTCCTGCGAGAGCGACACCGTTGGCCCGCTGCCGTCATAAAGGATGAATCTCATCATCTTGCTTAGGCTGTGCACGGCCTTTTGCGCATCAGATGGAGACGTCCCGATGAGGGAATATATGTTATTTAGGCAATTGAAGAAAAAATGCGGCCGGATCTGATAACGGAGCAAACGCAACTCTGAGGCCAGGGCCTCGTTCTCAATCTTCTTGCGCTCAATCTCCATCTTGTGCAGGCTTACGAAATGGCGCAAGCCTAAAGAAGCGCAAATGGCCAAAACGGAGAATATTATATCATTGAAAATGAACAACGTGTGCAATCCGACATCCTGACCACGTCTGCGCGGCACGGCATCATACAAGTCCAAGACGTCATTTAGCCACCCGCGCACCAGAGATACCAGCAAGAACAAAAGGACGTTGAACAGAATAAAAAGAAGATATTTCTTCTTGAAAAGCAATTTGTCTATGGCCCACAATAGATTGCCATAGAACGTCATCATCAGCCCAACCAGCATGACGCAATTTCGCCGCGCGAAGCGGAACACAGCGTCATTTTCTAAACCATATATAAGCGGAATGCCGAAAAGGACGCCCCAGACCAAGACGTGAATAAGAGCCACATGGGCAGACCTCAAGTTTTTCCAAAATCTCATGCCACATACAAACGAGTGCTAACAAAGATAGCATTTTTATTATATTAGCGACAGTACTAACAGCTTATGGCCATGAACAATCAAGATGCCAAGTCGCAAGAAGCTGGAGCCAAAATAAAAATAGCTTTGGTGGCGGCGACAGTCTCGGCCGCCATTGTGGCTGCTTATTTCATTGGCAGAAATAACGCTCCCGCTCCCGGCAGCCAAACACCACAACATATAGACATAATGGTTGTGGAGCAACGTCTGTCTAGCATTAGTGAACTTGCCACGGTGAGCTATAAATATACCGATATGGCAAACATAGAGAAAAACGAGAAGCTATGGGGAATGACGTTACCGTTCTCCACAAGCAGAATGTGGATAAAATATGGAGGCGAAATAAAAGCGGGAGTAGACATGCACAAGGCAAGGGTGGAGGTAAAAGATGACACTCTTGTCATAATATCACTTCCGCGACCGCAGATCCTCTCACACAGCGTGGACCCGTCTGGCATAAAAATCTTAAATCAAGACAGCGGGCTTTTCTCATCAATAGGCGTGAGCGACTTCAACAAGTTTTGCGCGGCTCAAAAAGACAGCATGGAGGCGCAAGCAGTGGCCCACGGGCTGCTAAATGCGGCATCGGCCAAGGCTGCGGACGGATTGGAAATAGTTGCCGCCCCACTGCGCAACATGGGTTACTCAGTAAATATTGTGACAAATGGCGGCAATGCGGAGATGAGCCGAAGCATGAATTGATAAGACTAAGGACAAAAGAAATGCGGCCCAGTAGCGAAACTACCGGGCCGCATCCTTTTTGTGGCAAAGGGAGCGATTAAAGAGCAGCCAACTGCTTGTCTATGCCCTCTTTAATAGCCTTGGCATTGGCATCGTCCGGGTTAATCTCCAAGGCTTTCTCCACGAGCGGTTTAGCCTCAGAGAATTTGGCCTTGGCGTTGGCCTTGAGCTCGTCGAGCTTGTCGGCCGCAGCCGTTTGCATGGCCTTGGTGACGTCCGCACCCTCGTTATAGAGCTTGAAAGCCTGGTCGCGGAAGTGCTTGGCATAGTCCTTCTTAAAGAGGCTGCCAGTCTTTCCGTTCTTGAACTTCTCGTAGCCGCTTTCGAGTGCTTTTACGTACTCGTCTTCTTTTTTCTGTGCCTTCAAGATTGTGGCCTGACGATATGCGGCATCAGCCTCTTTGTAGCCAAGCTCTTGCGCCTTAGCGTAATAGGTGTAGGCCAAATCGAGATCCTTGGTCCTCTGTGCGCACATGCCGGCGTTATAGACGGTGGCTGCGTCTACTGAGTCCCCCCACAAGGTGATAGCCTGCTTGTAGGCATCGAGAGCCTCAGCAAACTGCTTATTGCGGACAAACTCATTGCCCTCATTTTTGTACTCATCCGCGCTCTTGTCTTGCGCCGTGGCGAATGTGGCAGCGGCCAACATTGCCATCAGAATTCCAAACTTTTTCATATCATTCAAAAAATACACTTTCAAAGAAACACTCCCCCAAAAACGAGGGAGGGCCGCAGAGAGAGGCCCACGCCTCCCAGACCAACCCGTGACCATATGGAACAAACTCCTTGCCAAACCGCTACTTGAGCGATGACAAAATGTTGTGATAGTCCTTATCAATCAAGACAGACTTCTTAGTCCCGTTGAGGAACTTGGCAAGGCGTGCCGGAATCTCCACTTTCTTGCCTGCAAACTTCTCGACCGTATCGATAAACTTGGCTGGGTGAGCCGTCTCGAGGAACAACCCCTGCTCCCCCGCAGCCAAATGGTCGCGAAGTGCGGCAAAGCCTACTGCTCCGTGCGGGTCGCAGACATAGTTAAAGTCTTTGCACACCTCTGCTATGGTCCTGCCAATCTGCTCATCGGAATAGCTGAAGCTGGAGACAACCTTACGCAGCTCATTGACATCTTTGCCAAAGAGTTCGTAGACACGGGCGAAATTGCTCGGATCGCCAACATCCATCGCGTTTGCAAGCGTATGGAGAGACGGCTGCGGCTTGTACTCGCCAGACTGGAGGAAATCAGGGAACACCTTATTGGCATTGACGGCGGCGATGAAACGCTTGACGGGCATGCCCATCTTGTAAGCGACAAGGCCCGCCGTGATGTCGCCGAAATTTCCGCTAGGGACGCACACCACAAGGTCTTTCCACTTATCCTGAGGAATTTGCGCAAGAGCGTGAACATAGTAGACGCTCTGCGGCAAGAAACGCGCAAGATTGATGGAGTTGGCAGAGGTCAGGATCTTCTGGGCATTGACCTCGGTATCCATAAACGCCTCTTTGACCATGCGCTGGCAATCATCAAACACGCCTTTTACCTCGTAGGCGTTGACATTTTGCCCAAGGGTTGTGAACTGAAGCTCCTGAAGTTTGCTGACAAGGCCTGACGGATACAGAATGTGCACGTATACATTAGGCACGCCCAAGAAGCCGTTGGCAACCGCGCTGCCGGTGTCTCCGCTTGTCGCAGCCAACACGTTGATGGGGCGGCCGCCAAAATCAGCAAAATAAGACATGACACGCGCCAAGAACCTGGCGCCGACATCTTTAAATGCCAACGTCGGGCCATGGAACAGTTCAAGTGACATGATGTTGTCACTCACTTTGACAACGGGCACGGCAAAGTTGAAGGCATCTTCAACCATGGCCTTGAACTTGTCTTCTGGAATGTCTGGGCAGAAGAAATGCTTGAGCATCTCAAAGCCAATCTCACCCATGCTGCGCCCAGGAACCCAATCCCAAAATGATTTCGGGAGAACGGGAATGCTCTCAGGCATATACAGCCCCTTGTCTGGAGCCAACCCCTTGAGGACAGCCGTCTTCAAGTCGGCCGTCAGACTCTTGTTGTTTGTGCTATAAAATTTCATAACGTAGAAGATTCAAGAAGACAAGGTTATGACAAATTCGCCACCCTAATGATATCGGCAAAGACGCCGGCGGCAGTGACATCTGCGCCAGCCCCATAGCCCTTAATCTCCAAGGGATGCTCCTTGTAGTTGTCTGAATTTATGAGTACGATGTTGTTTGTGTCGTCAAGGAAATATAGAGGGTCTTTTTCGGCCACGTCTTTGAAGCCGACTTTGATTTTGCCGGCCTCGAAAGTGGCGACGTAGCGACGTATGAGCCCCTTGGCGGCGAGCTCTTTGCTCACATTAGCATACTCATCGTCAAGTGCGGCGAGCTTATTCATAAACGTCTCCACATCGGGAGTGTCAAGATACTCTTGCGGCACGAATGGCGTGCGATCAATGTCCGCCATCTCAAGGCCGAAGCCAGCCTCACGCGCAAGGATGAGAATCTTGCGAGCCACGTCGACGCCCGACAGGTCGATGCGCGGGTCGGGTTCGCTGTAGCCCATGGCCTTGGCCTCCGCGACGACCTCAGACAACTTGCGCCCTTGCGCCAAAGCGTTGGATATGAAGTTGAGGGTGCCGGAGAGGACGGCCTGCATCTTGACGATTCTGTCACCGCTCCTGATGAGGTCGTTGATTGGCGATATGATTGGCAGCGCAGCTCCGACATTGGTCTCGTAATGAAACTTGACACCTTTGTCTCGGGCCGTGGTTTTAAGGTGCAGATAGTGGCCATAGGCCGAAGAGGATGCTATCTTATTGGCCGTGACGACATTCACGTTGTTTTCTAGCATTGAGTCGTAGAGCGAAGCCACATCGGGGCTCGCCGTGCAGTCAACAAAAACGCTGCCAGCGAGGTTGAGGCGGCGGATGGCCTCCGCAAAGTCGGCGTTGGCAAGGTGCTTGCCCTCCTTCTCTAGGCGCGCTTTGGCCTCAGAGGGGTTGATGCCCTGCTCGTCAATTAGCGTGAGCCGCGAATTTGCCACGCCAACAATGCGCACCACAAGATGGTAATCGTCGCGGAGCTTGTCCGCCTGAGCCGCCAACTTCTCCAAAAGTTTGCCACCTACCGTGCCGAGGCCCGTCAGGAAAATCTGCAACACTTGGCATCGGCTGAGGAAGAAAGCGTCGTGGACGGTATTGAGAGCCTTGCGAAGGTCGTCCTCCTTGATGACGAAAGATATGTTCACCTCGCTCGCCCCCTGCGCAATGGCGTAGATATTGATGCCGCTCTTGCCCACGGCGTCAAACAATTTGCCGGAGACGCCCGTATTGTGCTTCATTCTGTCACCCACAACGGCCACAACGGCCATCTGGTTCTTCACGTGGGTGGGTTGCGCATGCCCCGTCTCAATCTCATGCTCAAACTCGGCATTGATGACCTCGGCGGCGCGCTCGGCGTCTTTCGTCTCAACGACAAAGGAAACCGTTAGCTCAGAAGAGGCTTGAGAAATGAGGATGACATTGACAAACGCCCCGGCCAAGGCCTTGAAAATCCTCATGGAGACACCGGATATGCCGACCATCCCGACCATACGGAACGTCAGCAGGCTCACATTCTTGATGGATGAGATGCCGCGAATCTTGCTGTTCTTGTCCGTGCTCTCAACATCGTCAATCCTAGTGCCGACACAAGTCGGGTTGAAGGTATTCTTGATGTAGATGGGGATGCGCTTGCGCAAGACCGGCAAGATGGTGGGCGGGTAGATGACCTTGGCGCCGAAGTGAGACAACTCCATAGCCTCCTCGTACGTGAGGTGGTCGAGCATATACGCGCGACTTATGATCCTCGGGTCGGCAGACATGAAACCGTCAACGTCAGTCCATATTTCCAAGACCTCGGCATTGACAGCGGCTGCCACAAGCGCGGCCGTATAGTCAGAACCGCCGCGGCCGAGCGTGGTAGGCTCGTTCTTCTCATTTGACGATATGAAGCCCGGCATGACGGTATAGTCTCCAATCTTGGCGAAAGCAGCCGCAATATTTGCCGCAGTCAGCTCCTCGCAAACCAGGTTACGGCTTCCAGCAGAATATGTCTTGATGAGGGGGCGCGAATCTACCAAATGCGACCCCGGCATCAACTCACTCAAAATGAGGGAAGAGCACCTTTCTCCGAAACCTGATATGGTCTCGAGGCTACGGTTGCTCAACTCTTTGAGCAAAGACACGCCCTTGAGCAGGCTGCCCAAATCTGCGAAAATGGGCATCAGCAACGACTCAATGTGCTGATGATCTTCAAAAAGCTCTGCGACAATGGCTCTGTGCTTATCCACAATGGCAGACAAGGTCCCCGTGTAGTCCTCTCCCGAGGCAGCCTTGTTAGCCGCAGCCAAAAGCATGTCTGTGACACCGCTAACGGCCGATACGACAGCAATTGTGGGAGCTGGATGGCTCAAAATGATGCGTTTCACCTCTCGCATGCTCTTGGCAGTGCCCATTGAGGTGCCTCCGAATTTCAGGACTTGTATCATCAGAAAAATCGTATAATCGAACCTAAGATTACTTATCGAATAGCGAAATTAACTAAAAAATAGCGACAAACCCTACAGAATCGGTGATTTCATAGGCGACAGGCGCCCCTAAATGGCGGTTCCTTACCTCGGCGCGCGGAAATATAACAAAACGAGGACTGGCCGAATCATAATACAACACAATCAAAGAATGAGCCTGCGGCTCAAGAAATCATCGGCAAGAGGACAAGACAAAAAGGGGTTGCACTCTTTTAAAAGCGCAACCCCTTATGCTCCTTTAGGCGGTGAGGACGAGGCTCGAACTCGCGACCCCATGCGTGACAGGCATGTATTCTAACCAACTGAACTACCCCACCAAGGAAAAAGAAAGCGGTGAGGACGAGGCTCGAACTCGCGACCCCATGCGTGACAGGCATGTATTCTAACCAACTGAACTAACGCACCATTTCAGCTTAACTCTGAAAGATACATGCGGTGAGGACGAGGCTCGAACTCGCGACCCCATGCGTGACAGGCATGTATTCTAACCAACTGAACTACCCCACCATTGAGCATTCCAGAGATAAGCTTCAATATTCAAAAGAACATCCGCAAGCGTCTGTGAGTGGCTCACTTCCCGATTGCGAGTGCAAATTTAGAGCTTTTATTTGACAATACAAGAGCGGTAGGCATATTTTTTGCACATTTTTGGCGACCCTACCGTCTTAAATTTCACAATTACCTATCCTCCAACACTTTATAAGCACCAACCAAATATAGCCCTTACATCACGCACCCCTATGAATGTGCGCCTTAACATAGCCAACGACACGCCCTCCGACGCACGCTATGCGGTTTTGCGCCACAACTGTGGTTACAGAAGCCAAGATCACCACCATGCCTACCCATGACACGAAAGGCGGCCTCTCGCCATAGAGGCATACACCGATGAGGACTGACGTTATAGGCTCGAAAGCACCCAACACGGCCGTGGCTGTGGACCCGACAAGGTGTATGGCGACCGCCATTGAGGATATTGACATAAGAGACGGGAAAATGGCGAGCGCCAAAACTATGCCCCACTGCAACGGCGTGGTCAACGGCTGAACGTCTAGACAGAAATTCGTGCGGGCGACAAAGAGCAGAAGTCCGAACAGCAGGGAGTAAAAGCTCAGTTTGGCAGAAGGCATGGACGCAAGCCTACTCTTCTGAACCACAACCATGTAGACAGCATAGCTCAGCGCAGCTAATAGAACAAGGAGCATTCCGACCAATGACGCCCCACCTTCGCAGATGCCATCCCAGTCTAGCAAAACAATGCCAAAGAAAACAACTGGTATGGCGAAAAGCGTGACCTTGCCAGGCGTCTCGCGGAAAAAAATCCACATAATGAGTGCGACCATAGCCGGGTAGACAAAAAGTACCGTGGCCGCAAGGGAGACACCCATGTACTTATAACTCTCGAAAAGCGAGAGCGAAGAGAAGGCGAAGAGCAGACCCATTGGGCAAATGATAAGGAATTCCTTGAAAGACAAGCGGAAGCTGTCTCGTCTGAACAACATGATGCAGCCCAACAGAAGCGAAGCAATGGCGTAGCGATAGAAAAGGACAGTGTCTGCCGTTATGCCGACGGCATAAAGGAGAACGGCGAACGCATTTACTCCATAACTGGAAGAGGAAAGCGCGGCGTAGAGATAACCGCGCATGTTGTTAGACATGGCAAAGATGTTGAAGATGTGATGAATATGCTAGAAACGACCGCCCCACAACTGCCTCATGCGCTCGGCAATGCGCTCTTCGGCCTGGTTGGGTTGCGGCACATAGAAACGCGCCTCAGTCAAAGCGTCTGGCAGATATTGCTGCATGACGAAATGCCCGGGAAAGTCGTGGGCGTACTTATAGTCGCGGCCATAATTGAGCTTCTCCATGAGTTTTGTCGGCGCATTGCGCAGATGGAGCGGCACGGGCAAATCTCCCGTCTTTTTTACGCACTGAAGAGCTGAGTTGATGGCATTGTAGGCTGCATTGCTTTTGGGTGATGTGGCCAAATATACTGTAGCCTCGGCCAAAATGATGCGTCCCTCTGGCCAACCTATCTTATTGACAGCATCGAAAGCCTGGTTGGCCATAAGCAGCGCATTGGGATTGGCCAACCCTACGTCTTCAGACGCGGATATTATGAGCCTCCGCGCTATGAATTTGGGGTCTTCACCTCCCTCAATCATTCGCGCCAACCAGTAGATGGCGGCGTCGGGGTCGGACCCTCTTATGGATTTTATGAATGCTGAGATGACATCGTAATGCATCTCCCCATTTTTGTCATACGTGGCAGAAGTCTGCTGGAGGATGTCCACCACGCGCTTGTCATCGATGACGATCTCGCTCTCACCTTCTTGAGAGTTCACGACCATCTCAATGATATTGAGAAACTTTCGGGCATCTCCGCCAGAGAACCTCACCAGTGCACCCTCCTCTGCGAGGCGTATATTGAGTTTGCTCAGCACCTCGTCTTTCCCCACAACTCTCTCATAGAGCTTCATGAGGTCTGAATGCTCCAAAGATTTAAGGACGTAGACTTGACAACGCGAGAGCAGGGGCGATATGACCTCGAAGGAGGGATTCTCCGTCGTGGCTCCAATGAGGACCACGACACCCTCCTCCACTGCGGCTA
>CAKUYZ010000058.1 GCA_934717675.1 uncultured Bacteroidales bacterium
TCCATTGAAGCTCTTAAAGGTAACCGTCTGATGCTCAGAGGAATCGGTCTGACCGAGAAAGAGCTTGAAATTCTCGTTGAATTTCAGAAGCAGTTTTGTAATCGGGTATCCCTGTATTCGGTTCCAAATCTTTAGAATCTTGGCGAATTTGTCGCAGATCGCCACAGGCGAATCTAGTAGAGATGGGTTTATCGCTGTGTAATACTTTCTTACGCCAGGAGTGTTCAACTGACCTTCTTCATATTCATGTTTGTCAGCACGGTTTATGTACATGAACTGTTGCAGAACGCCATCAATGCTAGCCACATTCTTTTGCGCCAATTCATCCGCTTGTCGTATGATGGGTTCCCATATGCTCTTAAAATCCACTCCATCTGGGGCTTTCGAGAACAGCTGGGCGGATATGATGTCAGCATCAGACAATGGCATGCCTGTAGAGTTCAAGGAATTGAACATGGTTATAGCCTGTTCTATTTGCCAACTTTTAATCTCGATAATCTGGCATTTATTCAGGAAACCATTTGCCAACACATCCAAATTGGATTCTTGATAGGCTTCAAGTCTTTCATAGAAAGATTTGAAGTTTCTAAAGAAATTTGTGAACTTGTTGTCTTTCTGTTTGCGAGGGAACTTATGCACTGCGTTCTCTGCTTCCGTGTAGGTTCTAGCTTCTATGATGTTTTTCAGTTCATCTTTGTAAAGCTCATTGATAGACGCGTTTTCCAATATTTTCACGCCCTTAGCCTTGTTCCAATCTTTTTCTATGTCAATCTGTTTTCTTACGTCGGCGTGATACAATATCTCAAACATATAGTCCAGACTCTGTTGTAGACTTCGTCTCAGCCCGGCAGCTTCTTCCGTGCTGGCCATTGTTCTTAACACTTCTGTTATGCGCAAATGCATGGCTTTGAGCAGAAGTAGAAATGTTGTCGTTCTTTGCTGTCCGTCTATCAGATTCAGGTATCCTTCTTGTGAGCAGTCTATGATGATTGTGCCGAAGAAGTATGGATCCTCGGCATCTTGAGCAATGTACGATTCTACGTCTTGCCAAAGTTTGTCACAATTTGTCGTATCCCATGAGTACGCCCTCTGGTATTCGGGAATACGAAATATGCCAGACTTTTTCAGGTAGACTCCAATAGTTTGTAGCTTGGGCTCTATTTCCTTTACCATTCGTGTTTTTGTCAGTTTGCTTCTGTCTGCCAACGGCTATGTTTGCATAACTGGGCGAACAAAAATTGTTATGGATATTTTTGTGGAGTGTCGGCCTCCCCTCACTCCGTCACCTCCAGCAGGCCCGTGGGCTCGCCATAGCCGGTCAGGAAGACCATCTGGCGGGCGCGCGTCATGGCCACATAGAGCAGCGAGCGCACCTCTTCGGGGTTGGTGTTGTCATCCTCGGCGGCGGGGACGGCCTGCGGCGTCAGTGAGGGTATGTTCTTCTCGTTTACGCCTACCAAGATGACCACCCGATATTCCAGACCCTTCAGGGAGTGGAAGGTGCAGAAAGACACGCCGTCTTTCTCCCCTTGGCGCTCCCCGTTTTTCACCTCGCAATATTTGACGCCGCTGCGGTGCAGCAGGTCTTGCTCGTCTTTGTACAGCGCGCGCGCCTTGGCCGCTATGCAAATGTCTTTGAGCGGGATGCCCTCGGCCTCGCACGCCTCCACATACTTGAGCACTTGGCGCGCCTCCTCGGCGCTCGACTCGAACATATGGTACGTGGGCCTCTCTCCGTGGACGAGAGACACGTAGCCCTTGTTGTTCTCCTCGCCGCCGTCGAGATCGTCATATTTCTGGCCCTTGACCACCGATACGGCAATGCGTTTTATCTCCTCCGTCGTGCGATAGTTCACTTTCAGCTTCTGGCTGCGCTTGCCCCTCACGTTTATCCCTGCCGCGCTGAAGTTCATCTTCTTGTTGCGGTATATTTTTTGGAATGGGTCGCCGGTCAGGAAGAGGTCGTTGCGCCCCTCTTTGACCAGCGCGCGGAGAAACCGGAGCTGAGGGTTTGTGAAGTCCTGAAACTCATCGGCAATGACGTTTGTATATGGGTGTATGTCGTTCTCGTTGAGGTGGTTGGCGGCTCTGTTATACGCCTCCTGCCAGTCCACCATGTTGCGTTGCCTTTTCTTCTCCTCATATTTCTCTTTCAGCCTCCAGACCTCAGCCCGTTGCTTGCGCGTCAGGGACTTTTTGCGCCCCACGCGAGACTGGAGCAGGTAGGCCGTCAGGTCTCTGTTGTTGTTATACAAGATCACGTCGTTATATTCTGAGTTGAGGAACTTCCAGTCAAACTCTGTGACTTCAGAGTCCAGCACCTCCTCCCACAGGCTCTCACGGAGTTTCTCCCCGCCAAAGTCTAGTATGTAAGTGTTTGGCTGAATGAGTTTGTTGGCGCAGGCTATTTTCTTGAGCACTTTGTCAATGTTGTTCAGCTCGTAGTTCTGGGTCGGGATGTCCATCTTGGCCACCAGCTTCCTCAGGTTGTCGCTCAGTGCTGTGGTGTATGTTGTGAAGAGGACATTGGCCGATGGTTGCGAGGCCAGATGTTTCAGGCGGTGGATTGCGGCTATTGTCTTGCCCGTTCCGGCCGAGCCGCTCACTTTTACGGGGCCGTTGTAGTCGCTGTCTACCAGTTTGCGCTGCGACGGGTGGAGGAAGAGTTGCCACTTCTCCATGCCTTGCTCCATGATTTTGGCCAGACACTCGTCATCAGTAATCTCGACAAACCTCCGTTTGTTGTTGTTAGAGAGCAGCGAGTCTTCGCCCTCTTTGGCTTTGCCGGCCTCAATCTCGGCTATTATGTCGTCAATGTCCTCGCCGTCAAACAGGGCGAAGAGGTTTTCGTAGGCGTCTTGCGGCAGCTGGCGTTCGTGGCGGTCCAGGTCGTCCAGGTCCCTTATGGTGCGCACCAGCGCTATCAGCTCTTCGGGAACGCCAATTTTGAGCAGTTTCTCCGTCTCGCAGTCATCAATGACTGACGGCTCCACGGCGGCGGGCTCGGCGGGTGCTGACACGGCCGCTGTGGCGGGAGCCGCGCTCTCCGCCTCTTCCGAGGTGGGGATTATTTGGCAAGACTGCGTATGCTCGTTCCACACGAATTTCTTGTTCTGCGCCCAACGATATGCGTTGTCGTGCTTGTCCACCCACAGCATCACGAAGCTGTCTTGCCCCAGCGAGCCGATGATGGCGCGATATTCCCCATCCACCCGCGCGGAGCGCAACGAACTGTCTTTGAACTGCGCTATCGGCTCCAGGTGTATGCCGGACGACTGTGAGTTGCCCCTGAACTTATGCTGAAAATCCCTTATGCGTTGCTGGATGTTTCTTGGCAAGTTTATGAACTTGTCAAAGAAAGAATCCGCTATGAATAGTCTCATGTCTTTGGTTTACTTTACCTTGTTGATGTCAAACGTCTCGGGGGTGAGAACCGTGAACCCGTGGGCCTTGAACACGGCCACTGCGTTGTCTCGTCCCTCAAAATTGTCAATCACAATGTCTTTCCCCTCAATTTTTATGGCGGCCTCGGCCACAATGTCGCCGCCATCCTTTATGTCATACGTGCCTTCTGTGGTAAAGGGTACATTGTTGTTGAAAAGAGTGGAGACAATGTCCTCCAAGCCGGGGAAATATGGCAAGATGTCGTCCAGCTCAATGTCTGGAGTCGGGGCCGGCTGGCGGAAGAATTGCAAGATGTCATATCTGCGCCAGAAATCTTCCCAATCTTCTTTGTTCAGCTCGGCAGGGATTTTTCTCATCGCCCAGTCGTAGCGGAGGCCGTCTCCAAACCCGTCCTCCTGGTCGTAGGGATACCAGGCGCAGCCCGCCACGAGCGAGTTGCGCGGGATGAACGTGGTCTTGATGAAGAAATGCATGTCGTCATAGTCGGCTTCCGAGATGGCCGATTCGTATTGCGAGCGGGCGTTTTCGCGCACTGCGTCGTCAATTTTGTCATAGGGCGCGATGTTGTCTCTGCTCTCCGTCCAGCACGAGGCAATGTAGCAGAAAGCCTCCTTGCGCTGCGCCTCGATGTCGGGGCGCGTCAGCATGAAGAGGAAACGCTCCAACGAGTTCTGCTTGCGCCACAGCTCATTCTCAAAGTCTTGCAACATCTTGGAGTTCGGGTTGGCCACATACAGCCCGTCGGCGAAGTCTTCCACTCTGTCGGGCTGGGTGTATGGCCTGATGTCGGCCCACGTGAGTGTCCATGTCAGCCTCAGAGGGTATTGGCAGTTGCGGATGGCCTCGCGCCGCGCCAGGTCGTTGGCAAAGCCGTTGTGGCTCGCGCTGGCGTGGTAGGCGTAGCCGTCTATGTATACTGACCATTGCGCCACCCTGGCGGGGTCCAGCTCCTCGCCGCCCACGTTGGCGTAGGCGCAGTTGAACTGGAAGTCGGGCTTCGTCACGCTCGCCACGCCTTGCGCAGGCCCAAGGCTATATTGCGGAATGACGCTATATTTCACCTCGACTCCCTCGTCTTTGATCATGAGCGAGTAGCTGTGCTGACGGCTGACGGCGTCGTCAATCCTCTCCCAACGCCAGTGCCGCTCTTTGGCCACTCGTTCCATGGCTCTGACAAAGAGGTGCTCCAGCTCGCTGTCTTCCGTCTTGCCGGTCAGTGAGACGCTGCCAAGGCCGTTGGTCTTCTCCCAGTCAAAACATTCGTCCACAATGCTCTTGAACAGCTCCTCGGCCCTCCGGCGGCTCAGGTTTTGGCGTTGCCACTGGTTGCCGTATGACAATATGCAGTGGTAGCAGCCGTCTTTACCCTCTTGCCGGCACTTGCAGTCGCGGATGCTCTCGTAGCAGATGCGCAGCAGTTCGGTGAACTCTTTGGGTTGGGAGTGATCGTCGGGTTGTAAGAGCTTTGACAAATATCCGGTGCCGCCGGGGATGGTGTCGTGGATAATCAGGTAGTTGTCAAAGTTATGCGAGTCTCTGTTGAACTCAGCGTAGGCGTCGATGCGCAAGTGCTCGGGGCTGCTCTTGTAGTAGTGCCTCATGCCCAGCTCCAGGCCCGCCCTGAAGAGTTCCACGGTGTCCTCAACGTCAAACAGTTGGACCGGCAGAAGCACTTTTATGGCCTCGGTCTTGACGCTGCGGTAGAGATACAGTTTCTCAAAGGTCTCTTTGTGCGCCTCGTCGGTCGGGAAGCCCACGTCTTTGTGGTTGCAAAAGGGGTAATGCATCTCCTTGCCGTCTTTGCCGCCATATATGACGGACGTGGACTTGCCGCAATATTTGCACGTGACGAAGCCGAGGCCGGAGATGTGTTCCGTGCCGTTCACTTTCACGGGTTCGGACATCTGGTCCATGTTGCCATAGTTCACCTCCGTCAGTGTCACGTCTTTGCAATATTCAATGCCGAACTCCGCTTTTTTCAGGCAATAGGCCACCGCGCTCCCGTTTTGCGAGAAACGGAAGTGCTTCATGGTGTGGAAGAACTTTTGGTCGCGGTCCTCGTGGCTGTCGTCTAGGGCCGCGTCGTTTCGGCATACGCTTGTGGTGGCGGTGGTGAATTTGAGATACTTGTGTTGGTTGGAGTGCCACGAGTCGCTGCCGCACTTGGGGCAGCAGCGGCTTGCATACCACTCTTGGTCGCCCTCGTCGGCCAGGGCGTCGCATTTTGAGCAGTAGCGCATCTGTCTCACGCTGTCGGTTCTGTCCGTCAGGTTCATGCCCTTTATCTCCAGCCTCAGTTTTTGGGTGTAGAACACGTTGCCGGGGGCCAGTTCGCGGATGCCTTGCGAGGCGGGGCGCACCAGCTCCAGAGACTGCGGCGCGGGGGTGTTCTCGGCGGCGTCTCCCGGGGCTTTTCTTGAAAATATGGTGGCGGAGAGCTTGACCCCCGTCTCGGGAAAGGCGTAGTTGGGCAAGAGGCCGGCGTCTGTCATAAATTCCACCACGCTCTCTTCTTTTATGGCTCTCTCAAGCGCCCTCAGGCCTCTGTTCTGGTCCAAGATGTCGTTGCGCCTCTCCGTGTCGTTTTGCGGAATCAGGTCTAGCCGCTCGCGCAGCTCTTTCTGCTCTTGCCTTATGTGGTAGACGCGGGTCAGCATATCCCGGAACTCTTCAATCACTTGCCGGCCCATGGCGCCGTCTTCCACGCTCTTGAACAGCTCGTCTAGCGCCGACTGAGAGCCCTCGGCCTGATATTGCCTCCTGAAGTTCGCCTCCAACTCCGCCATGTGGTCGTCAATATATTGGTTTATGCGGTTGGCGAAGAACTGCCCGTCGTTCAAGAGGTTGAAACTGACCCCAAGGAACTCTAGGCGCGACGGGATCACGTTGCCGGGGTCGGCGCTAGCCCACGAGTCTATGCAAAAGGCGTAGAAATGGCGGCGGAGGATGTCTTTGGCTCCGAGGAAGCACCCCGGAGTGCCCACGGCCCCCTCCATCATGCTGAGCGGGTCGGCGAAGTAATACATGTCATGCTTGCCCGCCTTGGCGTAGTTGAGGACCAGTGCCGCGCCCTCTTTACGGCCGGCGCGGCCCACGCGCTGCAAGAAGTTGCTGGGCTTGGGCGGGATGCCGGCGTTGGCCACCACGTTCAGGTCGCCAATGTCGATGCCCATCTCTAGCGTCGATGTGGCCG
This sequence comes from uncultured Bacteroidales bacterium, assembly GCA_934717675.1. Taxonomy (GTDB): domain Bacteria; phylum Bacteroidota; class Bacteroidia; order Bacteroidales; family Marinilabiliaceae; genus W3P20-009. The sequence continues at coordinate 6,599 of CAKUYZ010000058.1, forward strand.
TCAGCACGTTGGTGGGTTGCGCCATTGGATGCTCTGGCGGAAGAGGAAGCGGAACGTCCGCACCTCATAAAAGCCCGCCAGGTGGGCTGCGTCTTGCACCGAGTTGCAGAACGTGAGCATCTTGCGCCGCAACACGTCGGGGCTGTCGAAGTCGCTAGACATGATTTGGCTCACGGCCACGGAAGAGAGTGTGCTGGTTCGCCCGCCCACAATGGCCAGCGACTCGCTCATGCACAGCGGGCACCTGCGGTCCAGCGTGGCCTTGTTTCCCGCGGTCAGTTTTTGCGGCTTATGGCGTAGACCTGCATGGCGTCGTCGTCCGCCTTGGGGCATATGGTCATGTCTTCGGGGCGGATGTAGGGCGTCTCCACGGTGGCCCATCCGCCGCTCACGTAGCTCTCTATGGGCGCATTGCTCTGCGGCGCCGCTCTCTCGCCAGTTTCACAACCCCAACGCCAGCAGCGCCATATACCCCACCGTGCCGCCTGCGAAAGAGAGCAGCAGCGACCTCCGCCACAGGTGCAGGCCTGCGGTGAGGGCCACGCCCAGGGCGCGAGCCGCGCCATGGCACCCCTCCGCCAGGCTGAAGTCTTTGAGGCAATATACAACCAGCATACCAAAGACGGCAGACGGCAGGTAACGCCCCAGAAACTTGACAAAGGGCGGTGTGGGGCGGCCGGGAGGGAAGATGACGAAAGGCAAGAAGCGGGTGAGCATGACGCCCGCCGCCATCACGGCAATGGTCATGATTTGTTGCGCGGTGCTCATGGCTTGGCCTCCCTCTTCTCTTTGCGATACTTGACGAAGAGCACCGCCAAAATCAACGCCATGCTTGGCACAATGAAATGCTCCGGCCCCAGCAGGGCCAGGCACGCCGCCGTGCAGCCCAGGCCAACGTGGGCCGAGCCGTGGCCGCGCCACAGGCTCCGAGTGCCGCGCTTGGCGAAGTCGTCCATAAAAATGGCCACAAACATGGCCGTCACGGCAAAGTCTAGCCCCGCCAGATGCTCCTCAAGCCCCGCCGCGCCCGCGCAGGAGTAGAGGGCGAAACCCAAGGCCGCGCCGCAGACCCAGTAGCCATAGTCGAGCGCCGAGACCCACAACTGGCGCGCCGCGCTGCCGCCGGCCGTGAGGTTGACGGCAAACGTCTCGTCGCTCATCCAGAATATCAGCAGGGGCTTGCGCCACCCCGCCCCGCGCCAGCGGTCGAGCATGGTGAGGCCATAGAACAGGTGGCGCGCGCCCACCATGACGGACATGGCAAAAGCCCCCAGGGGATCAAAGACCCCAAGGAGCATTGTCAACGCTATGAACTCCACCGAGCCGCTGTATATGACCATGGCCATGGCCAGCGGCGTCCAGATGGCGTAGCCATATGATGCGGCCAACATCCCGTAGGTGGCGCCCAAAAACAGGTAGGCGCCCATGACTGGCACCGACAGCCGAAACGCCGCGGCAAGGTCGGAGCGGCCAGACGCCCTTACAGCTCTTTCAGAAACTTCCTCAACTCCGCTTTCCACTGCTCGGCAAACTCGAACGTGTCATTAAAACCCCATCCGTGGCCACCGCGTGGATAGCACAGCAGTGTGGTCGGCACATTGTGGCGCGCCAGTGCCTCGGCATAGGCCACGCCGTTGGGCAGGGCAGGCACAATGTCATCGTCTAAAGACAGGGCTATGAAGGCCCGCGGCGTCTTGTCCGTCACCTGCAAGTCGTTGCTATACAGCTCCTCGGCCTCCTTGCCGGGGTTTTGCCCTAGCAGGAAGTCATGTGAGCCCATGTGAGTGAGGGTGGGGTTCATTGAAATGACTGGGTAGAGGAGAATCTGGTAGTCGGCCAGGCTGGTGTGCGTGGCCACGGTCGAGGCCAGGTGTCCGCCGGCCGAGCTGCCCATTATGCCCACTTTGGCGTAGTGGCCCAGGCTGTCGGCGTGAGAGCGGGCATATTCCATGGCTTCGCGTGCGTCGGTGTTGGGCACTGCGGGGTTGGTCTGCGGGAATCGGTAGAGCAGCACAAAAGCCGTCTGCCCGTCGCGGCACATCCAGTCCGCCACGTCGCGGCCCTCATGCCCCTCGGCCAGAAAACAGTAGCCGCCGCCTGGCAAAATCACTGTGGCCGAGCGCGCCGTGTCTTGCTGGCAGGGGAATACCAGCAGCTTGCCGCCGCTAGGCAGGTCCACTTTGCGGTAGGCTATGGTGTCGGTCGTTGTCGGCGCGCTTGCCTGTGTCGTCGTGTCTTGTGTCTGCGTGGTGTTGCAGGCGACTAGGGCCACGGCCGCTACGGCCGTGGCCAGTATGTTGCCAATCAGTCTGTTCATTTTATCTTGATGAGTTGTTCGGGTTCATATTTCAGTTTCAGCTGCTCTGTGATCTTGCGGTCGGCCAGGGCTTGCAGGTCGGCCATCACTCGCCCGCGGCATTCACTTACCTTCTGCGTGGTGCCGTTCGTCACCGTGCCGCACACGGCCACGTAGGGGTCGGCCTCGCCAATGGGCCACACGTAGTCGTCATATATGTCACCTTGGGCCAATGGGCCGCTCACCGTTTTGAGAGCCAGCGCGGCGGCCTTGTCTTTCTTGCCCTTGGCGACCAGTTTGGCCACTTTGGCGGCCACCTTGGGCGTGGGGCAGAAATATATGTCGCCGTCAAAGCTCCCGCCTGTGGCGTATCTCTCCGGATGCGCGGCAAAGAGGCTGTCCACCTGCGCGGAGTCTGGCGTCATGTTCCAAATGTTGCGTTGCATAAATTCGAAGACGAGCAGGCCGTCACGATACTCCGCGCTTGTGTACCGATATTCGGGATATTTGTCCTCTAGCCGCCCGCGCTCATATTGGCGCACCATCTCATAGGCCAGGTTCGTGGCGTTCTCGGCCGGCAGAGTGTTGGCGTCCCACTTGTCTGCCCACTGCGCGGCCTCTGGCATCATGATGTCTTTGCCGCCCAGCGTGGCCAGCCTCATCTGGCCCTCGGCTTTCAGCGCCCTCTGGCGGTCATAGGGGTTGGGGCTGGCCAAGAAGATCCCGATGAGCGTGTCGCGTCCGGCCTCGTCCCAACAGAATCCGTATTCTTTGGCCAGTTGGCTCATGCGGCTGTGGAATGGCGCGTTCTTTATTATTGGCATCGACTTCTTGGCGCGGGCAATCATCTTGTCAAAGTCCTCTTGCGGCATCATGGTGCGTCGCCCCACGCGGCATATTATGTGCCACCCGGCGCGCGTCCTGACGGGGGCTGATATGTCTCCGTCCTCCTTCAGGTCGAACGCGGCGTTGGCGAACTCTGGCAATATCTGGTCTCGCGAGAACCAGGGCATGAGCCCGCCGCGGGGTGCGCTTTGCGCGTCGTCAGAGTGTTTCTGGGCCATGGCCTCGAAGTCGGCCCCGTGGTTTACAATGGCGTCATATATGCTGTCAATCTGTTGCTTGACTCGCTCCTGCATCTCGGTGGGCGCGCCGGCCGGCACAATTTTCATTATGTGCCTCACCCTCACTTCGCCTTCGGTGGGGCGGCGGTCATACACTTTCAGAAAATGGTAGCCAAACCGTGTGCGGAAGATGCCGGATGTCTGGCCTGGCGCTGTGGCGTAGGCCGCGTCTTCAAACTGCTCCACCATCTGCATGGCAGAGAAATAGCCCAAGTCGCCGTGGTTGGTCTTGGCCGACGGGTCGGCGGAATATTTGTCCGCCACGGTGGCGAAGTCTATGCCGCTCTCCACCATTTGGCGCGCCTCTTGCGCTTGCTTGTAGGCCTTTAGCGTGTCGGCGGCCGACGCGTTGGGCCGTACCGAGATGAGGACGTGGGCCGCGTGAATCTCTTCGCCCAGCCTCTGGCGCTCTTTGGCGGCTATGCGCCACACTGCCATGGTGTCTTCCAAGTAGCCGTTGGCCAGCTCGTCAAGGTAATATTTGCACTCGTCTCGGTATGTGGCCAGAGTGTCAATCTTTTGCGCCCGCGCCTCGGTGGCTTTCAGTTTGTAGTTGGTGAAGAGTGTGGCGTATTCTTGTTTTGACATGGGCGTCAGTGCCGTGGTGCGGTTCTGCTCGTAGAGGTGTTCAAACTCGCCCCATGAGGTCACGTCTTCCCCAATGCGCAAGAACGGCGCGTCTGCCTTTTGCGCCAGGGTCGCGGTGGTGGCCATGGCCAAGGCCGCGGCTGTCATGATTTTCATGTCCATTGGTGTAATGATGAACTTGTTTATTGTGTTCTACCGCAAATATATGTTTTTCCGCGTCTCTTTGCGAATTGGGCGGGGTAAAATGAGAGGAGGCGGCCGCGTGCGCCAATTGTTTGCGCATGCGGTCGCCTCCCGTCTTTTTTTGCCGTAGGCTTGTGGCCTTAGATGGCCTTCATGTCCTCGGCGGCTTGCTCAATCTTCTTGTCGGCCTCGGCGTTCACTTTGGCCCACTCGCCGATGTTGTTCATCTTCACCTTGACCTCGAAGTAGAACTTGATCTTAGGCTCGGTGCCAGACGGGCGCACGGAGACTTTGGAGCCGTCTTCCGTGAAGTATTGGAGCACGTTGCTTGTGGCGGGCATGTCCAGCTTGGTCACCTCGCCCGTGCGGAGGTCTTTTTGCGTCAGGTTCTGATAGTCCTTGACAATGACCACTTTGGATCCGCCCATGGTGGCAGGCGGGTTCTCGCGGTAGCCCTTCATGAGAGCCAAGATCTGGTCAGCGCCCTCCTTGCCCTCGCGGACAATGTATATCATCTTCTCTTTCGAGAAACCAAACTCGGCGTAGATCTGCTTCAGCAGGTCGTATAGCTTGATGCCTTTGTCCTTGGCCCAGGC
>CAKUYZ010000059.1 GCA_934717675.1 uncultured Bacteroidales bacterium
CCTCTGTCGTCTCGATGATAAGGTATGCGCCGCTCTTGAAGGATACCGCCTTTCCGCAAGACTGCTTTATTTGCTTCTCAATGTTGAAATTGTCGAAGATCGGCAGCTTGCCGTTGTAGAGCTTCACGATTCCGCTTTTCTCGGGCGCAATCTTGGTCACATAGGCCTTGATCTCGTCGAAAATCGCTTTGTCGTTTACGTAGATGTTGTTGAAGTCTGGGCTGAAGAGATCTCGGATCATGGCCGCTGCCCTCTCCATTTCGCCCAGCACCATTGCCGGTGGGCGGCTCTCCTTGACGTGCTTGACGCAATCTTCCCAGCGTTTGATAAGAGAGGCTATCTCATCAGCAATCTCCTGCTCGTCTTGTTGCTCGGCCACAGTCCTTATTATCACGCCCATATCCTTGGGCTTGACTTTTTGGACTATTTTTTTTAGGCGGGATCGCTCCTCGGCGGACCTGATCTTCTTGCTCACCGAGATCTTGTCTGCAAAAGGCATCAGCACCAGGTTTCTGCCGGCGAGCGATATTTCGGATGTCAACCTTGGGCCCTTGGTCGAGATAGGCTCTTTCGCCACTTGGACGAGCACCTCCTCGCCAGCTTGGAGCACGTCTGTGATGGTGCCTTTCTTGTCAATGTCCTCCTCTCGCTTCACGCGGGGCATTTCCGTCGCATTCTTTCGCTGAATCACCTGTTGCAGAAATTTCTGCTGGGTGCGGAATTGAGGACCGAGATCCAAGTAGTGCAAGAACGCGTCTTTCTCATATCCAACGCTCACAAATGCGGCGTTGAGGCCAGGCATCACCTTTCGGACCTTGCCTATGTAGACGTCGCCCACCTCAAACTGGACGTTTCGCTTCTCTCTACGCAGCTCCACCAACCGCTTGTCTTCCGTGAGGGCGATGACCATCTCCTCGGGCGTGACGTTGATAAATAATTCTGCGTTCACGTTACTCGTTTTTTCAAAGAACTTTAGTATAAACAAACAGAAAGCTTGTTTGGCTTTCTGTTTGTGGTGCCCTCCTGTCGATTTATGCGGGCGGGCTAAAGATTAAGTCCGTACAGACAAGCAGTTTAGTGCTTATGCCTGTTCTTTCTCAGTCTCTTCTTGCGCTTGTGCGTCGCCATCTTGTGACGCTTCCTTTTCTTACCGCTAGGCATAGCTTCAAAAGGTTTTTTTAGGTTAGACAATCAGTTTACTGCTTGATATTCTTGCTGTCCTTCACTTCGTTCATAAAGACCTTTGCAGGCTTGAAGGACGGAATAGAGTGCTCTGGAATGACAATGGACGTTCCCTTGGTGATGTTGCGGGCGGTCTTCTGGGCACGCTTGCGCGTGATGAAGCTGCCGAAGCCACGAAGGAAGACGCTTTCGCCGTTTATGAGCGAGGCCTTGACGGCGTCCATGAAAGCCTCCACCGTCTTTTGGACGGCTACTTTCTCGACCCCGGTGCTCTTGGCGATCTCGTTGACGATGTCTGCTTTAGTCATCTCTGGAAATGTTATATAGTGTTATTTGATCTCTGCTGTTGTCGCCCGACGCCTTTCCGGCATCGGAAAAACGGTGCAAAGATAATGCCTTACAATCAATTAAAAAAGAATTCATGTCCTTTTTTGGCTTTGCGAGTCGCCTCCCCGCAGGCTAGCGTAAAGTTCAAGAACTGCAGAGATCATCAATGGGATGAGCCAATAGTCTCGGCCCTTCATCATAAGGTAGGCGCAGACGCAAAGGGATGTGGCGCTGAACATTAGGATGCCATATAGGCGGCGGAGCCTAAAATCATCCTCGCGCATCCTTAGGCTGAGGCGTACGAAGAACAATGTCAAGCCGCAGGCCAACACCCCAAACCATGCGCCCTCAACGCCGGCGCATTGAGCGACAGCGCCGGCCACGCCCGCTGTCATGGCGCACAGGGTCAATACATCTTTGGCTTTCATCTTTTGATTATGAAAATCGTCTCGTCGTCCTTTTTCATAAAATATTCCTCGCGGGCGAATTTTTCCAAAGACTCCCTGTTGTTTTTAAGTTCGTTCATCTTCCGTTGGTCTTGCTCTATGCTGTTTTCCAAAGCTGCTTTTTCCGCCCGCAGTTCTTTGATTTTCCTGTCGTATGTCCATTTAGTGATGAGGTTGTCCTCGTCAAAGATGGTTATCCACGCTAGAAAAATCATGGCGGCCACGGCATACCGGCTCCGGAAGAGGGTCGCCAAGGTGTCTTTTAGGTCTTGCGTCGGCACTTGCATTAGTCAAATGTCCTGTTACTGTTGGTGGAAATTTCAATCATGCGCTCATAATCGTCCGGATCGAGGTCTTCCTGGAAGTAATACAACTGCGGATTGACTTTCTGACCTCTTTTGACGACCTCATAGTGCAAATGGGGACCCGTGCTTATGCCCGTGCTGCCCACGTAGCCAATGACATCGCCGCGCTTGACCTTTTGGCCGACCTTGACGTTGAATTTGCTCATGTGGCCATAGATGCTCTCATAGCCAAACCCGTGGTTTATCTTGACGTGCTTGCCGTAGCCGGAGTAACTCGTCTCCACCACGGACACTGTGCCGTCGCCAGTGGCGTAAACCTCAGTGCCTATGGGGGCGGAGAAGTCCATGCCCTCATGGAATTTCTTGATCTTGTACACTGGGTGTATGCGCCATCCCCAGCCCGAAGCCGTTCTCGTCAGGTCTTTGTTGTTTATGGGCATTATGGCGGGGATGCACCGCAGCATATCGTTATTCCTGTTGACGAGGCTTATTATCTCGTCAAACGACTTGCTTTGCACGTAGAGTTGGCGCGATACAATGTCCAACTTCTTCGCTGTCTCAATCACAAGCTTTGAGTTAGGCAGGCTCTCCATATCCTTATATCTGTTTATGCCGCCGAACCCGGCTTTCCTGACCGACACGGGGATGGAGTCCGCCTCGTAGATGACACGATATATGTTTTCGTCTCGTGAATGAATGTCGTCAAGCACCTCTTCTATTTGGCCGAGCCTGCGGCTCATCTGCTCGTATTGCGCCAGCAACTCGTGTTGCTCCCTCTTGAGTCGTTTCTCCTTGGGGCTGTCAAAGAGGTTCATGTAGATGAAAAAAAGGCCGATTGACACGACCACGCCAAACGAGATGTGGAACACCGCGCGCTTGGCATAATATTTTATACCCCTCTTGATCTCCTTGTAACTCAAGGTTTCGGGGTCATATTTATAGTGCTTATTCTGCATCGTCTCAATGTTCTACAAGGCCCAATGGCTCACCTAGGCAAAGATAAGTAAAAAAATGTTCGCCGCCAACAGTGCCATTCCGACGCTATTTCACAAGCCGTCTCACGTGTGGCAGCATGAACAGACCTCGTGAGGCCATGTAGCATAGGAAGGCCGCCCAAAGGGCGTTGTCCGCGGCAAAAGGCCGCAACGTGACGTAAACGACGAAGAACACTACGGAAGCCGTGGCCATTGTGTTTCGCATGGCGCGCCCGTTTGTGGCGCCGATCATCACCCCGTCGGCTATGAAAGCGAAGAAACTGCTGAGCGGCACGGCTATGGCCCAACCTATTCGGCAGGCGGCCGCCTCAATCGCATCTGCTGATGGGCCGAATGCGTTGAAGATGAATCCCCAAGATGTCGCGAAGACGATGGTGTACAAAATCGCGATTGCGAGTCCGGCAGTTGTGAGCTCACGGATCGCGTTTTTCAGCACGGCTCGGTCTCCCGCTCCAATGAGCTTGCCGCACAGGCTCTCTGCCGCATAGGCCAAACCGTCAGTCATGTAGCTGAACAGGGTGAAAAACTGCATCATAAGGGCGTTGGCCGCCAAGACAGAATCGCCGTAACGTGCAGAAATTGACGTGAATGACGTGAACACTATGACTATGCACAGGGTGCGCAAAAAGATGTCTCTGTTTACGGATAGAAGCCTTATGAACTCATGCTTCAGAAAGATGCGGCTAATCGTGAGCTTGCAACGCATCCTGCCATATTTGAAGGCCGCCAAGGTCAGAGCCAAGGCGAGCCCCGAGTATTGGGCAATTACTGTGCCCCACGCCACGCCTGCCACGCCCATGCCCGCACGGAGAGCCAGAAGCCATGACGCGGTTATGTTGATGGCGTTGCCGACCAAGGCGATGAGCATTGGCGCACGCGGGTCCTGCATCCCAATAAACCAACCTGTAAGTGCAAAAAGAGACACGGAGGCCGGAATGGCCCAGTAGCGTATGTTGACATAGGTGGCGGCTTCCGCCAGAGACTCGGGTGACCCCCCAATCAGGCTTAGCGCTATTGGCGCCACTATTGGTTTTAGGAGCAGTAGAGTAAGGCTAAGCGCCAACCCAATAATAAGCGACCGCAAGCCTGTGAGCGCGCACTCTTCCAATTTGCCTGCCCCGTAGTTCTGCGCCGTTATGCCACTCCCTCCCATACGCAGGAAGGCGCAATTCCAATATATCATATTGAAAACGGTAGTGCCAATGGTGACACCTCCTATCGCGAAGTCGCTTCCCGCGTGCCCTGCAATTGCAACATCTGCCATACCGATGAGCGGCACCGTGATGTTTGATATGACGTTGGGTGCCGTGAGGCGCAGGATCTCCTTTCGCAGGTTTGTTTTGCCTTTGTCTTCTATTTTCATCGGATTGGTGCATTTCTAGGTGTCGCGGCCGATAAAAGCGAACCTTTTTTGAAAAACATCGTACCATAGGGTGAAATATAAGAATTTATTTTGCAGTGATGCTCTGAAAAAACTTTACATTAGCGCAAACAAAATGAAAGATTCCATGAGAAAATGGTTGCTGCTGCTCCTTGCGTTCTTCTTCTGTTCTTGGGCGGGGGCGCAGATGTCGAAGTTCCAAGCTCTTTATCTGTACAATTTTGCCAAAAACACGTCTTGGCCGCAAGAAGATAATGGTAAAATATTGACAATCACGGTGATTGGTGATAATGCGCTTTCTGCTGAGCTGAAGTCTATTGTCAAGAACAAGAAGATTGGCGACAGGTCGATTTCGGTGGTGGACGCGGCCACGGCCTCGGGGCTGCCAAAGTCTGACATAATATACTTGGGTGAGTCCAAGTCGTCGCAAATAGTCCAGTTGGTGGCTGCCCAGGCGAATAACAAGGTGCTCATTGTCAGTGGCACGAAGGGGCAATGCGCGCAGGGTGCCGGCATCTCTTTCTTGCCGGGCGCTGGCACATTGAATTTTGAGATTCACGAAGGCAACATTGCGAGCCATGGCCTGAAGGTCGCTCCTAAGTTGGTTTCGCTCGGGAAGCAGGTGTTCTAATCTCCTGCCCATTGATTGAATTAATGAAGAACCCACGATGAAAAGAATTTTGTCGCTCGTGCTGGCCGCCTCTATGGCTTTGGGAGTCAGTGCGCAGCAGAAGCTTACGCGAGAGCAGATTCTCGCCATGTCTACAGATCAGCTTTCAGAGCTGCCGCTAGAGGATCTTATGGATGCTGTGGAAACGTTGGGCGTGTCATCCGTAGATGAGCTTTTCGCATTGATAATGAACAAGAATGTCTCTTCCGCCTCGAAACAGGAGGAGAACAGTTTCACCTCGCCGCTCTCAACTACCGTCATAACGCATGACGAGATGCGGACATATGGCGTGTCGTCCATTGAGGAGGCGTTCCGTCTCATTCCGGGCATGATAGTCACGGAAAAGACCAATGGCGTGTACGACATCCAGATGCGCGGCCTCAATAACATTCCAGACAATAACATGCTTCTCTATACGGAGAACCCTAATACTCTGGTGATGATCGATGGCCGTCCGGTTAACAATTTGGCCATGGGCGCCGTCAATTTTGACATGCTGCCGATTGACATTGAGGACGTTGACCGCATAGAGGTTGTAAGAGGCGCGGCCTCGGCGCTCTACGGGGCTAATGCGGTCACCGGCGTCATCAATATTCTCACAAAGAAGCCGAATGCGTCAGATGAGGTGGTGTCTGGCAATATTCAGATGGGTAGTCACAACACGTTTGTTGGCAATGTGGCGTTTCGCAAGGCTCTCAGCTCATCGTGGGCCGTTGGCGTGACTGTCAATATGCAGCATAGGGCAAGGCCTACGTCGCAGCTATACGTCATTCCTCAGGCTGGCGTATATCTGGCCTCTTCTGCTGCCCCTGAGGTCGGCAGCACATTCACAAAGGAACAACTGGCGGCCAGCATTGGCAGCGGGGTGCTTACGGACATGACAAAAGGCGGCTATCTGGATGCCTCCCAGTTGGACAATTTGCGGCAGTTGTATCAGACAACGGACAACGCTCAGAATCTTTACACCATATACCGTTGTTTGGAGCCCGAAACTCCAGCGGCGAATATGTTTGACGACCCTGGCCTTGCTAGGAAGACAGAGGGGTATAACGGCTACTTGACATACACTCCAGCAGACGATGTCAGGTTCGACCTCACGGGAGGCTATCAGCGTTCGTACGTCAACACGACGCCCGTGGGCGATGACTATTTCTCTTTCAACGGTAGGGAGTCCAAGACTGGATATGTCGCCCTTTCCGCCTCCGTCAAAGGGCTTCATTTCTTGGCCAATTATTCAGGTGGCCCTCAGGACTATGCGGTCGGGGTGCCTGGCTTTAAGGTCTATTCGAAAAATTTGAATCTCTCTGCCGAGTATGACATCAAGGTCGGAGGCTTGTGCATACGCCCGGGGATCAACTGGCAATATGTCCATTTTGATGACTATGTGCCAACGTATGATAACCTGGGAAATGGTTATTCTTGGACATATCAAGCCCCCGGATACGAGTATGATACGGCAGATAAACAGCATCTGTCTGGCTTCTTTAATTACAGCGCAAAATTGACAGCCTTTGCCCCGTCGTTGCGCCTGGACTATCAGAAAAATGACTTTAGGCTGATTGCGGCGTTCCGCTCCGACAAGACGAACATTCCTGATAAATGGAATCCGTCTTGGCAGTTGTCTGCGAATTATAGGATTAATGAGGCTAATTTTGTGCGCATTGTCTACGGCCGCGCCAATCGTTCCGCGATAATGGTCAACTCTAGCGCTAATTTCTTGTGGACCAGGACCCAGCTCCTTATGCCAAACAGGCTTCAGTTTAGTGCCGATCCTGAGGCCAACTTGGTTCGGTCAGACAATTTTGAGGTCGGTTATCGCCTAAATCCGTCACCGGCCATTCTTATTGACGCTGAGGCGTTTTTCTCTCACTCTGCCGATTTCGGCGCGCTTATGGCAAACAGCGGCTACATTAGCGTGGATGAGAATGACTTGAAAAACGTCATGACAGGCCAAATAAACGTGGCGGAGTTGCTTGGGAATCTGAAAACTTTCGCAACCATTAAATATGGTGTGTTGCCATATAAAGTGAATCAGTTTGGTCTGAGCTTTAATGTGGACTGGATCATATCGCAGAAGCTCATCGCCAAACTCAACATGAACATCCAGAAGACAATCATAAATGACTACTACCAATATAGCCAGTCAAGGGTGATTCAGGAGTTGCTCAAACGATCAAGCGCATCTTTACAGGGAGAGATGACTGGTTTTATGCAGAAGATGCGTGAGATAAACTCCAACGAGGCTCTATCTGCCGACGAGAAAAAAGCTGAGTTCAGCAAGCTTGTCACGTCTAGCTTAGAGCGTCTCCAAAAGTACTACAACAGTGAGACTGGGACTTATGACCTAAGTGACAACAGCGCGGAGCAGATTAGGCAAGATGTGCACGACGGCAAGATTGACCGCGATGACAGTTTGGCGCGTAACTTTGGCACTGTGCGCAAAGACGGCGTTGAGAATAAGGCCACTCCCAATGTCTATGGAATGCTCGGATTGGTCTACAAACCCACGCAACAGTTGAACGTGGCTGCGTTCGCCAACTACATAGGGAAGCGCTCTTATGCGACGAAGTATAATTCCTACGGGGAAAAACTGGCACAGAGATTCACGGTGAACCTGAAGGTCGGATATTCCCCTAAGGATAATGTTGAGGTCTTCTTCAACGCTCACAATCTCTTCAACAACAAGAAACGTGAGTTTGTATACTCTGATGAAATTCCTGGGCTTTATACTGTCGGAGTTAACTTCGGATTCTAAATAACAACTAATACACCAAGGCAATATGGCAAATAAAATCATTGACATAGAGGGTATTGGCCCCGTCTATGCAAAGAAACTAGAGGAGGCGGGGGTGAAAACCACAGACGATATGCTCCGTGAGGGGGCGACTCGCTCTGGCCGCGCAAAGTTGGCCGAGGCCACAGGTATCTCCGAAAAACTTATTCTCACTTGGGTCAACCATTCTGACTTGTTCCGAATCAATGGCGTGGCCGGCCAGTTTGCGGAACTGTTGGAGGCCGCAGGAGTGGACACCGTAAAAGAGCTGCGTCACCGGGTGGCCGCTAACCTTCATGCCAAAATGGAGGAGGTCAACAACCAGAAGAATTTGTGCAGCCGTGTGCCTGCGGTCTCGGAGATTGAGAGGATGATTGAGCAGGCTAAACAGTTGGAGCCCATTGTGACGTATTAAGGCGCCTAGCCTATGCTCGCAGTGGCTCGTTGCGCTACGTTTTGTGGTGCGGCTCGGCAGTTTGCTGCCGGGCTGTGCCTTTTTCTGTTTAAACGAAAATTGTCACATAGTTAATTATGGTTAAGGTAAGACCATTCAAGGGGCTTCGTCCTCCAAAAGAAATTGTCGCCACGGTGTCATGTCTCCCATACGATGTCATGAACACAGAGGAGGCCGCGCGCATGGCCAAGGGCGATGAGCGCAGCCTCCTCAACATTACGAGAGCGGAAATATGTTGCCCAAAGGGTACTGACGTGCACTCTGATGTTGTCTATTCAAAGGCGAAAGAGAATTTTGACAAAGCTCGTCAAATGGGATGGCTGGTGCAGGATGGCAGCCCGTGTTATTACATATATGAGCAGACCATGGATGGCCGGCGGCAGTGCGGCATCGTTGCCGCCGTGGCGTGCGAAGATTATGAGAACGGGCTGATTAAGAAACATGAGCTGACGCGTCACGACAAGGAGGAAGATCGGATGGTGTTGACAAGATGGCTGGGGGCTAATATCGAACCAGTATTCTTGGCATATAAATCTGTCGGAGAGATTGATGCGATCATTGAAAGAGTCAAAGAAGGCAAGCCCGAGTATGATTTCGTGTCAGACGATGGGGTGGGGCATAGACTGTGGGTTCTGTCTGACAAACAGGCAATTTTCCAAATAGAACGTCTGTTCGAAGACAAAGTGCCAGCCACATATGTTGCGGATGGGCACCACAGGACTGCCGCCGCAGCCCGCATAGGAAGGGAGTTTGCGGCAAACAATCCACACCATACGGGAAATGAGAGCTATAATTTCTTTATGGCGGTCATATTCCCCGACAGTCAGCTCCACATCATGGACTATAACCGCGTGGTCAAAGACCTCAATGGAATGACATCGGGGCAGTTTATTGAAGCCATCCAAAAGGTGATGAGCGTGGAGCGCATTGGAAACGAGCCATATCGCCCGTCAAGACTCCATGAGTTCTCAATGTATTTAGACGGCAGTTGGTACCGACTTCGCGCAAAGGAGGGAACGTATGATGACAATGACCCGATAGGGATTCTAGATGTGAGCGTGTTGTCAAACAATGTGCTGACCCCTATACTTGGGATAGAGGACATGCGCAAGTCTCAAAGGATTGATTTTGTCGGTGGCATAAGGGGACTAAGCGAGTTGAGCAGGTTGGTAGATGACGGCCAGGCGAGAGTCGCTTTTGCACTATATCCTGTGTCTATGAAGCAGTTGACTGACATTGCAGACACCGGGAATATAATGCCACCCAAAACGACATGGTTTGAGCCTAAGTTACGTTCCGGGTTGTTTGTGAAACTTGTTGACAGCTCCTCAGACTACTGATGTGTGAAGTGTGTCAGATGTGCTCTGTGCATAAATTTATTAGCTCTTGGTTTGTCAACTCGCAGCTTTTTTGTTTATTTGTAAGCTAAGTGCGCGCCCTATGCACCATTGACGGTGCGTGGCTGCAAGTGCGTGCTGCAAGAAGATGTCACAGATAGCGCAGACGATAGAAAAAGTAAAGTCCTCGCTGCCGCAGGGTGTATGCCTGGTCGCGGTGTCCAAGACTCATCCCGTCAGCTTTATCCAAGAGGCCTATGATTGTGGGCAGAGGGATTTTGGCGAGAATAAGGTTCAAGAGATGTCGGAAAAGGCCCAAGCTCTCCCGAAGGACATTCGGTGGCACATGATAGGTCACCTGCAGACTAACAAAGTCAAGTATATCGCGCCTTTCGTACATCTCATACATTCGGTGGACACCCCCAAGCTTTTAGCCACCATTGACAAGGAAGCCAAGAAAGTTGGCCGCGTGATAGACTGCCTCTTCCAGGTGCATGTGGCTGCGGAAATTACCAAATTCGGTTTCGCCCCAGAAGAGTTGCTCCAATATTTGGACGAGGGCTTTTTCAAGGATCTCTCCAACGTCCGCATCTGTGGACTTATGGCAATGGCAACGAATACGGATGATCATGCTCAAGTGGCTGCGGAGTTTGAACGGGCGTATGGTATTTTCAAAGACGTGCGTGAGCGTTTCTTCGCTGGTGCTGATTATTTCTCCCTGCTAAGTATGGGTATGTCTGGAGATTATGACATTGCGGTTCAGCACGGGTCGAATATCGTGAGGGTCGGTAGCCTGATTTTTGGACAACGTGATTACAGTGCAAAAAATAATAGACTATGAAATTAACCACTATGGCTTTGGGTGCCTCCCTCATGGCCACTATTTGCGTCTCATGTGTGCGAACACAGACTACGACGAATTTTGAAGACTCCGTGGCGGTGGACTCTGCCGCAGTGGGGGTTGATACGAGAGAGGATGACCTCAATAAGTCGCGTACCATTTTGTACACACTACCTGCGCCAATTGAGATGGCATCAATCATCAAGGAGACTGGCGTGCGTTTTGACGACCAACTGCTGGCGCCACTCTCAAAATCTGGCAAATATTCGACAAACTTGAAGATGGCTCTTAATCTTGGCATTTATGCTACGGATATGAGCGTGTCCGGAATGTTCAGTCAGTCGCAGAGAATGGTGGACTACCTCAACACACTTAAAACTCTCACGCAGAAGCTTGGAATTGTCAAAGTCCTTGACGAGGACGTTGTCGCCAAGCTGGAGCGTTCCGATATGTCTCGTCAGGATGCCCTTGGCGTGATCTCTGAGGTATACATGAACACCAATCAATCCCTGGCGGAGAACAACAGAAGGAACATTGCCACAGTGGTGATG
>CAKUYZ010000060.1 GCA_934717675.1 uncultured Bacteroidales bacterium
GTCGCCATGCGGCTTTTCTCTTTCTGCGCGGCTGTGCGGCGCCATTATTTCTCAAAGGTTGCCGAAAGTATTGAATTTCTCCAAAGTAACGAATTTCTGTTAATTGCGCGACCATCCTCTTGGCTTACTCAGGGCACCCTAAGGCGGCATTTGTGTAAGACGCAAGGGATAAAAATGTTACATTTGCGTTCGTAACGGCGGGCCAGGGGGCCATTTGGCCCAATGAGCGGCTTTTTAGGGCTGCGGGGACTTGATGAACCGCCTAAGCAAAAAAGTAAAATTGCACAAAACACATATCTAGCGATGAAGTTTCTAGTGATCTCATTCGCCGTGCTTGGCTGCGCCATCGCGGCAGAGGCGCAGCAAGTGCTGACTTTGGAAGAGTGCCGCTCCATGGCTCTGAAAAATAACCATGAGATAAAGTCTGCACAGAGCGAGACCGAGGCCGCAAAATATACCAAGAAAAGTTATAGGGCCAACTATCTCCCCAGCCTGACGCTCAATCTCACGGGCGCATACAGCACGCTGAAAGGAGATCAGGACATAAACGTGACGCAAAACTTGCCTGTCTTCAAGCCAGACGCACAGTTCCAAGCCCAAGTGCCGAACTTGGGAGACAAGATGTGGCTTGTGCAGAACCTTTTGGGCTACGCCTATATGCCACTCTCCGGCAACATTGGCTACGAGGCCGGTCCCATATTCCTGGCCGGACTTACGCTCCAGCAACCAATATATATGGGCGGCAAGATATCTAACGCAAGCAAAATCGCAGGTTTGGCCGTGGAAGCCTCTGAGGCCAACGAGACGCTCACTGAGGCCAATGTGGTGATGGCCACCGACAGGGCCTACGCGCTGGTGGTCAAGGCCAAAGAGATGCAGAAGGTGGCACAGAGATACAATGAGGTGTTGCAAGAGCTGATGAGCAACGTGGTCAAGGCAAAGAATCAGGGCATGAAGACGGGAAACGATGTGCTCAAAGTGCAGGTGAAACTCAATGAGAGCGAGCTCAACATGAGCAAGGCAAGCAACGCCGTGACGTTGGCCAAAATGAACTTATGCCACGTGGTTGGCATGAGCCTGACGTCAGACATTGACGTGGCCGAAGGGTACCCGTCTGTCGACGTGAAAGACGGGAGCGTCGAGGCCCGTCCCGAGACACGCATGCTGAACAAAAAAGTGCAGGTGGCAGAGGCCAAGACAAAGGTGCAACGCTCGTCATTGCTGCCAGAAGTCGGTCTCATGCTTATGGGCAACTATGTAAACGGCGTCAAGCTCACAGGCAATCTGGCGGGCAAATCAATTGATGATAAACTGCTAAACGACTTCATTTTCACAGGCCTTGTAAACGTCAAGGTGCCGCTCTTCAACTTTGGCAAGGACGCCAACAAGGTGAGGGCGTCGCGCTGCGAGTTGGAGCAGGCTCGTCTGGAGAAAGAGAACCTGACCGAAAAGATGGAGCTTGAAATGCAGCAGGCAGCCAATGCAGTGGACGAGGCTCAGAAAGAACTCTCGGTGGCGGACAAGGGCCTAGAGATGGCCGCAGAGAACATGCGCTCCTCCAAAAGTTTGTATGACAACGGCTACGAGGCACTGACGGACTATATGGAGAGCCAAGTGCTGTGGCAGCAGGCCATGGCAGCCAAGGTGGATGCCGAGTATCAGCTCTACATTGCCAAAGTGGATTACAACAGGACCAATGGCACCCTTGTGGAGCCATAGACAACAATAAACAAGCGGCAATGACCGACTTTCTTCCGTCTTCCGTACTGACATTTTTGGAAGACATAAGGGATAATAACAACCGCGCTTGGTTTGAGGCCAACCGCGCACGTTACGAGGCGGCGCGGTCGGCTTTTCTCTCTTTCGTGGAGCATATGATAGCCGCGGTGCAGGCCGTAGACCCAGGCATTGGCGAGCAAGAGGCCGCTAAATGCATCTATCGTATGAACCGCGACATTCGTTTCTCGCCAGACAAAAGCCCATACAAACGGCACTTTGGCGCCTTCGTGGCGCCTGGCGGGCGAAAGAGCGTCTTGCCAGGATATTATTTGCACGTCCAGCCAGGCAATGAGAGTTTTTTCTGCACTGGCAACTACGGGCTTAGCTCCGAAATGCTGAAAAGGCTGCGGGCAGAGGTGGTCAATTTTCCGGAGGAGTTGGACGCCATCGTGACGGCTCCGGCATTCAAGGAGCGCATGACGCTCTCTGACGATGAGAAGCTCAAGGCCTTGCCCCGAGGCTACGTCATTGAGCCGCGCTACCAAGACTATCTCAAATACAAGAGCCTCAACGCCGTGGTCCATTACACCGACGGTGAGGTCACTTCGCCAGGTTTCGGCAAGAGGCTGAAGGCGGACATCGCGTTGGGAAAGCCGCTCAACGCGTTCTTCCGCAGGGCGCTGGAGACGGAGGCCGAGGAGGACTCGGGACTATGAGCGTCATTGACGGCAGGGTGTTCACCTCGGCGGGCGATGTGGAGGCCGCGGTGGAGGAGTTTGGCTTTCTGCCATTCTTCCGCGGAGAGCTGACGGGTTTCTCCATTGAGGAGCATACGCCGGCCGACCTGTGGTTCTCTCCTGTGGTAGACGGCCCTTGGGAGTGGAAAGGCCCCATTGTGAGGGGCGGGCGCGCGGCCTATGCGAAATATTTCCGCGGCAAGGCCGTCTACGTCTCGCGGCGTTGGCTGCCGCACCTTGTCAACTTCCGAAGGGCGTCCCATACGCTCTCTTATGACGAGGAGAGGGTCCTCTCCGCCATTGTGGCCAACGAGAGTCTGCTCTCTACTGAGATTCGCGAGGAGTGCGGCTTCGGCGCGCACGGCCTGTGCGCGGCGGAGAGGGCGTTGCTTGCCGCCGAGGGCGGGGTGGGGGCCCCGCGCGCGTCATTAGACGCTGTGCTGAGTAGGCTTCAGATGTCTGGCCACATCGTGGTGTCCGACTTCGAATATAACATCGACAAGAAAGGACGACCCTACGGCTGGGGCGTGGCGCGATATTCAACGCCGGGGATTCTCTATGCCGACTGGTTCGAGTTGCCACAAGAGAAACCGGAAGAGAGCCGGCTTATGGTCAAGTGTCACCTTATGAAGCTCTGTCCTGAGGCCGACGCCAGGACGGTAGAAAAAGTGGTGGGGCGCTGATGCGCCTTGGCTGCGCGCCGGCGTTGGGCCGGTCTGGTGGTGTGTTGGTTGAAATTGGTTGACAACAATGGGGAAAACTCCCTATCTTTGAGAGGCAAAATAAAATCAGAGATGAAGAGAATATTTGCGCTTTCGCTGCTGGCTCTTGCTAGCATCGTGGCTTTCGCACAAAAGCCAACAGTCAAGTTTGAGACTGAGTCTCATGACTTTGGCGAGATCCAGGAGAAAGAGGGTCCCGTCTCTTACGTTTTCAAATATACCAACACGGGCTCCACCCCGCTCGTGCTGACGCAGGTGCAGGCATCTTGCGGATGCACCACGCCTGAGTGGACGCGCAAGCCACTCCGCCAGGGCGAGAGCGGCGAGGTGAAGGTGACTTACAACCCGGCAAACCGCCCTGGCACGTTCACCAAGACCATAACGGTTATGAGCAATGCCGAGAAACCCACAACGGTGTTGAGAATATCGGGCAAAGTGCTCCAGAGGCCCAAGACCATTGAGGACGAGTATCCCGTTGTCATGGACAGCTTGCGCCTGGAAAACAACCATATCCCGTTCACCAAGGTCAAGCCGACAGAGGTCAAGACGGCCTCTCTAAAGGTCATCAACACATCGGGCGTGAGCGTCACGCCTACGTTCATCAACATCCCGTCTCACATAACCATAGAGTCGCAGCCCGCCACCATAGAGCCAGGCCAAAAGGGCCTGTTCGTGGCCACGTACGATGCCGCCAGGAAAAACGATTGGGGCTACGTCTCGGACCGAGTTTATGTCACGTTCGATGGCAAGAGGCAGTATCGCAACCAGATAACGCTTAGCGCGAGTATCGAGGAGGATTTCTCTGACGTCGATGAGAAAGACGCGCCCGTCATGACGGTCAATGAGCGTACTCACGATTTCGGCGAAATTGCCCAGACCTCTAAGGCCGAGTGCGACTTCGTCATCACCAACGAGGGCAAGCAGAACCTCATAATCCGCAAGGTTAAGGCCTCCTGCGGCTGCACGGCGGCAACGCCGCAGAAAACCGTCTTGGCCAAGGGCGAGTCCACCAACATCCACGTGGCGTTCGACCCGCGCGGCAAGTCGGGTCGCCAGAGCAAGACCATAACGGTCATCACCAACGATCCCAAGAACTCCAATGTGCTCCTTCGCATCACTGGCAGCATTGTCACGCCAGGGCAGGAGATGAAATAGCAAAACACAGAAATATATTCTCATATGAGCGGACGACTCTCAATGGCAGTCGTCGCCGTGGCATCAGTTGCGTTGGCCTCGTGCCAGCGCAACTCTTTGCGCATAGAGGGCGACGTGAAAAATCTACCCGACGGGCCGATGACGCTTGCCCTTCTCGACTCTTCTTTTCACTGGCAGACAGTGGATACCGCCGAGGTGCGTGATGGCAGGTTCGTCTTCTCTGGTGGCGTGAACTTGGAGCAGCCCGAGTGTGTGGTGCTAAGCATTGGCAACCAAAATATGGTGGTCTTTGCCGGCAATGACGATGTCTGTATGAAAGGCAACGCCTTGAAACCAGAAGACATAGAGGTCTGCGGCTCGCCACTGAACAAGACTTTGGCGGAATATACGCAAGGGATGCCCGGGTGCGACAGGCTGGCGCAGATTATGGCTCAGATGGCCGCCATGGGGGGAGACGTGGACAAACGCGAGGAACTGACTGAGGAGATGCACGGCATTGAGAAAGCCCAGATGGACTATATTCGCCACGCCATTGCAGACAATGCCGCGACGCCGCTCGGCCCATTCTTGCTTTTCAACAACATGGGGCTTTTCTCCTATGACGAGGTAGAGAGTTTCCAGTCCGCGTTCCGCAAGGCCATGCCCACGCACAAGTATGTCCGTCTCCTCGATCAGCAGTTGGCCGCCAGGCGTCAGATCAACGAGGCTCTCAAGAGAGTAGAGCTAGGTCGCCTTGCGCCAGATTTCGTGCTGCTCAATGAGCAGGGCGACTCCGTGAGTCTCTGTTCACTCCGTGGCTCCGTCGTGTTGCTGGATTTCTGGGCATCGTGGTGCGCGCCATGCCGAAAGAATAACAAGACGGTGGTGGAGGTTTATAAGAAATTCGCGTCAAAGGGTTTGGAGGTCGTAGGCGTGTCGGTTGATAAAGACCGCGCGGACTGGCTGACGGCCAAGGAGCAAGATCAACTTCCTGGCATCCAGCTTATAGACAATGGCGGCGTGGCGCAAGCCTATGGCGTGCAGCGCATTCCCGCAAGCTTCCTTATTGACGAGACCGGCGTCATTGTGAGCAAAGACTCTGACAATGGCAACATATTCGATGACTTGGAGAAACGTCTGACGAAGAAATAGAGAAGTCTAAACAAACAAAAGATATACCTTTCAAAAAGTGTCACTGATAAAATCAATATCCGGAATCCGCGGCACCATTGGTGGTCGCGCCGGAGAGGGGCTTACGCCCACCGACCTCGTTCGTTTTGTCTCGGCCTATGCCACATGGGTGAGTAAAGAAAACGGAGGCAAGCGAGTAACCATTGTGGTGGGGCGCGATGCGAGAGTGTCTGGGCAAATGGTGCGCAACATTGTCGTGGGCGTGCTCATGGGCATGGGAGCTGACGTCATCGACCTCGGCCTGGCCACGACGCCTACGACCGAGATTGCCGTGACGGGCGAGAAAGCCCAGGGCGGCATCATCATCACCGCTAGCCACAACCCAATGCAATGGAACGCCCTCAAGCTACTTGACGGCAAGGGTGAGTTCCTCTCCGCGGCCCAAGGGGCGGAGGTGCTGCGCCTGGCGGCCGACGAGGCCTATGAGGCCGCGCCTGTTGATGAGCTTGGCCGCGTGAAAGATGTGGACTATGCCGACCGCCATATTGACAAGGTCTTGGCCTTGCCGCTTGTCGATGCCGATGCCATCCTAAAGGCTGGATTCTCCGTGGCGTTGGACGCCATCAACTCTGTTGGCGGAGTCATCTTGCCAAAACTCCTCGACCGTCTTGGCGTGAAAAACGTCTACGGCCTTAACTTGGAGCCCAATGGCCGTTTTGCGCACAACCCGGAGCCTCTGCCACAGAACCTGACAGACATCTCGGCCTTGGTGTGCGAGAAAAAAGCCGACATGGGCATTGTGGTTGACCCAGACGTAGATCGCCTGGCTTTCATCTGCGAAGACGGCTCGATGTTCGGTGAGGAGTATACCATTGTGAGCGTGGCGGACTATGTGCTGTCTCACACGCCCGGCTCCACCGTGAGCAACCTCTCTTCATCGCGCGCGCTGCGCGACGTCACCGAGCGGCACGGCGGCACCTACGCCGCGGCGGCCGTCGGCGAGGTCAACGTGGTGGCCAAGATGCGCGAGACGGGCGCGGTAATTGGCGGCGAGGGAAATGGCGGTGTCATATACCCCGAGTGCCATTATGGTCGCGACGCTCTCGTGGGCATTGCCCTCATGCTCACCCAGATGGCCAAGAGCGGCAAGACGCTCACCCAGCTTCGCGCCTCTTACCCCGACTATGTGATCTCTAAAAACCGCATCGACCTGCGCCCGGGTGTTGATGTTGACGCTCTCTTGGCGCGCGTCAAGGAGGCTCATAAGGCCGATAGGGTCGATGATCGCGATGGCGTCAAGATTGACTTCGCCGAGAGCTGGGTTCACTTGCGTAAATCTAACACAGAGCCCATCATTCGCATCTATGCCGAGGCGCACACACAGGCCGAGGCCGATGCTTTGGCGCAGAGCGTGAGGGGCGAGATTGAGTCGCTCATTTAGCCTCTTGCCATTGGCGTCATGTCGCTGCGTAATTGGCTCGCCGTTGTGCCATTTTGCCTTGCGTTGTCGGGAGGTTGCGTGGCGCAGACCGCATACTTTGGCGCCGATGCCGTGGTGCGTTGCCGCATTGCCAACCGTTGGGTCGTGCGTTGCGCGGCGGGGGCGGGGCGCGTGTCCGCGGCTGAGCCTTATGCTGCCCTGACGTTTGGCGCTGGCGGGGGGTATAAAGTAAGCCCCGATGCCACAGTGGCGGCCTATGGGCTGGTGCAGCAGGCCAACTACACGCACATTGGCAACCGCGACGTCTTGTTTCGCCTTGTCGAGTCCATAAGCTGGAGGAGGGCCTCAGGGTTCTTCTTCGGCTTTCTTTTTGAGCAGAGGCGGCTGCTCTTCCGCCCTATGGGCTACGTGGTCAGCACGTCATGCTTTGGGGCTTTGGCCGGTTATGGTCATGAGTGGGCGGCCTCTGGTGTCGCGCTAGACGCGCGATGTCTGCTCGTGGCCAATATGAAAAGTGAAAACACGTCGGCCAAGTTCATGCAGAGGCTGAAACCGAGCGTCTCCCTGCGCAAGCGGTTGAGTGACGGCTTGGACGTGGGAGTGGACTGCTCATACGCCTTGTTTGGGGAGCGGCAAGTATATGTGGAGGACCGGCACAAGATGTGGGGGCTGCGGATGGCAGTTGACATTAATCTGGGCAATAGAAAAGGCCGAGCGGAAAAGATGGAATAAGAAGAGATTCAAATTAAACACGGCCTCTCCTTAGTCCTTTGAATATTGAGAAAAGGCGGGTAAATTTGCCAACGTAAAAACCAAAGAACCAGCCACGGCCGCTTAGAACCCGGCGGTGGCACAATAAATTAAAAATACTACTATGGCATACAAGATTAGTGATGACTGCATCTCTTGCGGCACGTGCGCCGGTGAGTGTCCTGTTGAGGCAATCCACGAGGGTGAGAGCCACTACGTGATCGACGCAGACAAGTGCATGTCTTGCGGCACTTGCGCAAGCGCCTGCCCCACCGAGGCCATCAAGGAGGAGTAGTGACGCATTGGGCAGAGTTGCTGCTCGGCACTTTGTGCGACTAGAATAAAGTGAGCCGTCTGGAATATTTTTCCAGGCGGCTCGCTTTATTTTGTATTCACTTGCTTTTTTAGCGCTTTCTCTTGTCATAATTGGTTATAAGCTCAGTTGCAAGTTGTGGGTTGTATAATAAATTCTCTAGAGACTCTTTTATTTTATGTCTATTCTCCCCATAACCGTCAAAGTCATCTGTTTCTGTTTGAACTATTTCAATCCATTTGGCGATGCTAATATTATTAGAGGCTTCTATATCCCAAAATTCGAGGATGTCTTGTCTTAGTGCATCATCAGGTTTTTTTAAATACTTGGAGATGTAATTTATATGTTCGCATACAATTTCAATGACTTGTGGAGTTCTCCATCCAAGAATGTCCGTCTTTCCGCCAGCAGAAAATAAATCTCTAACATTATGGCAGACGACAGAGTGCTTAGCGCATAGCCATAAAACCGCTCTTTTATATTTCGAACTGCCTCCTTGCTTTAGCAATTCAGGAAATAGAACTAGCATCTTTGCCCTTAAGATTGACTGTTCTTTCTGAGGAAGATCCTTGAAAAATCCGATTGTAATAGGTGATGCATCCTCTTCAGATTCTCCGATCCACCAAGGCATGACAGTCTTGTTTCCTTTCGATAGATTCTTGTAGTACGCTCTTGTGAGTTTTATTTTATCTTGCTCATTTAGCTTTTGAAACTTGTCGTATGGCGTGCCTAGTTTTGTGAAGATATTGTTGTCTCCTGACAAGTTCATATCAATACTGTATCGTGGGCAATGTGTTATGACGATACCGCTCTGGCATTCATCATAGGGGCGACACTTGAACTCAATTTCACCTCCGAGTTTGCAGAAAAACAGATAAATATATTCAATACCTTTTACCCTGGTCGTTTCAATTATACTGCTTCCTGTTGATGTCCAATGGTCACCTTGAGTGGATTTTACTTCGACTCCAAGGTTTTCTCCAACTACAATATCTGGGAACTTTTGTCCAGATACCAATCTGATGTCACTTTGGCAAACCCCAACTTCTTTGGATACTTGGCGCATAGCGTCATAAACAATCTTCTCTAATTCGGAGGAAGTTGTTTTTTTGCCGAGAAGTCCAGATTTCACAACTCTATTGAGTTGTTGCTCTGTTTGGTTCATCAAATTACGCAGGGTGTTTTCATCGTAACTGTGAGCCATATATGTGAATTTTAATTTTGTCCAAAATATCTCTCCCACACCTCCTCAATTCGCCTAGCTATTTTGAAGGCCAACACGGGCGGCACCGCATTGCCGATAACCTTATATGCCCCCGACGCGCTCAGGCGCATCTCGGGTATTATGAAAGGGTAGTCGGGCGGGAAAGTCTGGATGAGGGCGCATTCTCGTGGAGTGAGCCTGCGCTCCCGCAGCCCCGCCGCAAGCTCATCGGCGTGTTGGCCGCCATGCTCCGCGCTCAGGCGGCGGAACTCTATGTTGCCATGGTGTTCTGAGCGTATGGTGGGGCCTAACCCCATCGTGTGAATCTCCGTCTGCCCCTGCCCCTTGGCCAGATATTTGGCGTGAGAGAAGACGTTTTGCGACGGGTCGGCGCTCTCGCCTGGCTCCCGCAGGCCTTGCAGCACGTCTTGCGTGGTCACAATGGGCAGCAGGCCTTCTCCCGCGGCCGTGCAGGCGTGTGTGGGGGCGGGGTAGGGGTCAAACTGCGGGTCGGTCTTGTCGCCCTCCAAGGCGGCCAGGGCCTCTGGACGAAGCGCGTTGCGACGAATGCCGATGAATATCACCCTCTCGCGGCTCTCTGGCACACCATAGTTCCCCGCATGGAGAACCTGCGGAGGCAGGACCACGTAGCCGCCATCGCCCGCGCTGGCGAAATCGCGTTGGATGATGTCTTTCACGTCGCCTAGGCTCACAAGCCCTTTGACATTTTCGGCCACAAACATGAGCGGGCTTGTGGCGTCAATCACCTGTTTCATCCAGAAATATAGCTTGCCGCGGGTCTCCTCGCTCGGCTCATCGTCGGTGCGCCGCTTGCCGTCGTGGCTCTTGCCGGAGTTGAAACCCATCCTTTTGCCGGCCACGCTGAAGTCTTGGCACGGGAATCCGCCCGTGACAACGTCTATGCCGTCGGGGAAGACGCTCTCGCCAGCCTTTTGGCGTTTCACCAGGTCTACCACGCTCTCGCGCGAATATGTGCCGCCGTCTTTGCCAAAGCGGCTCATATATGCCTTCCATGCCGCGGCGGCCTCGGGGAGGATGTCGTTGGCGAAAACGGTCTCAAACCTTGTCTTGCGTAGCAAGACCCAGTCGGCGTTGAGCCGCCGCTCTATGGCCTCAGGCTCCGAGGCGAAGGCTTTGCCAGGGGCTATGAAGCCACCCTCCATCCCCAAGTCCATCCCGCCGCAGCCCGAGAAGAGTGACAAGACGTGGAGTGGCCGCCCTGCGGGTCGCCGCAGCGTGCCATAGTCCGGCAGACTGGAGTCCGCTATTAAGTCTGACTCGGTTTTTATGTAGGAGGTCATAGGAATGTGCCTAAAGAAAAGTCGTGCGATATTTTTACGCGCGAAGTTACGAAATTAATGCCGCCCAGCAGGCGCATGTGGCGTGTCTGCCTGCGCTTTGCTTATATTAGCGACCCCAAATGATGAAGTATGGAAGAAGTTGACAACAGGCCACGATGCGGATGGTGCAACGTGCGCAACCCACTCTATGTGGACTATCATGACAACGAGTGGGGCGTGCCACAGCACGATGACGCCCGGCTTTTTGAGATGCTTATCTTGGAGTCTTTCCAGGCGGGGCTGTCGTGGGAGTGTGTGCTGAATAAGCGAGAGGCGTTCCGTAAGGCTTTTGACGGCTTCTGCGCCGCCAAGGTGGCCGCCTATGATGCCGCCAAGGTCGAGGCTCTGTGCCAAGATTCTGGCATTGTGCGCAATAGGCTTAAAATACGTGCCGCCATTGGCAATGCGCGGGTCTTCTTGGCCATGCGGGGCGAGTTCGGCTCTTTCGACGCCTATTTGTGGGGCTTCACCGGTGGCCGTGTGGTGCATGAGGTTGGCAAAGTCACGTCACCGCTCTCTGACGAGATTTCTGCCGATCTGCGCCATCGGGGCATGAAGTTCGTCGGCAGCACCATGGTATATTCGCTTCTCCAGGCCGTGGGCGTCATCTGCTCTCACGATGTGGGCTGCTATAAGTCGCAGACCCGCGAGGGGTTGCCACAATAGGCAGGTCTACAT
>CAKUYZ010000061.1 GCA_934717675.1 uncultured Bacteroidales bacterium
AGGTGAAGGATTCGAACCTACGAAGCCGAAGCAGCAGATTTACAGTCTGTCCCATTTGACCACTCTGGAAACCTCCCATCATTTTATGTCCGCCTTTCAGTCAAGGAGAGAAAAGCTTGAGCCAATAGAGGGACTCGAACCCACGACCGGCTGATTACAAATCAGCTGCTCTACCAACTGAGCTATATTGGCAGGTGGGTAAGCTATCTATGTCGCACCGCTCAACCTAATACCTTTGCTGCGGTCAGGCCCTGGAGGATTCAAAGGGAGCTGGTCGCATAGGACTTACCCGTGTGCTTTGTGACCGCAAAATTACATCAAATTCATTTCTTTGCAAATCTTGAGGCCTATTTTTTGTCACTGATTTTATAGTGCGATAGCATTTGCTTGTTTTATAGGGCATTGCGTATGGTACTATATCCCATTTCTTCGCAATTTTTCCACGAAATGGTCTATTTTGGCCAGCTCTCGTGGAATGTCGATCCTCTGTGGGCAGTGTGGCGCGCACTGTCCGCACCCAATGCAGTAGGTGGCCTGTCTGAGCTTGGGCACGCTGCGGTCGTAGCCCACCAGGAAAATTCGGCGGTTGCGGGCGTATATCGCCTTGGCGTCGTCGCTGTCCGCCTTGGCGTCTTTCACCATGGGCATATGACCTTCGTTGATGCACTTGTTGTAGTGCAGCAGGTTGGCCGGGATGTCTATGCCGTAGGGGCATGGCATGCAATATTTGCAGTCGTTGCAAGGGATGGTGTTGAGGCTCATCATCTCTTGCGCCACATCTTCCAAAAAGTCCAAGTCGCTTTGGGTCAGCGGCTTGAATGGCGAGTAGGAGGCGAGGTTGTCTTTCAGGTGCTCCATATACGTCATTCCGCTCAATACCGTCAGCACATCGGGGAATGTGCCTGCGTAGCGAAACGCCCAAGATGCCACGGATCTTTGCGGCTCCCTCTCCTTGAGCCTTGCGGCAATGTGGTCGTTGACGTTGGAGAGGCGGCCGCCTAGCAGAGGCTCCATAATGACGGCTGGGATGCCGCGCTTGGCCAACTCGTTGTAGAGATATTCGGCATTGGTGTTCCGCTCATTTATCTGTTTGGCGTAGTGCCAATCGAGGTAGTTGAGCTGGATTTGCACAAAGTCCCACTTAATCTCATCGTGGCGCGAGAGCAAGTGGTCAAAGACCTCCACGTCGCCGTGGTATGAGAACCCGAGGTTGCGGATTCGGCCCGCCTTGCGCTCCGCGATGAGGAAGTCCAGCATGCCATTGTCCAAATATCGGTGACGATAGGCCTCCCATCCGCCCATACCAATGGCGTGGAGCAGCATATAGTCAATATAGTCGGTCTGAAGCTCCTTGAACGACTTGCGGTACATCTTGATGGACTCCTCGCGGCTCCACGTCTGCTCGGCGAAGTTAGACAGTTTGGTGGCGATGTAGTAGGAGTCCCTAGGATGGCGGCTCAGCGCGATGCCCGTGGCGCGCTCGCTGAGGCCCTTGCAGTAGGCGGGGGACGTGTCAAAATAGTTCACTCCGTGCGCTAAGGCATAGTCCACCAGTCGGTTGACCATCTCTTGGTCTATGTTGCCATCCTCATCGGTGGGCCACCTCATGCAGCCGTAGCCAAGGAGTGACACGTGGTCTCCCGTGGTGGGCGTGACGCGATACTCCATCTTGCCGTCTTGCGCCTCCACGGGTGCGGCTCCGCCTTGGCTCTCACTGTTGGCGCAAGACGATGCCGTGAAGGCCATTGCCGCCCCGGCGCCCAGCCGCCCTACAAACTCTCTTCTGCTTATCTTGTCCATGCCTATATCTCCTTGTGATTCTCGTGCCCCTCGACATATATGGCGCTCAGTGGCCGTGAGGGGCACACGTGTTCGCACGCTCCGCACCCGATGCATCGGACCTCATTGACGGTCGGGATGCGCAGCTCGGGGTTGTCTTGACTCTTGACCATGGCAATGGCCCCATTGGGGCAGTGGCGTGCGCAGTTGCCGCAGCTTACTCCGTCGGTGTTCACCACGCAACGGTCTGCCACCCACACGGCGTGGCCAATCTGGGTGGACGACTTTGTGGGCAGGTCTATCGGCCTTATGGCCCCGGCGGGACACACTTGCGAGCAGATGTTGCACTCAGGCCGGCAGAATCCGCGCTCGTAGCTCATGCGTGGTTGCATGAGCGTGGCCATGTCGGTTGAAGGGCGCAGGACGTTGTTAGGACATTGCGCCACGCACAGTTGGCACCCCGTGCAGTGGCGGCTGAAGTGGCGCAGGCTCACGGCTCCCGGGGGGACGATGTCTGTGGCGCGGCGGGCGGGCTTCTTGTCCTCCAATATGGTCAGCCCTCCGTCCACCACCTTCTCCTTTTGCGCCTGCGCCGCACTGGCCGCCAGCACGCCCAGGCCTGTCAAGAAAGCGCGCCTCGCGCCGTCTGGCGCGTCAGCCTCGCTTGGGGTGGCTTTGTGGGCCATGCGCCAACGTGCCTTATAGTGAATTGCGCCGCGCTTGCAATTGTCAATGCAGTTGAAGCATGTCACGCAACGGCTCGTGTCAATGTATGGTGTCTGGCCGTCAGATTTTTGCGCATTGATGCATGCGGCCTTGCAACTTTTTTCGCACATGCGGCAGCCTACGCACCGCGAGTTGTCTATGACAGGCGCGAATAGAGAAAATTTTGAGACGTAGCCCAGGAGTGTGCCAACGGGGCATATGGTGTTGCAATACGTCCTGCCATTGCGCCAGGCCAAGATGCCTATGACGATGAGCGTGACGATGGCAATGGCAAAAGTGGGCCAAGTCCGCACCCACACGTCCGTCGCGCTAAACGCGTAGGAGCCAGCGGCCTCGGCGCCATAGGCGAGCAAATTGTTGACCGACTGATAGACAGGCTGAAAAACGTTTTGCGCAATGCGGCCAAACGAGCTGTATGGCGCGAGCAAGGCCACCAGGCTGCCAAGGCCTGCCGCCAGGGCGGCGATGAAGACTGCGGCAACGGCAAAACGCAGCACCCGCTTCTCTTTGGAGAAAAAATATCGCCTGGGTTTGGCCCTGAGGCCCAGTCTCGCGAAGGCGTCTTGCAGCAGGCCCAACGGGCAGATGACGGAGCAGTACACGCGCCCGAAAAGGAGCGTGATAAGCAGCAACACGGCCACCGTGATGAGGCTGCCCTCTAGCAACGACGGCAAGAACTGTATGTGAGCCAGACTGTTGAGATGTATGGCTCCCCATCCGCTTACATCGACAAACAAAAAGGTTATGGCCGCGAGCATGACCACGCCCAGGCCCAAACGTATCTTTCGCAACATGGTATTGAAGAGCAATGTCGGGGAGACGCACATCCCCATGCCAAAACTAACTCAAACGGCTCGGAATTTCAAGACGCGCGGCCAAATACGTTCATCGTCTGATTCTAAATAATCAGGCCGCGCCATCTTTACACCCTGATCCCTACAAATAGGACATCATCAGTCTGTGGCAGGTCCCCTTTCCACTGCACGAAAATTTCCTGAATGGTCAGGTTCTGCTCGTCCATGCTGTCTTTGTGGATGCTCTCAAGGAACCTCTCGATGCGCGAGTTTTTCATTTTCTCGCCATTTTGCCCGCCAAACTGATCACTATACCCGTCGGTATACATGTAAAGGAGGTCGCCCCTCTGCAGTTGTGCCGTAGTGGTCTCAAACTTTCGTTTGCGCAGCTTGGGGTCCAGGTCTCCCACGCTTCTTTTTGTGCCTCTGACAGTGTGGAGGGTGTTGCCTTGGAAGAACACTATGGGTCTCCGAGCGGCGGCAATTTTGAGTACGTGCGTCTTCATGTCCAGCACGGCAATTCCGGCGTCCAGCCCATCTTTTGCGGCCGCGCCTTCGCCCCTGTTATGCGCCAGATTCTCAATGAGGCTGTGGTCCAGCATCTCCAGCATGACCCCGGGGTCGGTGGAGTCCTCGGGGCTGTGGTCGCAGATGTCGTTGAGAATGGTGGCGGCAATCATGGAGAGGAAAGCCCCCGGCACGCCGTGGCCTGTGCAGTCTGCGCAGCAGACTATCAACTTGTCGCCTTTCTGAGTGAACCACAGGAAGTCTCCACTCACAATGTCTAATGGGCTTTGGAAGACGAAAGCGCCGGATATGGGATAGGAGTTAAGGGCTTCTGGGCTGGGCGATATGGACTGCTGGATATGCTGCGCATACGTTATGCTGTCCGATATTCGGCTGTTGGTGGCCTCCAGGGTCTGCGCCTGTTGCTTCAGCTCATCCACCTTCTGGTTCAGTTCGTCTTGCAATTTGTTGTTATACAATACCGTGGCCTTAGCCTCTCGCTTAGACCGCAGGCGTATGACGACCGTGGCTATGGAGCCGATTATGAAGACGGCCGCAACGTGCAGCAAAATGAGGAAAGGCATTCGTCGCTCATGGCTCTCGTCTCGCCCGCCGCGCAGGTTTGAGCCTTCGGCAAGATCTTGCTCGCGCTGCCTGTCATTGAAAGAGAAGACGTCATTGTGCAGGTCAATGCCCCGCTGCCTCTCGGTGTTGAGTATGGCGTAGGCCTCCTCATAGCGCCCCTGCACCACCCAGAAAGTGCGTCGGCTCTCATTGACGAGAGACAAATCATATGGAGTGAGGTCCGCCGAGGCGGGGATGGAGTCGAAAAGCATAGTCTTGGCGGCGTGGAGGTCATGCTGCAGTGTGAAGACCTCGCCTCGCAGCAGGGCGTAGGTCAGCTTGCCGTCTTTGCTAAGCAGTTCGGTGTCAATTTTTTTACTGTATTGGTCGGCCCACTCCAACTCGCCCATGCGGCAGCGCGCCAGCCCCTGAAAGGCCATGGCGTCTGAAAGGAACACCCGGAGGCCCGTCTTGCCAATCAGCATCTCCAGCTTGTTCATGGCCGTGGAAGCCTGCGAATATTGGCACAAGAAAAAGCGCAGACGGACCAATTGGCGGAGATACAGAATCTTGGCGCGGTCCGTGACCTTGTCATATATCTGGCTGGCCTTGACAAGCAGCCTGTCGGCCAACGTCACGTCACACAAATCTATGGCCACCCCAGCGCACTCAGAGAGTGACACCATGCGGCAGGCGTACGGGATCTCGGCGAGCGAGGCTTTGGCAATGGCCACCTCCGCCTTCCGCAGTTGGGAGAGACACCCTTGCCAGTCATGAATGTCTCGACCCGCCTGGGCCAAAAGCTCGGAAATTTTTACGATTCGGTGGGCATATTTGACCTCTCGCGCGGCGTCGAGGCTCCTTTGCAAATGGTGGTAGCAGCTGTCCACCATCTTGGCCTCGTAGAAAGCCGCGCCCATGACATATTCCATGTCGGCTCTCAGCCTTATGCCCTCTGGCGAGGAGCTGGCTCGTGCGGTCTCCAGCGCGTCTAGCACGCGTTGGGCGTAGGCCAGGGTGGAGTCTTTGGTCCTTTGCTGGCAGAAATACCAGGCGCTGAGGATGTCGGCGTCGTTCTGTGGCGAGACGAAACTGTCGTCAGGTTGCTCGACGCGCAGGGAGCGAAGCCGGCACACCGTGCGCGAGAAACCCACGGTGTCGCATTCCGACACTTGCGACATCAGGGCCTCATAGGCGGCCACATGGCCCAAGCCCTTCCCCTTGTCGCAAGAACATAGCGATGCGGCGACTGCCATTGCCGCCCAAAACGATATCCTATTTAAAATGGTTGCCATATAGCTGCCAAATCGGTGTAAAAGTAGGGAAAATATATATCGCTTGCAACATTAATGGATGAATGGCCGTAGAAAGGTGACCAACGGTCTGAACTTGGTGACGAATTGACGGACGGCACACGCGTCATGGCGTGGATTCCGCCCCGCCGCAGCTAGAGACCGCCCGTGCGATTATTCTCATCACTTCTTAGTAACTTTGAGTCTCAAGTGTCATACACTCCAACCAGATGATTGAGAGCTCGAATAGTTTTATCGACAGCATTGTGGTTCACCAGATGGGCTGCAAGGCGGAGGGTGGCGAGCTGCGGCTGTCGAGAGGCCCGATTGACATGACGGGTCGTGAGGATATGGCGGATTTGCTCCGTCTCTACTTCTTCAGGCCTTTCACCACCGATTCCTATTTTAACCTGACGTCGGAGACCGGTCCCGAAGGCAACGAGGTGTTTCGTGCCGCGGATGATATTTTTGCGGGCAAGGCCGATTTCTACCAGACGTCCATTCAGCTGGCGCGGAGGCTTTTCGAGGCCTCGAACCACCCCAAGATACGCGGGGGCGATATATATATGTCGCTTTTCCGCGGATGCGTGGTGGACGGGCAGGTGTGCGACGCCGTGGGAATCTTCAAATCAGAGAGCAAAGAGACTTTTTTGCGCATCATGATGGGAGACGAGCACCAAGTGGAGTTGGGCACGCAAGAGGGCATCAACATTAAGAAACTCGACAAAGGGTGCATAATATTCAATTTGGAGCGCGAAGATGGGTTTCGCGTCTGCGCCGTTGACAACCTCAACAAGGGGCAGGAGGCGCGCTTCTGGATGGACGACTTCCTGGGGGTGAAGCCGCGTGAAGACAGCTTCTTCTATACCGACAGCTATCTGAAAATGTGCAAAGGCTTCGTGAACGACGTCTTTAACGACCAAAACCACGTGACCAGGGCGGAGCAGATTGACCTGATGAACAAGTCAATAGACTTCTTTAAGAAAAATCCCCAGTTCTCAAACGACCAGTTTGAGCAGAGCGTGATGGTGGAGCCTAACGTGATTGACGCCTTCAACGAATACCGAAAAACATATGAGCAAAACGCCAACTTGCAGCAGCCTCTGCCGCAAGAGTTTGACGTCTCAGCCGATGCCGTGAGGCAAGAAAAGAAGAACTTCAAGGCCGTGATTAAGCTTGACAAGAACTTCCATATCTACGTCCACGGCAGCCGTTACTATATGGAGAAAGGCTATGACGAGGAGCGAGACATGAACTACTACAAGCTTTTCTTCAAAGTGGAGGAGTGAGAACGATGGAAAAGAGACTGCCAGACGCCTTTGTGGAGCGAATCCGCCACCAAAGGGCGGATGCTGATGAATTTTTAGCCGCCATAGGCCGCGAGCCGTGGCTCTCGATACGCCAAAATCCGTTCAAGCAGCCCGCTTGCGGGTTGGGACTGGAGATGGGCGATGGCGTGCCGTGGTGCCCCGACGGGCGTTACCTTGCGTCGAGGCCCGTCTTTACAAAGATGCCGTCTTTTCACGCCGGGGCTTTCTATGTGCAAGAGGCCTCCAGCATGTCGCTCTCCGTGGCGTTGGCCGCCGCGGCCCCGTTGCTGCCCCCGTGCCCTCTGTGCCTAGACCTGTGCGCAGCGCCGGGGGGCAAGACCACATTGCTCATCAGCCGATTGGGTGAGCGCGGCGTGGTGGTGGCCAACGAGGTGGTGCGTCAGCGCGCTTGGATTTTGCGAGAGAACGTGGCCAAATGGGGTTGCCCGTCGGCCATAGTGACCAACAAGACGGCAGAGCAAGTGGCGGCATCGGGGCTGATCTTCGACCTCGTGGCTGTAGACGCCCCTTGCAGCGGCGAGGGAATGTTCAGAAAAGACCAGACGGCCGTGGACGAGTGGTCGCCCAAGGCGGCCGCAGATTGCGCCACGCGCCAACGCGACATATTGTCGCAGATCTGGCCGGCGTTGCAGACGGGCGGCCTGCTCATATACTCCACATGCACATTCAACCCCGAAGAGAACGAGAGAAACGTGGAGTGGATGGCGGCGGAGCTTGGAGCCGAAGTGTTGCCGCTGCCCATGCCGGGCGGCGTTGGCATAGAGACCCTGCAGACGGCCGCGGGCCCGGCCTACGCCTTCTACCCCAACAAGGTGCAAGGCGAGGGGCTCTTCATATGCCTCTTGCGTAAGACATCGGCGAGCGCGCCACAGCCGCAGCAAAAGCCAAACAAGAAAAAAGGGCAGCCCTCGCAGGGCTTAAAAGAGGTGGCGGCGGGCCGCGACTACGTCAACGGCGTGAAAATATATCGGCGTGGTGACGAGCTGATGGGTTTCCCCGTGGCGCAGTCTGCCACCATGGCGAGAGTTGTCGAGGCGTTAGACCCTTTGCTCAGTGGCGTGCCTATAGGCGCGTTGGCCGTGAAAAAGGGAACGGAGACGTTCACCCCGTCGCCCGAATTGCCGCTCTCATTGGCATATAGGCCGGGCGCCTTGCCAGAGATGGAGGTGGGGGAGGCCGACGCCTTGAAGTTTCTCCACGGCGATGCCGACATAAGGCTGCCGCATGGGCAGGACGGCTGGTGCGTGGTGACCTGCCAAGGCCTGCGCCAGGGACTGGTGAAGAGGATTGGACAGAGAATCAATAATTACTACCCAAAGGAATGGAGAATAAGAATGAGCGTGGATTAGCACGCCTGATGGCCTCCGTGGCCATTGTGACGCTGCTCGCGGCGTGTGGGCGCAGTCGTTTGACGGCCGAGCCTCAATATACCCCATGGCTTGTAGACGACTCCGTGGCCGTGGAGGACCGTACGCCAGGGCGTTATGTGCCAGACGTATATATTCTCAGCCTGGATAGTGGGGTTGATAAAGACTCCGTGGCTGCTGATGTCCGCATGATCGGCGGGACGGTCATATACAGTTACGCCAGCTTCAACATGATGGCGATAAAAATTCCGCACTCCATGACAATTGAGGACGCCATTCGCGCCATGCCCAGCTTCCGCGGCAATGCCTCGCCCGACCAGATGTGTGAGCTTGACGACACAGGCACCACAATTCACTGAAAGAACAGAAGAACGACAGATAACATACTAATTAATGGCAAGGTCTAGAAAAAACAAGCCCGAATTGCTGAACGTCACGGTGGCCGATATGGCGGCCGAGGGCAAGTCGATATGCCGTGTAGATGACCAAGTGGTCTTCGTCACGGGCGCGGTGCCTGGCGACGTGGTGGACATTCAGGTGACGAAGAAACGCAGCAATTACGCGGAGGGTTTCATAACGCGTTTCCATCAATATTCGCCGTTGAGGATTGACCCTTTCTGCCCATATTTCGGCAAGTGTGGCGGTTGCAAATGGCAGTTCATACCCTACGAGAAACAGGTGGAGTATAAGCAACGCGAAGTGGTGAACAACCTTCGGCGGTTGGGGCATGTGGAGTTGCCGGAGCCGATGCCCATTTTGCCATCGGAGCATAACAGAGAGTATCGCAACAAACTGGAGTTTACATATTCTGCCAAGCGATGGCTGACGCCAGAGGAACTGGCTGACCCTGAGGTGGCCAAGACGCCAGGCGTAGGATTCCACGTCCCCGGTCTCTTTGACAAAGTTGTGGACATAAAAGAGTGCCACCTTCAGGCCGAGCCTTCCAATGCCATCAGAAACTGGACTCGCGACTATGCTTTTGAGCATGGGCTTACGTTTTATGACCTGCGCGAGCGCACGGGCCTGCTCCGCAACCTGACGATACGCACTGCCTCTACCGGCGACGTGATGGTGATAATGTCTTATGGCGAAGACGCGCCAGACGAGATAAAAGCCATGCTGGAAGCCATGAAAGCAGCTTTCCCGCAGATAACAAGCCTCATGTATGTGGTAAACACGAAGGCTAACGATACGATAACAGATTTGGAGATAACCTGTTTCTGTGGCCAGCCGTTCATAACGGAACAGATGGGCGACGTGAAGTTTAGGGTGGGCCCCAAATCATTTTATCAGACCAACTCCGAGCAGGCGCATCGCCTCTACGATGTGGCCAAAGAATTTGCCAGGCTGACAGGGGATGAGGTTGTATATGACCTTTACACAGGCACAGGCACCATTGCCAACTATGTGGCGCGGAGCGCGCGCAAAGTCATTGGCGTGGAGTATGTTCCCGAAGCCATTGAGGATGCCAAGGTTAACTCGCGGATCAACGGCATTGATAATACTGAATTTTTCGCGGGCGACATGAAGGATGTGCTGACCCTCGACTTCATTAATGAACATGGCCGGCCAGACGTGATGATTGTTGACCCTCCGCGCGCAGGAATGCACCCAGACGTTGTGGACACCATCTTGAAGTCCGCTCCAAAGCGAATTGTATATGTGAGTTGCAATTCCGCCACGCAGGCGCGAGACATCCATATGATGGATGCAGAATATAAAGTGGTGGCTTTGCGCCCCGTGGATATGTTCCCCCACACGCATCACGTGGAGTCCGTGGTGCTGCTAGAGCGACGCTAGGAGCGTATTTGACGGCAAACGAAAGTAAAAAACTCTCCCGCAGCTCTTTAGACTGTGGGAGAGCTTTATTTCGTGGCAGACTCAAAACACGAAAATTCCCCGTCACGATGTATTGTGACGGGGAATTTTTGCTCAGTTTCTTAACCAGGGCTAGCTCAGTTTTGCAAGCGCATCGGCCATGCGGCGCACGCTCTCGCGGAGCTTCTCCTCGCTCGTGGCGTAAGAGAGGCGGATGTAGCCCTCGGCGCCAAAGGCGGAGCCTGCAACGGTGGCCACGTGACCGACCTCAAGCAGATACATTGCAAGATCGCTGGAATTGGCAATGACTTTGCCGTCTGCGGTCTTCTTGCCGAGGTAGCTCTCAACGTTGGGGAAGAAGTAGAAGGCGCCTGCCGGCATATTGACTTTGAGGCCAGGGATCTTGGACAAGAGGTCGAACACAATGTCGCGGCGCTTCTTGAACTCCGCTGTCATCTTGCGCGATGGCTCATCGCTCTCTGTGAGAGCTGCGATGGAGGCGGCCTGCGTGATGGTGCATATGCCAGAGGTCATCTGGCCCTGGAGCTTGTTCACGGCCTTGGCTATGGCCAAAGGAGCGCAGACGTAGCCCATACGCCAGCCTGTCATAGCGTAGCCTTTTGACATTCCGTTTGCCACAACGGTGCGGTCTTGCATGCCTTCCATCTGCGCCATTGAGAAGTGCTTCTGGCCGTAGGAGATCATGTCATATATCTCATCGCTCAAGACGAGAACCTGTGGGTGCTTGCGCAATACGGCGGCAAGACCCTCAAGCTCCTCTTTTGTATATCTGCTGCCAGTCGGGTTAGACGGCGAGCAGAGAATGAGCAACTTGGTCTTGGGTGTGATGGCGGCCTCGAGCTGCTCTGGCTTCATCTTGAAATCTTGCTCAATGCCAGTGGGCACGATGACGCTCTTGCCCTCGGCCAGCACCACCTGCTCTGTGTAGGTGACCCAATAGGGGG
>CAKUYZ010000062.1 GCA_934717675.1 uncultured Bacteroidales bacterium
GTCTAGATAGGATTGGGGTATTGCATATAAAAGGGCGTAAAACGTCTTCCTGCGGGCTCACTCTTTTGTGGCCAACTTTCTGTGCATATGGTTACTGTCATACAATCTAAAAACACAGGCTGAAAAACAGGGGGGCTTTATGGGCTTAAAGGCGCAAAGGGCGGCGGAGCGCATACAACAAAAAAGTGAACCTCAGCATAACGCTGAGGTTCGCCATAAACCAAGTGGGCATTAACGGATTCGAACCGCTGACCCTTTGTCTGTCAGACAAATGCTCTGAACCAGCTGAGCTAAATGCCCGTTACTTATGTTTTGAAAAGGAAGTGGGTGCTGAGGGATTCGAACCCCCGACCCTCTGCTTGTAAGGCAGACGCTCTGAACCAGCTGAGCTAAGCACCCGTTAAAAGTCCTAATTTGCAGCTCTAGTTCCGAATTGCGATGCAAAATTAGGGCTTTTTTCTTTATTGTCAATACTTGCGGCCACTTTTTTACAACGAAGTGCCAATTTTTTTCTCGCCATGTCGGCTCGTTGTGTGTCGGGTAAGGCATATGGCATTGTGCCACAATAGCTAACCCTAAATGATATCCCCAAATGGCGATGCGTCAGGCTATTTGCCGCCCAGCACCTCCGCCACCACGAAATTGCTCCCGCCAACGAAAATGAGGTCTCCTGGCTCGGCATATCTCCTGGCGCGGTCCATAGCCTGCGCCACGGTGGGGTAGAAGTGGCAGTTCAGGCCCATGTTTTGCCCAATCTCGTAGAGGTCAGAGGCTGGCGTGGCGCGCTTCACGTTCGCTTGGGTGAAGTAGTAGCGCGCGTCGCGAGGCAGCAGGGTCAAGACTTTCTCCGGCTCCTTGTCATTGCACATGCCCCACACCACGTGGACGTGCAGGTAGCGCGAGAATTGCTCCTCGAGCTGTTGGGCCAAGATGCGCACGCCGTGGGCGTTGTGGCCGGTGTCTACGATCACGTCGGGCCGCGAGGCTATTTTCTGCCATCGACCCATGAGGCCCGTGAGGCCCTGGACGTCAGCCAGCCCCTCTTTCACGTCTAGCTCCGTGATGTAGTAGTCCGCCTTCTTCAGCTCCTCCACGGCGGCCAAGACGGTGAGGATGTTGTGCGTCTGGCACAGGCCCGTGAGCGAGTATCGCCTCTCTTTGTTGGGCTGGTGGCCCACGTGCTCCACCTCGGCCACCATCATGCCGCCTTCTTCACGATGGCTCACCAGTTTCATCACGTCTTCGGCAAACGTGATGGGAGCCCCGCACTCCTTGGCCTTGGCCTCGAACACGGGGTCGGTCTCGGGGTGCCGCTCGCCTATCACCACCGGAGTGCCGGGCTTTATGATGCCAGCCTTCTCGGAGGCTATCTTGGCCAGAGTGTCTCCCAAATATTGGGTGTGCTCCAGCCCTATGTTTGTGATGACGGAGAGGTCTGGGCTGATGATGTTGGTGCTGTCTAGCCTGCCGCCCAGCCCTACCTCAATGACGGCCACGTCTACGCCCACGCGCTCGAAATAGTCCAAGGCCATGGCTGTCGTGATCTCGAAAAATGAAGGCTGGAGGGCGTTGAGGAACATATCGTTACGATCCATAAAGGCCACGACCTCCTCTTTGGGGATCATGCACCCGTCTACACGGATTCGCTCGCGGAAATCAATGAGGTGGGGTGAGGTGAAGAGGCCGGTCACATATCCTGCGCTCTGGAGTATGGCTGCCAAGGTGTGAGACACGGAGCCCTTGCCGTTGGTGCCGGCCACATGGATGGTCTTGAACTTGCGGTGGGGGTGGCCGAGCCTGTTGTCTATGGCCATGATGTTGCCAAGGCCGGGCTTGAGGGCCACGGCCCCCACTTGCTGGTAGACTGGGAAGCGATTGAATATGTCTTCCAGGATCTTCTCGTATGTCATTGTGTGCTTGCTGTTTTTTCTTTTTGCCCTATAGGTCAAGTTCGCCCGCGCCGGTCTCGGCCCAGATCTCGTCCAGGGCGTTGCGCACGGCGGCGTAGTCGAACCCGCGCTGGGTGGCGAAGCGGATGAGCGAGGCCAGCAGTTTCTGCGGGTCGTCTTTTCGCGTTGTCTTGAGTTTTTGCTCTAGCGCATGGCGCAGTATGGCGCGCCACTCGTCTTTGTCGAACGCGTCTACCGCCTCGTCGGCTATGTCGTCATCCACGCGTTTCGCCTTCAGTGCCATTCTGACTTTTATCGGGCCCCAGCCCCCAAATCGGGCTTTGTCTCGGACAAAGAGCGGCGCGAAGCGGCTGTCGTCAATGAATCTCTCGGTCTCCAGGCGGTCAGCCACTCTTTGCGCGGCATCGTCTGGCAGCCCCCACGCGGCGCATTTGTCCACCATCTCTTGCCGGCAGTGCTCCGCCGTGGAGCAAAGTGTGGCCAGTTTTTCCAGAGCCTGCTCTTCTGTGATTGGGGTTGTCCGTTTTCGTCCGAAGGTGGTCATTAGTGGTCACGTTATTTTTTAGGGGGGGCGATGAGCGTGCGCGCCCCTTATGGCACAGGGTCGTAGCCCGACCCGCCCCATGGGTTGCAGCGCAATATTCGCCACACGGCTAAGGCCGTCCCTTTTATCGGCCCGTGCTTGCGGATGGCCTCAATGGCATAGTTGGAGCATGTGGGCGTGAACCTGCACGATGGCGGGGTGTGGGGCGATATGCACAGTTGGTAGAAACGTATGGGGGTGATGAGCAACCGTGTGGCCACGTCTCGCGCCATTTTGCGCCAGTTGCGTCTCATGACTGCCCCTCCCGCGCCAGGGCGGCTAGCTTTTCCACCGCGCGGCTCACGGCCTTGGCCACGTCGGCCGTCTCGGGCAACTCGTTGCCGCAGAATATGAGGGCGACGCGGATCCCGGCCCTCGGCCCGCGATGGCTCACGGCCTCCTCCAGCAAAGATTTGGATAGCCTCCACGCCTCGCGTGCCTGGCGCTTGACCCTGTTGCGCTTCACGGCCCTCTTGAACCTCTTTTTCCCCACGCTCACGAGCATCCTGACCGGGGCCTCGCCCTCGCGCCTCTCGTCTGTGAGCAGATACACCACCCTGAAAGGAAATTTTGAGAACGAGGAGCCGCTTTCGAAGAGCTGCCCAATGGCCTTGTCTCCGCAGAGCTTCTGCGCCTTGGGGAAGCTGCGCCCGCATTGTTCTTCTGCTGTCTGCATCGGGTTGTGTGTTGAAATATCGTGCGGCAAAGATAAGCAATCTGCTGTTATGTGGGCACAGGTCGTTTGGCGCGCTGGCGGGGCCTCTGCCCGGTTGGCACGCATTTTGCCTCGTTAGGCGGCAAATGGCTTTGGCGCACGGGCTGCATTTCGGCTCTTTTGGGTTATATTTGCGTCTGATAGTTTAATTATTACGAACCGATGCCCACAGACACAGAGCCCGAAGAAGTGAAGAGGGTGGCCTTGGTGCCAGAGCCCACGCTCAACCGGCTGCCGGTCTATCTGACATATTTGAAGCTGGCGCGCGGCAACGGGCAGAAATATGTCTCGTCTACCATGATGGCCAAGGAGATGGGCGTGGACTCCACTCAGGTGACCAAAGACTTGAGCCACACCGACATCGTTGGCAAGACCAGAGTGGGCTATGAGGTTGACTCGCTCATTGACGTGCTGGAGACATTCCTGCGGTTCAACACCCTTGACTATGGCTATCTTTTCGGGGCGGGAAGCCTCGGCACGGCCCTCTTGCTAGACCACGGCCTGGCGCAGTTCGGCTTCAGCATAAGGGCCGCGTTTGACGTCAACCCAGACAAGGTCGGGCTCAACATCGGCGGCACGACCATATACCATCTTGACGACTTCTGCCGCGTGAAGAAACAAGATGTCAAGATTGGGATATTGACCGTGCCGGTGGATCAGGCGCAAAAGGTGGCTGACGTCATGACGGCCGGAGGACTGACGGCCATATGGAATTTCACGTCGGTCCGGCTCAAGGTGCCGGAGGGCGTCGTGGTGCAAAACACGTCGCTCTATGCCCATCTGGCCGTGATATTCAACAGGCTTCACGCCAAGCAATAGCGTGGAGCGCAAAATCTCCCTGAAAAAATGAATGTGATGAAAAAAATTATTCTGACGACCTTGGCTTGCGGACTGTTCGTCGCCGGAGCCTTGGCGCAGACCGTCACTACGACCGTCACCACCCAGACAGTGACAACGGCCAATGGAGACACAACGGTCGTGACGCGGACCGAGACGACCACAACGTCGTCTTCTCCGAGCGCCCAATCGTCCATAGCCGCACTGCTTCAGGCCGCGGCCGCTCAGAGCCGCAATGCGGGCGGGCAGATAACGGTGGCCGTCGACTCTTTGGCCACAACGGGCAAAGCCGCCATACAGACGGCGTTGGGAGTGGACGCCAACACGGCGGCTGACATCTTGTCTCTCCTCAACGCGGTTGGCGACTCCGTGGCTTCGGCATGCAAGGGCGCAGCCTCGAAAGGCGCGGCCATAACGCTCAACTATGCCGCACAGGCCAAACAGAAAGTGGGCGAGGCTGTGCGCCTCACGCCCGCGCAGGCAGACAGCATCCGAGCCGCAGTGGACGTGGCCAGAGCCAAAGTGGACGATTTGCTCAAATATCTGACAGAGCCTGCCGAGCAAACTCGGTAAAAAAGTCAGTCGAAGAAAAAACATAGGTAAGAATATGAAAATGAACAGGATGGTGGCCATTATGGCCATGGTTGCCGCGGCCTTTTCCGCCCAGGCGCAAGGACTGACCCCACAGCAACAGAAGATGCAGGCCAAGCTGGAGCAGCTGGCCGCTAAAGTGGAGCAGGCCAAGGCCAAAGTGGCCGACGCGGAGCAAATAAAGGCGCAGGGAGACTCCATCATTGCCAAAGCGCAAGCCGATGTGGAGAAGCTTAAAGCCGACAAGGAGGCCAAGACCAACGAGATGAAGGCCAGGCGCAAAGAACTCAAAGAGTTTCTCAAGTCGAAAGACGAGAGCGTGCGCAAAGAGGCCGAGAACTCGCTCAAGAGCCTAGACGCAGAAGAGGCTGCCGCAATGAAAGACATTGACCGCAAGATCCTCAATGCGCAAAAGGACATTGAGAAAGGCAAGGGCGTGATGGCCAAAGCCAAGGCGCGCCTCAAGCCGGCAGAGAACGCCCTCAAGATGGCGCAAGCGCGCTATGACGACCAAAAGAAAAAATCAAAGTAACACAAACGTAATGTTCAACAAGAAGGGCTTGGCCCTCTTCGTCAGCGGCGTGGACACCGATGCCGGCAAGACCTACGTCACCGCCCGCCTGGCCGCCCAATGGTTGGCAGAAGGTCACAAGGTCATAACGCAAAAGCCTGTGCAGACGGGTTGTCAAGATGTGGCGGAAGACCTGGTGGAACACCGCAAGGTCATGGGCTGCGGCCTGCTGCCCGAAGACCGCGACGGGCTCACCTGCTCGTTCCTCTTCCGTAAGCCTGCGTCCCCCGCGCTGGCGGCGCGGCTCGAGGGCGCGGAGATTGACCCCGCGAAGATTGACTCCGACCTCCGAGAGTTGGCCGAGCATTTTGACGTGGTGCTGGTTGAGGGGGCCGGAGGCCTCATGGTGCCGCTTCGCGACGACTTGCTCACGATAGACTATGTGGCTTCGCGTCGTTTGCCTTTGGCCCTTGTGGCCACATCGAAGCTTGGCGGCATAAACCATGCGTTGCTGAGCATTGAGGCGTGCGAGACGCGCGGGGTGGACTTGCGGCTTGTGGTGTTCAACAGGTTGCCGCAAGACGAGGACGTGATGGCCGATGACTCTCTGGCTGCCATCCGCTCTTTCACCTCTCGCCTGTTTCCCAATGCCGTGGTGGTCGATTTCCGCGGTCAGGATAGTTTGGCGGGACTAGACGTGGAGGCCTTGGCCGGACCCGTGGTA
This sequence comes from uncultured Bacteroidales bacterium, assembly GCA_934717675.1. Taxonomy (GTDB): domain Bacteria; phylum Bacteroidota; class Bacteroidia; order Bacteroidales; family Marinilabiliaceae; genus W3P20-009. Next base: position 5,872 of record CAKUYZ010000062.1, read on the forward strand.
ACTGAGGCCTCGACAGTCTGACCCCATGAGCGCAATTTATTTTTGGGGCATTGTAGTGGCCTTTCTTGCCGCCAGCGCCTACATTGCTGCGCGCGTGTGCCGGACACTCAAGCGCAAGCCGTTGGCATGGCGCGTGGGCGTCTGGGTGGCCGTGGTGGTGTTGGACTTTGGCTTTTTCATAGGCCGGGCGTTGCCTTCTGATTGGCTGTGGGCGGGACGTGTGGTCTATGTGACCTCCACCATGTGGATGCCTGTTGTCCTCTACATGTCGGCCATCATGCTTGTCTTGGATTTTATCCGTGTCTTGCTCCGCGCCACGCGTGGGCACGTGCCGTACCACACCCCTTTGGTCGTTGAGTTCGCCGCTTCCGTCACGGCACTGCTGCTCATTGTCGGGCATGTCAATGCCGTGTCGCCAGAGGAGACGCGCTACGCAGTCTGTACCGACAAGCTCGATGATGGGCAAAACGTCACGGTGGCCCTTGTCTCTGACATACATATGGGCTATGCCGTGACGCGCTCCGACGTGGAGAGGCTCGTGGATATGCTCAACTCTTCTGGCGCCGATATGGTGCTGATCTCTGGCGACCTCATAGACGGCTCTATCGCGCCCGTGACAACGGAGCATTTGGGTGCCGATTTGGCGCGAATATCGGCGCCAATGGGAGTCTTCGCCTCTATGGGCAACCATGAGTATATCGATGATGACGAGGCGGCGGAGCGATATTTGCGCGGCTTGGGCCGCCTTGTGCTTCTGCGAGATCAGCAGACGCGCGTCGGGCGGTTCAGCATCATAGGCCGAGACGACTTGACTTTGGCTCGCAAGGGGCGGAGCCGCCTGCCGTTGTCTTCTTTTGAGGGTGCCGACTCCCTGTTCACCATTGTCATGGATCATCAGCCCGCGGCCATTGACGAGGCCGTCGATTTTGGGGCGGATCTGATGGTGAGCGGGCATACTCACGCGGGGCAGATATGGCCCATGAACATCCTGACCCGGCTCATCTACCGGCTCGACTACGGCTTCGCCTGCTATGGCGGCACGAGTGTCGTCGTCACGTCGGGCTACGGCACGTGGGGACCCAGGGTGCGCATTGGCACCATTGCCGAAGTGGCCATGATAGACATTAAAGGAACGAGGGAGCGCAGCGATGGAAAGTAGCCAATATTCGTCAAAGTTGCTAGACGATGCCGTGACGCAGTTCTCCAGACTCCCCGGCATTGGCAAGAAGACGGCCCTACGCCTGGTGCTGCACCTGCTCCGCGAAGATAAAGACGAGGTGGCCATGTTCACCGAGGCCATACGCGCCGTGCGGAACGACATCCACTACTGTCGGCAATGTCACAATTTGTCAGACTCCGACACCTGCGAGATTTGCGCCAACCCCAGGCGCGACCACCGTCAGGTGTGCGTGGTGGAGACCGTGCGCGACGTCATGGCCATAGAGGCCACGCGCCAGTATGCGGGCGTATACCATGTCTTGGGCGGCGTCATCTCGCCAATGGACGGCATTGGACCCGACGACCTCAACATAGACTCGCTCGAGGCTAGAGTCTCGGCGGGCGAGGTGGACGAGGTGATATTGGCCCTCAGCACTACAATGGAGGGCGACACGACCAACTTCTATATTTACAAGCGCATAGCCCCATATGGGATAAAGACCACCACCATTGCGCGAGGCGTGGCCGTGGGCGACGAGCTGGAGTATGCTGACGAGGTGACGCTTGGCCGATCTCTGGTCAACAGGGTGCCGTTCGAGCAGACAATTTGAGTGCCCAACTAGGAAAACAATAACAGACTGAATCGCAAGATTTAAACAACAATATGGAACAACTGCTTCAGGGCCTGCGCCGCTTCTACGTGAGGGCGTTCGTGCCGTCCGTCATCTTTTTCATAGCTTGCTACGTGGCCACGCGCCTTATGGGCGATGCGCCTCTGCTCAGTGCCGAGGGGTCCGTCATTGTCATGATTGCGCTTTTGGGCGCCACGTTCGTGGCTTTTGTCGTCACATGGTTCATGCTGCGCAACGCCCGCGCCAAAGCCCAGGAGGCCAAGGGCGAAGAGAAGTACTCAATATTTGCAAGGGCCTACCGCGCCCGCATCGTGAGCATGTCCGTCATCTCCGCGCTTGCCAGCGTGGCCTACGTCTTCACGGTCGAGGCCAACGCGGCATACATTGTCATAATAGCCTCGCTCCTCATCTTGCTCTACTACCCGTCTGAGGCGTTTGTCGGCCGCCAAATTGGTGAGCAGACTGACGGGCAGCCACAGGAGTAAGCCCCCTAGCCAAACGAACTGCGATATGCCAAACACACAGACCGAGGAGAGACGTAAGATAGCCGTGGATTTTGACGGCACCATTGTGGAAGATCGCTATCCTGCCATAGGCCGTGAGCGGCCTTTCGCCCTGCGCACTCTGCGCGCCCTCCAAGAGCGCGGCTTCATGCTGATATTGTGGACTTGCCGCACAGGCAAGGAATTGGAGGAGGCTGTGAAGTTTTGCAAGGCGGGCGGAGTGACGTTCATCGGTGTCAACGAGAGTTTTGAGGGGGAGCTGTATGCCGGTGGCTTGTGTCCGCGCAAATTGGATGCCGACATATATATAGACGATCGCAATTTTGGCGGTCTTCCTTCGTGGGGCGAGATATATCAGCGGCTTACGGGCGCCGCCGCGGAAGAGGAAAATGTTGCCAAAGATGGCTTGCGCGCCAAATTGGGGCGTTGGCTGCTAGGACAAAAGTGAGCCGTGGTGGACGTTTCCGTTGTCATTGTGAGCTACAACAGCTCCGACCTGCTTATGCTGACGTTGGCCTCCGTCCGCCGGGCCTTGGTTGGCCTGGAGGCCGAGGTCTTTGTGGTGGACAATGACTCGCCAGATGATTCTGTCTCCAGGGCGCGCGCCGAGGCCTCGTGGGCCCGTCTCATAAAGATGGGCTCAAATGCTGGATTCTCCAAGGCCAACAATGTGGCTCTGAAGCAATGCCGGGGCAGGGTGGTGGTGCTGTTGAACCCAGACACTGTTGTTTGTGCCGACACGTTTAGGCGCATCGTGGCGCATTTCGACGCCAATCCGGCCAGCGGGGCGGTGGGCGTGAGGATGGTGAATGGCCGAGGGCATTTCCTTGGCGAGTCAAAACGCGGCTATGCCGACATCCCCGCCTCCATATTCAAACTAACGGGGCTTTGGAGGCTGGCTCCACGGTCAAGAGTGCTAAACGCTTATTGTCTTGGGCAATATGGAGAAAAAGACGTGTGTCATGCCCCAATATTGTCGGGCGCGTGCATGGCGTTCTCTCATCGGCTTTTGGATGCGGTGGGCGGACTGGACGAGGGTTATTTCATGTATAGTGAGGATATTGACTACTCATGGAGGATGGACAAGGCCTCGGCGGCTGGCAACGTCTACCGTGGAGACATATCCATTGTCCATTTCAAGGGTCAGAGCACGCCGCGGCGCAAGAGGTTCATAGACAGTTTCTATGATTCCATGCTCCGCTTCGCCGAGAAATATGAGTTCCCGCGTCACGGGACCGTGGTCAACGCGCTCACGACGGCCGGCATCAAGGTGGCGTATTTCTTTGCGCTCGTCCGTTGCGTGGTCATGCGCTCTTTGGAGGGTAAGAGGAATTTTGAGTCGCCGCATAGCGTGGCTATTTTTTCAGACTCCGACGTGAGCGCGTTGGCGGCTCGGCTTAGGGGGAGCGGCATGGGTGTCTCTGTAGGCACGTATGGGCAATTGGCAGATTTCAGAGACGCCCCGGACGCTGTGCTGTTCTCGCTGGACGGAAATATTGACTTGGCCATCAGCTATATGCGCAGCCGACATGGCCAGAGCCTTTTCGGCTTTTACAATGGAGACAATGGCGATGCCTTGGTTTACTTCAACAACAGGTGCCACAAACTCTGAGACGACGCATGAGCCAATGGGCATAGATTAGGGGCAATAGGCGCGCATTCCGTTCTTAGGTCCTCAAGCAAGCCCTTTATTGAAATATTTGCTTCAAGCCTCATAAGTGTCTCGGATTGACTGCGTGGCCCCGACATCTGAAGACCAAGAGGCCAAAATATCGCCAAGTACACTTGCTTCTCGCTGATGTTGACTACCTTTGCCCCCATCGTGGCCATTGCGAATGGCGCAAAGCGTAAGCAGAGGCCAACCAATCCTGCTTTCCGAAGAAGCTTTGCCCGATGCTTGCGATCGATTCGGGCCAATAATGGCGTAAGTAGCTTGACTTCCAATGATATGAAGATTGTGCCATGAAGAACCGACTTATTACCCTGCTTTTGTCACTCGCCGCCGTGGCGCAGTGGGCGTGGTGCCAACCTAACCAGTTTTCCGACCCTGCGGCCAGCAAGGCCTTTGCCGATGTCTTCTTGATAGACAAGGCTTCGTTCGCCAGAGACATTGCCAAGGTCACAGACAAGGCAAAAGCCGCCTATCTGCGTGAATATATGGCTCTTATGAACTACACGGCGGCCAATAGCCAAGAAAATTACGATGCCTACATAGACGCTTCCGATGCTGCCTTTGATGCCGCCGACGGGTCGAGATATGGAGAGAACCTCCTCTGCCAACTGCACATACACAAGTGCATGGTCTACATATACAGCGGCAGCTTGCTCAGCGGAGGTCTGCAGTTTTGGAAATCATATAGGCTTTTCAAAGAGGCGGAGAAAAAGTATCCCTCGTATGACGGCCAAATGCCGTTGCGTGGGCTGTATAACATCCTTTTCGCTCAGATTCCGGAGAAGTGGAAGAGCCTCAAGGGTCTGCTGGGTCTCGGTGAGGGGAACACGGAGTTGGGATTTCGCCAGATTGAGCAATACAGGAAAAAGGTTGAGGGCGTAGGCGGGGTTGGAGACGAGGCCGTGCTGTTCTCTTTCGCCAACATGTTCTTCAGCCATG
>CAKUYZ010000063.1 GCA_934717675.1 uncultured Bacteroidales bacterium
CGGGGTGTAGCTCAGCCCGGTTAGAGTACACGTCTGGGGGGCGTGTTGTCGCTGGTTCGAATCCAGTCACCCCGACCGAGATTGATTCAGTGGCGGAAAGAGATTCTTTCCGCCACTGTTTTTTTTTCTACGCCACTCATATCTCACCACCAAAGTCACGCCTCTCTTGACCGCCGCCCTACTCCGCACCCTACTTCCGCCCACTCTCACTTTTTGCGTAGTAAGGAGGCCGCCGGCATAGGCTACACATTCTGGCCCTACAAGAAAATGGGCGGCTCCGCAATGATGTCTGTGGCTCGCCCCGAGGGGTTGGACTCCATTGTGGAGTTCGCCGAGGCCGACCGCTCCACGTTCAGCGCCATCCGCAAGGCGCGGCCCGACCAGCACGAGGCGGCGGCCACGTTGGCTGCGTTCTTGTCAAACATTGAGATGAAAAAATGCGAGCCTCAGCGCGGCTACATTGAGTCGATGCGCCTGGGCGCAAAATAAGCTTCCGCCTTTGCAAAGCACTATGTATCAATAATAGACATACACACCATGAAAAAAAACATTGTTTTCGTCCTAGCCTTGCTGTCCACCGCCTTTGCGAGCTTGGCGCAGACACCGCCACCCTACCTAGACGAGTCGCTGCCTCTAGAAGACCGCGTAAGCGACGCCTTAGGCCGCATGACCGCGGAAGAGAAAGTGGCCATCATCCACGCCCAGTCCAAGTTCAGCTCGCCCGGCGTGCCTCGCCTGGGCATCCCCGGCCTTTGGACCACCGACGGCCCACACGGCATCCGCCCCGAGGTGTTTTGGGACGAGTGGGATCAGGCCGGCTGGACCAACGACTCTTGCACCGCCTTCCCCGCCCTGACGGGCCTCGCCGCCACGTGGGACCCGGCCCTGGCCTTGGCCTACGGGCGCGCCATTGGCGAGGAGGCCCGCTACCGCGGCAAAGACGTGCTGCTGGGCCCGGGGGTGAACATCTGCCGCACCCCTCTGGGAGGGCGTAACTTTGAGTATATGGGCGAAGACCCGCGCTTGGCGGCCACGATGGTGGTGCCTTATGTGCGCGGCGTGCAGGAGAACGGCGTGGCCGCCTGCGTCAAGCACTACGCCCTAAACAATCAGGAGGTCAACCGCCACACCACCAACGTGACCATTGACGAGCGCACACTGCGCGAGATATACCTCCCGGCCTTTCGGGCGGCCGCCATCGAGGGCGGGGCTTGGTCTTTCATGGGCTCATATAACCTCATAGACGGAGAACACGGCTGCCACAGCAAAAAGATGATTTGCGACATTCTCAAAGGCGAATGGGGCTTCGACGGCGCGCTCATATCAGACTGGGGCGGCACGCATGACACACGCGAGGCCATAGCCAACGGGCTAGACCTGGAGTTCGGAAGCTGGACCAACGGACTGACCAACGGCACCAGCAACGCCTATGACAATTATTATATGGCCCGCCCCTATCTGAACCTCATCAAGAGCGGCGAGGTCGGCACCAAAGAGTTGGACGACAAGGCGCGGCGAGTGCTCCGCCTCATCTTCCGCACCGCATTTTGCCGTCAGCGCCCCTTTGGCTCCATGGGGTCGGAGGCTCACTCGCTGGTGGCCCGCACTGTGGGCCATGACGGCATTGTGATGTTGCGTAACGAGAAGCAGACTCTGCCAATCAGGGGCGCGGCCAAGATATTGGTGGTCGGGGAGAACGCCATCAAGAAAATGTCAGTAGGCGGCGGCAGCTCGTCTCTCAAGGCTCGCTATGAGATATCGCCCCTCGACGGACTGCGCCAACGCTTTGGCGGCGAGGCCGCCGTGGAGTTTGTCCGCGGCTATGTTGGAGACACGTCAACGGTCTACAACGGGGTGTGGTCTGGGCAAAACTTGCGAGACGACCGCACGCCCGCCCAGCTCATTGCCGAGGCCGTGGAGGCCGCAAGACACGCTGACTACGTCATCTTCGTGGGCGGCCTGAACAAGAGCGCGCACCAAGACTGTGAAGACGCGGACCGCAACGGCCTGGAGCTGCCCTATGGGCAAGACGCCGTGATTGAGGCCCTGGCCTCGGCCAGCAAACACCTGGTGGTGGTCAACATATCGGGCAACGCCGTGGCCATGCCGTGGGCCGACAAGGTAGATGCCATTGTTCAGGACTGGTATCTGGGGTCTGAGGCGGGCCATGCCCTGGCCGACGTGCTGAGTGGCGACGTATGCCCGTCTGGCAAACTGCCAATGACATTCCCGCGCCGCCTGACCGACGTCGGGGCGCACTCCGCCGGCGAATATCCTGGCACGCCCAGGGCCGACGGCAGCGGCATTGTGGACGAGCGGTATGACGAGGGAATCTTCGTGGGCTACAGGTGGGCCGAGGCAAAAGGCGTCAAGCCTCAGTTCCCATTCGGCCACGGACTGAGCTACACAACGTTCGAATATTCCGACATCCGCGCCGACCGCAAGACAATGACGGCCTCTGACACACTCCATGTGAGCGTCAGACTGACCAACACGGGAGCAGAAGACGGGGCCGAGGTGGCGCAGCTATACGTGACCGACTTGCGCTCATCGCTGCCGCGTCCCAAGAAGGAACTCAAATCTTTCCGCAAAGAGCGATTGGCCAAAGGCGAGAGCCGCGAGGTGGAGTTCGCCATAACGGCTCAAGACCTCAGCTTCTTTGACGACAAGAAACATGAATGGGTGGCAGAGCCAGGCGATTTTGACATTGCCATAGGCTCATCTTCGGCCGACATCAGAGCCAAAGTCAGAGTCACCCTCAAATAAGGGGGGCATTATTCCCCGCAAACAAGAGCCACGCCCCCGCGCCCAATGGTGCGGGGGCGTGGCTCCTTATTTTTACACCAGCCAGGCGGGGCGCTTAAGTGTCATATGGTAAGGAGGCGGACCAAGATGGCGGCCGACAACGCGAGAAGCACGTAGATAAAAATCTTGACATTGCGAAAGTCTCGGCTCAACATTGTCAGCCTCAGGGCCTGTTCATCCTGCCTCTTCTCAACGTCCTTCGCATTTTTAAGGATGCAGTCTCTCAATTGCCGGCTTTCACTCTCAATGCCCTGCCGGCAGCCTGCGACACCGGAGTGGACAGAGTCGAACTCGCTCTCCATACCGTGGCGCAGGTCATCATGCCATTTTTCTATGGAATTCTTTTGCGCCTTGTTGTCTTCTTTAAGTCGCAAGATGTCATCGTCTAGCTGTGAGACTATCCCAATGGCGTCAACAAGGCTGCGCGCCGTTGATTGAAATGTCGTCAACTTGGCCTGAAGGGCGGCCAGTTGCTGATCAAAATTTATTTTATTCTCGGCGCGGTCCTCTTCCAGCGCGACAGCCATTTCGGCCAATTTATCCTCATAAGCTGCAGAAGCGTTGTCCAAATGTCGCAAGAAATTGGCAGAGGCGTTGTCGCAAGCATCTTTGAGAAGGGCAGATGCTTTGGCATCCTCCTTTCTGCGCCCGTCCGCAATCTCTGTAATGTTGGCCAACGCCTCAGTCATGCCATCGGCCACTGAATTTGACGCCTTGACGCACTTGTCTGCGGCAATGCGGAGCGCAGCCTCGTTCGCCTCTCTTTCGTGACTAGCAGCCACATACAATTTCTCCGTCTGTTCCTCAAGCTGCTTGAGAGACGAGACGTAAGCCGCCACTTGTGAGCTTAATGAGTTGTGAGCTTTGGCCACGGCCTCAATTCTGTCGTTGGCTCTCTGCACATTTGCGAGGTTGCGCTCAATGTTGGCTATAATGCCAGAAATGTCCGTATTCATTTTGGACTACTTTTTTAGTTGCAATACTTGTCAGAAAACTTGGACAAACAGTCCCTAAGGATGAGCATGCGCACCTTTGAGTCCGCATCCGTCAAAATGGCAGTGTTCACGAATTCATCTCTCGCGCAATTGCTTAGCAATGCGTTAAAGCTATCAACGGCCTTGATCACGTCAGAAAATGTCACGCCGATCCCCGGCATGGCGGCAAAGCCATCAATGTATCCTTGGCATGCCTCTCGCTTCAGGTTGTCATTGCCCCCCACCCCAAGGAAGACGATGCAGAAAGTCCGCAAGAGGTTTAGCGCTGAATTTTGCGGGAAAGTCCGCAAGCACAGCAAAGTGGCGCCATAGAGGTGCTTGACGTTGTCCACCTCACTGCCCGACATGTCGAAAGACACTGCGGAAGTATATTTCTCCACAATTTCGTAGCCGCCCTTGTTGCCCTCGGTATCCTTATTCAAGGAGTATGGTTTGTCGTCTATCGTGTAGCCGTCTCTGGCGTATTTGGAGTTGAAATATAGGTGTATGAAATTTTTGAGCCAATTGCCATCGGGGTTTGTTACGGCACTCTCGCAGGCCAGCCTGATGTCTTCAATGGCTCGCAGCCTCTTCTTTTCCAAATTATTATACACGAACTCCACCAAACTGCCGAAACACTTGTCAATGAAGTTGCGCCCCTTCCTGCCTTCAATCTCACCCATCCTCTTGGCCGCCTGCTCTTTGGAAAAATATTTCTCATAGAACCGCAACATATATTGTTTATAGTCCTCGTCACTCTTCTTGATAATTTTGAGGGTATAAGTCTCGCTCAGATAATCTATCAAAACATCGTCAACAAGCCCCATGCAGCACATCCGGTAAATGGCTTTGTCGGTGTCCGACTTATCACGTTCCGTGTCTCCCGACAGGCCGTTTTTCCAAGAGACTATGATTTTGGTGTAGTCTCCCATAGGTACGTCTTCCAGTTCGGAATATATGCCCTTACTTGGCAAAGCATACTCTGGAGCAAGGCTTGCCAGCCAAGGGCCGGAGTGTTCTTCGCATTCCTCCAGCACTTTTCGCAGGCCGCCCATGACCACGTCGCTCTCTTGAGCTTCCGCCTGGCGATGCTTGTAGGTGACGTAGAGGTTGTCAAGAAACATAAAGCCATACTGTCGGCCTCCGGCATCGCTTGCCGCGATGCCAAATTTTTGCGTTTTGCCTATTTGCGAAAGTCTAAGAGTGACATCATCATCGCCAATAAGCTCGCGGAGCCGCCCTTGGACAACTTTGAGGCGCGTGGGGGGCTCATTGACGATGTTATCAACGAACTCCTTGAGTACCAGTTTCTCTTTGCGCGTCCCTCGGAATGAGTTATTGTGAAAATAGAGCTGTATGTCCTTGTCAACGTTCTCAACATAACGCTTGCCCCTGCAATAGTCCAAAATCTCTTCTGCTTTAACCTTGTCAATATGGCGTTCGGAACAGAAGCTGACAAAGTCGCCCTCTAGGACTATATCCCCAACACACCCCTCCATTTGCGACAGGCCAAAACGGTCTTGCAAATCCTCAACGAGGTCATGGCTCAGACGAATGTAGTCGGTCTGATCGTAAAGGAGGTAGGCTATGGCCGTCTTGCGGTCGCGGCCAGCGCGGCCTGCCTCTTGGACAAAGCTCTCTATTGAGCCGGGGTGGCACAAGTTGATCGTGAATCGGACGTTGGGTTTGTCAATACCCATCCCGAAAGCCTTGGTGGCCACCATTATGTTCTGATGGCTCCTGTTAAATGAGGTCATGTCGCCAGAGGGGTCATCACCACCCACAAAACTGCCAATATCAAAGATTCCGGCACCCTCCTCATCCACCAGTCTAGACACCAATCCTGGCGTAGGGTCGCCGCCTGGCTTTTTGCTTTCCGCGTCATTCACGCCAAACAGCCCCTTGGCGTGTGGGCAGAAAATGATGCCCGCATTGAGGTAGAGGCCGTGGTCGTCTTGGCTATAGAAATGTTCTTTAGAGAAGTCTTTTATGCAGCAGTCCCGAGCGTCATCACTCTCTTCATTCAGCACATTTTGCAGCGCAACGTCATCAGGAGCATACAGCAACAGCTCTTTTATTTTGCTCACCTTACTAGCCGCCAAGCATTTTTTCAGGTCATACTCACTTCCATGATAGACATGGTCAGGGCTCGTGTCTATACGGGTCTTGACGCTCACTACTCTATAGGTCAGCTCGGGGCGGTTGTCATTCTCTGGCCTCACGATGGCGTTGCTGTCCAGTGTCACTCGGCCGCCAAGCGTCAGCTCGCGCTCCACGTCGGCCAGCACGTCAAACGAAGCCGTGGCAGTGAGACCTATCAGTGGAACTGGTTTGCCAGACATCGTCCGCATAAAGTTCATCATATTTCGCCCCAAGTGCAGATATGACGGACGGAAGTCATGCCCCCACTCCGAGACGCAATGCACCTCGTCTATGACCCCGTAGGAGAAGTTGATGTTGTTTTGGTCTGACATCATGAGAAGCGACATCCTGAAATTTTCCATCATAAACCTCTCAGGCGAGATGAAAAGGAAGAGCAGCTCGCCATTGGCGAAACGACGCAAAACGTCATTTTTCTCAACTATATTCTGCCTGCTGCTGATGAAGGCGCAAGCGTCTATGCGGATGTCGCGCAGCCCTCTGTGCTGGTCGGCCATCAGCGATATGAGCGGGTCCACCACAATGGTGACGCCTGGCTGCATCAGAGCCGCAAGCTGATAGGTCAGAGATTTGCCCCCGCCTGTGGGCAAGAGGCCGACGGTGGATTGGCAACTCATGGCGCGAGACAAAATGGGCAACTGGCCAGCGCGGAAGCTCCGCTTCCTGAATATGTCTCTCAGGAAATAGGTGAGAGCCTCGGTTGACTTGGCGAGCGGGACGTAAGCACCCTTGCTGTCTGTCTCCACCAAAGGTTTGTAACTGATGCTAGTGGAAGAGCGCACACTTTGGCGCATTGCCGCATGGTGCGAACTGCGTATGGTGACGCGCGTGCGCGCCTTGGCTGGCATGACTTTAGAATCCAACTTGTCTCTCAACAACATGGATATGTCTATGCCCAAGTCGTAGATTGTGTCGTCTGCCAGCCTGCGCACGTTCGCCCCAAGATGCAGGGGTGAGTTTGCGAACTCGTCAGAAGGAATGACGGTCAACTCAATTTCCGGCAGTGGCAACGCCGCGTCGTCCAACCGCATGAGCTTGGAATATCGCTCCTTGAGATCGTCTATGGCCAAAGCCGCGCAAGGCACGTCACGCTCATACACAATGATGCGCCACTTGTCACAGGTCAGCCGGAATATGCCAGAGAGGGCTGCCTCTATCAACACCTTTTCTACTCTCGCGACGGCAAATGGCGTAAGGACGGCCTGCAGCTCAAGCGCCCACTGTCCTTCAATCTCCTTGTCATAGTTTTTCTTTATCGCCGCAAGATAATCCGCACTATGCGCATCGGACTCCCAATCTTTGACAAAATCCCGTATGTAAGTCTACTCTTTGATCCCTCACAAGCATCTTGTATGGCAAGTCCACGATGGATGTCAGCTCGCGCTGTGGCTCCAGGAGTTGAATCAGGTATTCCACGTCAGAACCCGCCAACAGATCCTTGATGAAGCTGCGTTCAAAACCGCTCTCCAGAAGCCCGAAGTTATAGTCTTTGAAGCTAAAACGCGGGTCTACCAAATGCAGAGCCTCAAATGCGCCTTGCGCAGATACGCTTCCGTTGCCAATGTAATGGATTGTCGTGGCTTCCTCGATTGGTTTCTTGGAAGTCTTTAGCAGGTCCGCGAAATGGTTCTGCAACAATATTGGCGCAATGGTTGGGCATCCACGTGTCAACATGTTACTCAATGTGGCCCACCTGGGGTCTGGAATGCCGTCAAGTCCCAATGGCGCATTGGAACGAACATCGAACGCCGACACACTGCGCAACAATTGCTCCACCACGCTTGCCTTTCCCACTCCATCCAAAGCCTGTGCGACTTCGTCAAGGATATAGCCGGCAAAGAATTGTTTGTGCTGCGGCTTATTGATGCGGCTTTGAATGTCTTGCAGGGTCTCTGGTTTGCATATCTCCTTGTCAAACACGCGGAGAGACAGCGTCCATTCTTTGTCCTGCATCCATTTTCCCTTACATTTGTCCGTCTTGCAGAAGACGTTATCGGGCATCAGGGCCTCCATAAAAGTGTCCAGCCTCCACTTGTTGTAATCCGGACCCACGCAGATGAACTTATTGTGGCCTCTCATAGCCTCGAAAAGCAGCAGAGAGAGCTTTGTCAAGTCCACGTCCTCAATGTCCAGAATGTTGCTGAAAAGATGGAGCTTCGTGCCATTGCCGCATATTATGTCGCCTTTCTCAACAAAATTGAGCGGCTTGTTCACCACCCTGACGTCAATGTCTGTGGCAGCCGGGTGCATCTCCATGACCTTTCTCGCCCTGCTCAACGCGACTGCCGAGGGGTCAATCAGCGTGACGCGGCTAATCTTGTGCCTTATGCCGTTTTCCACCAGGTGATCTAAGAGACACATGGTGGCGGTGCCCTGCCCACAGCCCCAGTCAAGCACCTCCACGTCTTCCTGCCCCATGTTCACGAGCGTCTCCAGAAACGAGAACGCCAAGCGCAGTTTGGCCGCATGCATGTCTCCATAGCTACGCAGATATTGGTTCAGTTGCTCCTCATCTGTCAGTACCGCCGTCCCGCGGCATAAACTATCGAATGCGGCGTCTCGCTTCGAGGCCGGCAGCATGTCTGTCAGCAGTTTTGCTGCATTTCTCATTCCGCGGAATGAGATGTCGCCTCTCTGCCTGAGTTCGTCAATAAAGCCCATGCCTCCTATCTTCCCGTGATTGTCTCGCCCCATGGGGCTGCCATATGGCGTTCGAAGTTGGCCCTTGCGGCCCGCACGCTGGTGTTGGCGTAGCAATAGGCGCACTGGTGCGTGCAGGTGTCATATTGTCCAATGTCTTTACTCTTGGCGCACCCGCACAGCTCACGCTGCCCAGTGTCGCGATTGTTGCCGCGAGTGGCGAAAGTGCCATCGCCCAACACAATGGCGTCTGGTGGCAGAGGTTCCACATGGCCAAACAAGTCGGGCTGTGGCATAGGGCGCACCTCGGCGCGGAGAAACCGCATAAGTTCCTTGTCATGGCTTGCTCGACGTATTATGAGGGCGTCGTCAACGCAACTGTTGTGCGCCACGCCAGGGTAGTCACCTCGCTCTCCGCACGTGGCCAACGCCAGCCCCCACCCTTTCCTCTCATTCAGTTCCACGAGGCGAGCCGCCATCTGAGCCATCTGAGCCGCAGTCCACTCCCTGGCCTCCACGCCCGCCGCGGCAAGGTTGGCCCTCACCTTGCGGTAGGGAGCCAAATCGGCAAAACTGAAAACAAGTTTCTCCGTCAGGCCTGCCAATAGGTCTCCAAGATTCTCCACTTTACGCAGCAAACACTCTTCGTCAATCTTGTCGGTAAGCAAGAGCGGGTCAAACCTCCACACTACGCCGTCGCGTCCCAAGGCGGCGGACAACCTGCGAAACGTGTCGATCCTCTCACTTAATTGCGGAACGCCGCGCTCCAACCCATCCGCCTCATAGTCGTTGAGCGTATACTGGACGTAGCAACCCACGCCTCGCTCACGCAGCTCATCCAAGTGCGCCAGCAAAGGCCTAGGATTTTTAGACCAGAAGACAATGAAACGCGTCTTGGCATAGCTGACGTATGACCAGGCGCCATTAAACGGGTTGATCCAAGCGGAATAACCTACCCTGAACAAACGATGGAAAAACCAGTCGCAATAGAAGGCAGGAATGTCAGTGCTGCGGCTGGCGGAGACTATGACGGGCTCCTGCGCGGTGGCCTCTGTGCCGTCTTCGAGCCTAATGACCGCCTTTGACGTTGGTGCTGGCATCTGGACTTGTTTTTATTCCAATTGCTAAATTAGCCCATATTGTCGGAATACGTTTCTGCTCAAGACAGAAATATTGAACTGACTGTCATTGGGCGCAGCAAGAGTATGTTGCGAGCGACGCAATTGCCATTCAATGACATATAACGGGAGACGGCACGCGTGCCGTCTCTTCATGGGTGGGTTGAGACGGCGCGGCGGAATCGTTTGGGAGGCGGTGGCGGGCGGTGGGTGTGTTGAGGTATGATGCGGGGTGGCATATAGATACGGGTCGCGGCCCGTATCACGCGATGGGAGGGGGACGACGTCAAGTCCCGCACGGGGCGGGGAGGCGTGTCACCGAGGCGGGAGACGGCACGCGTGCCGTCTCTACATGGGGTGGTTCGGGACGTGGCGGCGGGATGATTTTGGGGGCGGTGGGTGTGTTTTGGGGAGGGATGCCTCAGTTACGGGAGACGGCACGCGTGCCGTCTCCGCATGGTGGGTTCGGGACATGGCGGCTGTGGGCGGCCTCACGCCGCGCGGGG
>CAKUYZ010000064.1 GCA_934717675.1 uncultured Bacteroidales bacterium
ACGTGCAGTGTCCTTTAGCCCAGTCAGTCTAAAGAACCCATCCGTCGCTTCTCCACTCTGTGTCCTGACCAATGGGTGTCTTGTTGCCTCCATTTCTGCAAAGCGATTCCACTCCCCGTCATTTTTAAACGAGACCATACCCCATCTCGCCGTTACTCCACTAGCGAAAGCCATGCGCACACGGTGAGCCACATGCCCCATACAGAACCGAAGGTTGGCTTCTGTGCAGCATCTGATTAATCGCTTGCCGTCTTGAGTGTTACAAACCATAGCGTCTATGCCGATGGCTCCAGAGTATGGTGAGTCTTTCAAGACCTTACCTATGGCCTCCGCTAGAGCCGATGATGTTTTGAGTTCCCACTTGCCATCGGCCTTTTGTGCCTCAAAAAATGCGCCTGGGCCAATCTCTTCAAAACCAAAACCTCCGCGCTCCGCGCTACGATACGCATTTGCGCCGATATACTCCACCCCATCTTTCCCTTTGAGAAAAAGGAAAGATAACTCCCCAGTTCTCTGCAACTTATGCTCAACAACCACGCCACCATCAGCACATATCGCGTCAGTTCCAAACCTAAGAGCCGCACTGTATTCATCGGGCCGAAAAAATCTGACGCCGCGCCCCGATGCGCTCCACAACGTCTTTATGACAACGTCGCCGTGGCGCATCTTACCATCTAAAACGCTCTGCAACATTCTATTGTCCGAGACTAACGTGGGGTCGGCTAGCGATGGCTCTCCAAGAATCTTACAAGTCTCAGTCTCAATGGCCACGGACGTGGCTCGAGACAGAAAAGAGCGCAAATTCCACATTTTCGCTCGGCTCTCCTGCCCGAAAGCATGAAGCGTTGAGCGGCTAAGTCCCCAGGGGGCAAAAGGCTCCCCATTGGCAATGAGGGCTTTGGCTTGCCGCTTGTCAATAAAAACAGGAGGGGCAATAACCTTATCCCACATCTCCTGGAGGGCCGCGTCCGGGGCCTCACCAACCACAAGGTCGCCCGGTCGTGTCAAAAACATGACTATGCAGGCCAAGTCACTCTCCATTTGCGCAATGGTGGCAGGTGGCGTATAAGACAGCCCATTTTGGCGCACAGCCATCTCGACCGAGGGGTTGAAGTAGTATATCATAACGCAAAGTTACGTATCAATTTTTGTTATCTTTACGCGGAGATTTTACCTAGAATTTAGATGAAACAAAACATATTGGCACTGGCCGCGCTCCTAAGCCTTGCGCCACCCCTCTTTGCGCAGAATTCCAAATCTGTGGGAAGCCCGGAGGCTCATTTCGAGCACGCTCTGTCGCTCTATGACGCTGCGCTATACGGTGCTGCGCGAACTGCGTTCGCCGATTTCAGGATGCAATATGCCGGTGAGGCAAGCACGGTGATGCTTGAGGACGCCAGATATTTTGAGGCACTCTCTGCGAAGATGAGCAATAATGCGGATGCCGTGCGTCTGCTCGATGACTTCCAACACTTTGACCAACACAATGAGTATCGCGCCGACGCCTTGTTCCATATGGGTGACTTCTTGCTCACCAAGGGGGACGAGAAAAAAGCGTTGGCTTGGTTTGAGAAAGCGGACGAGCGGGAGGTCAGCCCACAAAACCGCGTGCCGCTAATCTTCAAGAAGGGGTATTGCTATTTCTCACAAGGCGAGCATAATCTCGCCATTGCTCAGTTTGACAAAATCAAGGGGCAGGAGGGGGACTACCTCAATTCGGTGAAATATTATAGGGCGCACGTCTTCTACGAAAACGGCAATTTGGATGCGGCCTTAAAGATATTTCTTGAGCTAGAGAAAGACGATGGATTCCACACCGCGGCCTCATATTACATTGCGGACATTATGTACCTTCAGGGGCACTATGCTGAGGCTCTGAGATATGCGCAACCATTGTCCGAGCTCACAACGGGCAAAGCTGTTGAGATGTCCAGGATTGTGGCGGACAGTCACTTTATGCTTGGCGAATACAAGCAGGCGCTTGCGTCATACAAAAGGGTGGCGGACTTGTCCCGCGGCAAGCTGTTGCGGGCTGACTATTACCATATAGGCTTGGCTTACACCCATTTGGAGGACTATGAGAATGCGGCCACTAACCTGTCCAAGGTCACGTCAGAAGATGACGCCATGGCTCAAAACGCCTATTACAACCTGGCTGCGTGCTGCATCCATTTGGGCGACAAAAGACGCGCGCGTACGGCTTTCGATGCTGCGTCGCGCAGCAATTTCGATGTGGCCATTGCGGAGGATGCGCATTTCAACAAGTTGAAGTTGGCCTATGAACTTAAATTCTCGCCTTTCGATGATTTGATCACCTCATTCATCGAGTTTTTGGACTTATATCCGTCCACCGTGCATCGAGACGAGACGTATAACTTGATAGGCAAGGCTCTGGTCTCCACCAAGAACTATAAGCAGGCTCTGGAGACCATGGAGAAAATCAAGCATAAGGATTTGAGCCTCTATCGGGCCATGCAGCGAATTGCGTTCTACCACGCTTTGGAACTGTACAACAACGAGGATCTTGACGGCGCGGAGGACTTCCTTGACTATTCGCTTCGTTATGCCGATTACGACCCGCGTCTGAAGGCGCGCGCCTACTATTGGCAGGGCGAGTGCCTCTATTCGCGCAAAAACATCGTCGAGGCGCGAGACAAGTTCCTCATGTTCATCAACGCCTATCAGGCCGCAGAGGTGCCAGAGTTCTCCACGGCGCACTACAACGTGGCCTACACCTACTACAACAAGAAGGACTATCCGAACGCCCGGCGCTGGTTTCTGCGTTATGTAGCCTTGTCGGGCAAAAAGTCAGAATACCTTGAGGCTGACGCATATAACCGCATAGGAGATTGCTTGTATGTGGAGCGCGATTTTGGTGGTGCAATAAGTTATTACGACAAGGCCATGTCAACGTCGGCGGCGCAGGGAGACTACTCAATGTTGCAGAAAGGAATATGTCTGGGCCTCCAAGGAGACTATGTCGGCAAGGTTGATGAGCTTGACGCGCTGATTGGCAAATATCCCAAATCGGTGTATGTAGACAACGCTTATTTTGAAAAAGCCAGGGCCTATGTGGCAGTGGGACAGATTAAGGATGCCATATACAACTATAAGGTTGTCAAGGAGAAATATCCCAAAGGCAGTTTGGCGTCGCAGTCTATGTTGCAGCTCGGTCTACTCTACTACAACAACAATGAGTTAGACAACTCCATGGCGTTCTACAAACGCGTGATAAACGAATATCCGTCCACTCCGGAAGCCGCGGAGGCTCTTACTGGCCTGAGAAACGTGTATATGGAGCGAGGTGACTACGACGGCTACATCGCCTATACCTCCACGCTCGGATCCTTTGCGCATGTAGGTGAGCAAGAGCGAGACTCTTTGCTCTACGTCAGCGCATCCAACCTATATTTGAAAGGAAACTTTGCCGATGCCAAGGCTGGCTTCACAAGATACTTGGAGACGTTCCCCAGTGGGCGATACGTCACCCCTTCTAACTTCTATTTGGCCGACTGCTGCTATGGGGATAAGGAGTTTGACAAGGCTCTGACTCTGTATCTGTCGGTGGCTGAGCAGCCAAGGAGCGTATTTACAGAGGAGGCTTTGCTCCGAGGTGGAGAGTTGTTATACAAGTCAGGAGACTATCAACGCGCCTTGGCCTTGTTCCAAAGGCTGGAGGTCGAAGCTGAGGTTGAGGCAAACAAGATTGAGGCCATAATAGGTCAGATGAGGTGCATGAGCAAGCAAGGCGACCTTGAGCAGTGCATAGCCAGTGCCGACAAGGTGATATCCATGCCGCAGGCATCCCCTGCCATCTTGCGTGAGGCGCAGTATCTCAAAGCCAAATCTCTCATTGCGGCAGGA
Organism: uncultured Bacteroidales bacterium; assembly: GCA_934717675.1. Classification (GTDB taxonomy): domain Bacteria; phylum Bacteroidota; class Bacteroidia; order Bacteroidales; family Marinilabiliaceae; genus W3P20-009. Next base: position 3,865 of record CAKUYZ010000064.1, read on the forward strand.
CGAGCCGATGATGCGCAACCCATCTTGCGCACTCTCTCCGAGAGCACCAAGACGGTCGAGGGCGCGGAGGCTAAATACCTCTTGGCGCAACATCTGTTTGACTCTGGCGACGCGGACGGAGCGGAGAAAGAGGTCTTCGACTATGTTGAGAAAGGCACGCCTCATCAATATTGGCTGGCTCGCAGTTTTGTGTTGTTGGCCGACATATATCATGCGAAAGGCGATGACTTCCAAGCTGTGCAATACCTGCAAACACTGAAGGATAGCTATGCCGCAAAAGACGACATTGCGGATAAGATTGCGCAGCGTTTGGATGTTTGGAACACAGAGGCGACCGAGACGGCCGCAGATAAACAGTAAAGAAGGCAACAATGAAAAGGTTATTATACGGTGCGGCGACTGCGGCCGCGGCATCCGTGCTGTGCTGCGGCGAGTTGGCCGCACAAACAGACACAACAAGTACCATTGACCGCTCGGTAGACGTCGTTAACGCCTATCAGCCCACGTTGCGGAGGGCCAGGAAGATCTCTGTGGCTCCCCTGATGGATGATACAGCCACATATTCTGACAAGTTTAAATACCAGTTGCTCAATAGAGTGGCAACGGTCACGACGAAACCAGATAGCCTCACGGCGGCTAGTATGGAATTCCCCGCCTATAAAAGCCCATACCGTGCGGTGGTGGAAGGTGGCGTGGGGTCTCTCCCTTCCTTCTTCGGCCAAATTATTTATACGGCCGGAAGCTCCAAGGAACACCACCTTTCAATGCGGGCGGGACACCTTGCGCAACTGGGCAAAGTGAAGCTCTCTGACGGTTCTAAGGTCAACGCTCCGCAAAATGAGACTTGGGCGGGGCTTAACTACGACCATTTCAGAGGAAATGTGCGCAGCGGTTTCAATGTGAATTTCAAAAACTTGGCCTATAAGTATTATGGCCACCATACGGTGTCGGACACGGTAACGTATGTAGACGAGAATGGCAATCTCATCGCTGGCGCAGATCTGTTAGGAGATTCCAAGCAGCGCAACACAACGCTAGACGTGGACTTTTGCATAGGCAACGCCATGGCTGATCCGCTTCGCAAGTTCACGTTTGGAGCAAAGGCGGCCTTGGGCATATTCGGTAATAAGAGTGGCGTTCATCAGACCGACATCAAATTCGGAGGCGCGCTCCGTTTCCCCATAAAGGGCGGCGCGGGAATAGATGCAGACTTGGCCGTGAACGTATTCAAGGTTCATAAGGGTGATGAGGCTTCGAAATATGACTTCGTTGAGCATAGCGGCACAGACATACGTGTCTTCCCGCATTTCATAATGGACTATGATTATATGAGCCTGCGTCTCGGCCTCAGGGTCATAAGCGTCATAGGAGATGATTATTCTGAGAAAGACGACTTTATAGTCCAGCCCGACCTTAACGCCGATTTCTTCATGGGAGATGGCTCCGTACGCCTCTATGCCGCTCTGACGGGCGACTATGGCGCAAACAGCTATAGGTCTTTGGTTGAACGAAACCAATATGCCATGCCGGATGGACGCAAATATGTCTGGGATGGCAAGAATAAATCTTACGTTGCCAGATATGACATCAAACCCTCGCAGTCGCCTATTATCTTTAAACTGGGTGTCCGTGCCGCATTCTGCAAGGAAGTGCAACTTCATGTGGGAATGGAATACAACTCATTGGGCGACGAAGTCTTTTTCTTAAACCGTCACCTCGCCATGGCCTACGACTCAACAACCGTAGCCTTCGCCCCGCAATTTGCTGTTTTGCAAGATGATGGAAAGCTGTTCCGCCTTCATGGCGAGATAAACGTAACGCCTACTCCAAACAGCAATATCTTGTTCGAAGCGACCTACAACAAATATAACATGAATAATCTTGAGGAGGCGTGGTATAGGCCAGCTTGCGAACTGTCGTTGTCTGGCAGGTGTAAGCCTATGGACCGGCTTCTTCTCCGTGCGCGTTTGTCTTATGAGGGCAAACGCAAGGCCTACGACCCCACACGTGGCATGGCGAGCGACTTGGACGGTTTTGTAGACCTGAACATAGGCGCTCATTATTACATATCAAATCGTTGGACGGCTTTCCTTGACGTCAACAACATAACGGCAGCCGACCAGCAACGTTGGCTCGGCTATTCCTCTTATAAGTTCAACGCCATGGTTGGCATCACATATAAGTTCTAAAGAGTGTTGCTGCTAGTTTTAATGCGTCACGGAGAGGCAGCCATAGCCGCTGATGACCATGAGAGGCCGCTCACAGAACGTGGTTCAAGGCAGGCTCTGGCGTCAGCGGAGCTACTGAAAGGGTGGGGTGTGTTGCCATCGCTCATAATATCGTCTGACGCCCCAAGGGCCGAGGTAACCACCCGTGTTGTCGCCTCGGCCTTAGGGGAAAAGCCAAGGGTTGAGGCGTCACGAATGCTGTATGATGGCTACACCACGCAAGGACTGCTAGATAAGTTAAGCTCGCTTGCGGACAAGTCAGATGACTGCGTGATGGTCGTTGCGCATAACCCAGACCTCACATACAAACTTCGGAGTCTGTGCCGTGATGCGTGCCGAGCCGCATTTCCTACAGCAGGGGTGGCGGTTCTGTGCTTCGATGCTGATAGTTGGTCCGATGTAGAGGCACGTACGGCTAGTGTTTTGTTCTCAAGTTTCTTTTAACAGAGAGAATATTCAGAAAAAGTTGGCAAAAAGTCCCACGTGCGATAGCACATATCAAATAAATTACTAATTTTGTGTCGTCAAACAACGGCAATGGTTCGGTACCGTAGCACAATTGGATAATGCCTCTGGTTACGGCCCAGAAGATTGGGGGTTCGAATCCCTCCGGTATCACAACCTAGGTCTAGAGTCAGTAAGATTTTTGCTTCTTAGTCCTATTTTAGACGGTAAGTAACCTTCGGAGTAATATTGCTCCGAGGGTTTTGTCGTTTGTGCCTTTTCCTATATTTGAGACCACAGCATTTTACAAACCGTATGAGACTGTGAAGCTTCGTGACGCCTCATCGGATAAAGCGAATACCGATTGTAAATGCTCCTAAAAACAGCCCCCCGCTAGCACCAGCAACGGCAAGCGAGGGGGAAACGGTACGGGTCACGGTCGGAACGTAACTCCATCCCTGTCTTTATTTCTAAAGCATAATGCAGGTATAAGAAATCATTCTGTAATGTACAAAACATTATGTCTGCCATCTCACCATAACGCACTAGTCAGTAATTCATATTTCCACGAAATTTGTACCTTTGAAAAGGGTGGGGGGTGAAGGCCCCTACGTGTCAAATTATGTCGATACGAAAATTATTCTCTTTGGCTATCATTGCCACTGTCGTTTTTTCTGTGTCTCGCTGCGCAGTTGATGACTCGCCTGCGCCACAACCCGTGACGCCCGACGACACGACAGCCTTGGTGAAAGTGACTGGCATAACGCCATATAGCGCGGTCATATCGGGTGTTTTTGGCAGTGGGGTGGACTCAGGCTCTGTCGCAGGCATCCATTTCTCGATGCAAAACACGAAGTACATAAACACAACAGGCATCGAGGTTAAGGCTATAAATCAAGAAGATGGACATAATTGCGTGAAATTAGACGGCCTATATGCAGATACCACATACTATTTCACAACATACGTCGAGCATGATGGAGTACGCCATAATTCCGAGATATATTCATTCCGCACGCATCGCCTCACGGCTGAGACTGATTCCGCCACAAACGTCTATGCCTTTGGCGCAAGATTGGGGCTAACCCTCAGCGAGCCTGTTGAGGCTGGGGCATTTTGCGGTTCGTATGGCATCTATTACTCTTTGCACGACCGTGTGATTCGTGAGCAATCTACGTTATGTGCGGCTCCGTATAATCTGTCGTCTCTGCGTCCAAACCAAACATACTATTACAGAGCGTTTGTGATGATGCGTACAGCCAATTTGCGCGAAGTATACATTTGGGGCAGGGTGCGCTCTTTCCACACGCCACCCATTGGCGTCAAAACCAATGCACCACAAAGTGTTACGTCTTATTCTGCCAAGCTTGGAGGAAATGTGAATGTGATGTTTACCGATGTGCAAGACATGGGCGTCTTGCTTTTTGAGCGGAATAGGAACGTGACGTTAGACAGCGTGGGTGTCGAGTCTGACCAAAAGATCACCAAATTGTCTCCAACCTCTGTGGACAGTTGCGGGATGGGCGAGTTTTACGTGACACCCAAAGAACTAAGCGCAGACAAGCGGTACTTTTTCAGAGCTTTTGCCGTTGTCAAGGAAAAAGTTGGCAACAAACTCCAGGACAAAGAATATTATGGCGACATCTTGGATTTCAAGACTTTGCGCATCAATATATCGGACAACTATGCTGTAGATTTGGGATTGTCCGTCTTGTGGTCCGCAAGGAATTATGGAGCAGCAGATGTTGAGGATTTAGGTCAATTTATGTCGCCATCTGACGGATTGACTTGGGAATTCTCAGACGGTTGGCGTCTGCCAACCGTTGCTGAGGCGCAAGAACTGATAGACAGTTGCAACTGGAGCTGGGATAAATTCAGGGGTGTCAATGGCGTGGCTGTAGTCTGTACGGATGGCAGTGCATTATTCTTCCCGGCGAATATGGAACTGGCTGGAGCTTATACCTATGGCGTATATATGCTCAACTCAGAAACTAACGGCCGAGGTTTCTCAAAGTCAATGCGTTTCGTAAAAGATACATATGGAGAATATCAATGCGGAAAGTCGTCAGATAATGACATAGCCTCCGATGCCCAAGTCTCTGTGCGGCTCGTAAAGGATAGGTAGAGCAAACAGCTCGCGTAGATAACACCTTGATTATCAGTATTTTATACCGATAATTTGTATTAAGTTCACTTACTGCTGCATACTTAATGCATTGAAAGCCACTACCGAAGATAGTTTGAAAATTAACGTCTTTGAGTTCGCAAAGAAAACAAAAAACATCCATAGCTTTCGGCTCAAAATACAGCTCGTTAGATTCTTTTAACGAATGGAAAGAACACGCATATTTTCTTCGCCAAGCATTTTGCAACGTAAGGACACGAATACCAACTTTTCGCAGTTCTTCTGCTACTTCGTCTGCTTGTCTCTGGGTGTAACAAGAGACAGGCTCGTAAGGCCGATTAATAGTAATATCGTATTTCATAGCCTAATACCACCACGGGAAACTCTTCTATAACTCATAATCTATTTTTTTATTCTGAAACCTAAAAGACCACTAGCCATTTCGCCGAATACCTCAAATGAATGGCGAATGTTACGAAACCACCAATTTGGATTTTCGTAATCTGGGTTGTTAATCAAATAATCGAATTTGTCAGAAGCGCGGGAATAATCATCCATCAACGCCAAACATTTACGATATTCATTTAATCTTTCTTCTTTTTCTGCTTTTGTGACATTTTGTAATTCCGTTGAAGATTCTATATGGTTTAGCTCTGCTTTCAACTTATCAACCTGCGCATCTACCAAAGCTTTCTGTGTTCGATAGGCTTGCCTAAGATTGCTAACTATTTGCTGCTTTTCCTCTAGTTTAGCTTTGCGGAAATCTCTTCGGAAATCTTTTGAATCTAAGAAATCTTGAGTTTTTGCAATAGTATCCTGCACTTCTGCGTTAGTTAGATTCGTGCGAGCTGTCATTAAGCGAATAGCTTCGGCCGCTTCTTCTATTTGAGCTTGCTTTAAATTCTGATTTAGTTGGTAATCTCCATCCGCATATTTATTGCGAATACGCTTTAAAGCATTATCCAACTCTTTACCTTCAAAGCCTGCTTCTTTCAAATCTTTTTCTATCTCCTGCAAGAGAACTTCACCATTCAACTTCTC
>CAKUYZ010000065.1 GCA_934717675.1 uncultured Bacteroidales bacterium
TCGCTGCACCATCCGCACCATAGCGGCAGATGGGAAAGTGACAGAACGTGAGTTCTCAACAAAGTTCGAGGCAGACGGAATGACGTTTGATGAGCCAACCGAGCTGATGTTCACGTTCAACAGTCCCGTCGGGGCCTGCCCCAAGTGCGAGGGTTTCGGCAGGGTCATTGGCATTGACGAAGACCTTGTCATACCCAATAAGAACCTCTCCGTAGGCAACGGTTGCGTGGCTTGCTGGTCTGGCCCAACGTTGGGCAAATGGATGATAGACTTCATCAGACAAGCGCAAGCCTACGACTTCCCCACCTACAAAGCCTACGCCGAACTGTCTCAAAAAGAGAAAGATCTGTTGTGGCATGGAGCGAAGGGAGTATATGGCATAGACGATTTCTTCAGTTTCGCCCAGGAGAATCAATACAAGATCCAATACCGCATAATCCTCGCAAGGTTTCGCGGCAAGACCATATGCCCCGAATGTCACGGCTCAAGACTACGGAAAGAGGCCACCTACGTCCGCGTGGGCAATCATAACATCACGCAGCTTTGCCGTCTGCCCATAAGCGAGCTTAAGCAATGGGCAGACGGGCTCACCTTGTCAGACCACGACGCTAAAGTGGCGCAAAGAATCCTCACTGAGATTCGCCAACGCCTAGACTTCCTGGTTGAGGTCGGACTTGAATACCTGACCCTAGACCGAACGTCTGCCACGCTTTCTGGTGGTGAAAGTCAAAGAATTAACTTGGCCACCTCACTTGGCAGCAGCCTTGTCGGGTCTCTCTACATCCTTGACGAACCTAGCATAGGGCTCCACTCGGCCGACACTGCGAAACTGATAACGGTGTTGAGAAAACTCCAAGGATTAGGGAACACAGTCGTAGTCGTTGAACATGACGAGGACATAATCCGCGCCGCGGACGATATAATAGACATAGGGCCTGAGGCTGGCCGCCTGGGCGGTGAAGTCGTCTTCGCAGGGCCCTACGAGGACCTGATAAAGTCTGGAAAAAGCCTGACTGCGCAATACCTCACTGGCAAGCTCTCAATACCGGTCCCACACAGCAGAAGAAGCTGGAACCGATCCATAAAAGTCAGCCACGCCAACACCAACAATCTGAAAGATGTGGAGGCCACATTCCCCCTCAACGCCATGACGGTGGTCACGGGCGTGAGTGGCTCGGGCAAGTCGTCTCTCGTCACCCAAGTGCTATACCCCGAACTTCGCCAGCTCACAGCCGACTCTGACACCGCCAAAGCCAAGTCTTTCAGACATTTGGCGGGAGATCTGGGAGCCATATCTAGAGTAGAGTTCGTTGATCAGAACCCCATTGGCAAAAGCTCTCGCTCCAACCCCGTCACATATCTCAAGGCGTATGAGGAAATCAGGAAACTGATGAGCAGCCAGCCTCTCTCTAAGCAAAATGGCTTCACGGCTGCGCATTTCTCTTTCAACGCCCCAGGCGGCAGGTGCGAGGCTTGCCAAGGCGAAGGAACAATAAAGATTGAGATGCAGTTTATGGCCGATGTGGTCATTGAGTGTGACCAGTGCCATGGCAAACGCTTTAAGGACGATGTGCTAGAGGTCAAATATCGCGACAAGAACATCTACGACATCTTGGAAATGACTGTCAACCAGGCCATAGAGTTCTTCAGCGATGGCGCATCTGCAACAGAGCGCAAGATTGTGGAGCGGCTTAAGCCTCTTCAAGACGTTGGTATCGGCTACATCAAGATGGGTCAGTCCAGCAGCACACTCTCTGGAGGCGAGAACCAACGCGTCAAACTGGCTTCATATTTGGCCGACGCAAACCAGCCGCCAACGCTCTTCGTCTTTGATGAGCCAACCACAGGACTCCACTTCCACGACATAAGCAAACTGCTCAAGGCATTCAACTCGCTCATAGAGAAAGGCCATAGCCTTGTCATAATTGAGCATAACATGGACGTGATCAAGAGCGCGGACTGGGTCATAGACCTTGGCCCGGACGGAGGCGCAGCCGGAGGGCGCATTGTGTGCGAGGGTACGCCAGAAGATGTGGCGCAAAATGAGGCCTCGAAGACGGGCGCGTTCTTGAAACACTATCTTACACAAAAATAAGAATGAGCAGCGACTTTGTCTATGCGGCCATCACAGACGCCATGGGCCACCTGGCAAAAGGCGAGACCTTCGAATACGTATGTTGCGACTCGAAAGACGACCTGCCCATGCCGTCAACAGACAAGCTCAAAGAGTTCGTCCGCCTGTGCCGCGAGATAATCTTCCCAGGCTTCTTTGCGGCCAAGCCAGTCCATCAGTCTAGCCTCGCCTACTACCAGGGAGTGTGCATTGAAGAGATGGCGCACAAGCTGCGCCAAGAGATATTCGCCGGCCTATGCCTCACTCACCATTCCGATGGCGGGTTCTCCACCGAAACCACGCGCTCCGAGGCCGAGCGTAAGACGGCCTCTTTTGTCAGATGGCTTCCGGAGCTCAGGCGACTTCTTGTCGGCGATGTTAAAGCCATTTTTTGTGGCGACCCCGCGGCGCACAGCAAGGCTGAAGTCATCTTCGCCTACCCTGCCGTCAGAGCCATATCTGGATACCGCATCGCACACAAACTTAATGAGCTCGGCGTGCCACTCATCCCACGCGTCATAACAGAGATGGCGCACAGCGAGACTGGCATAGACATCCACCCACAGGCCACAATAGGAGAGCGGTTCGCAATTGACCATGGCACAGGCATCGTCATTGGCGCCACCTGCGTCATTGGCAACGATGTCAAAATATACCAAGGCGTCACCCTGGGCGCACTGAGCCACATTGATGCCGATGCCGACGCCGTCCGAGACAAGCCTCGCCACCCAATAATCGGCAACGGGGTCGTCATCTACGCCCAAGCCACCATATTGGGGCGTGTCAACATTGGAGATAACGCAGTGATCGGCGGCAATGTGTGGCTCACACACAGCGTCGCGCCTGGCCTTCACATTGAGCAACGCAACTGCGAGGCGGACATTTGAAATGCGGAGATAATGTCAGTGCGATAAAATTTCATATAGGAGAGCGGCTTTGTGAATAATATTTAATATATTCGCTTCGCGAATTGTGGTGATGTTGAATATGGACTTCGACATGGGTAAATGGATGGCGGCAAAACGCAGCGGCGAAGTGCTCATAGAGCACCTCGGCAACTTCTCATCGTCATACATCGACTCTGTCTTGCCGTGCATGGAGCAGAAACTTCACGACAACATCAGCCCGGAGAACATTCGCAAACGCGCATTCCACATATTCATAGAGTGCGCACAGAATCTGTATCACCACGTTGAGCCGTCTCCATCCGTCCAAAAGGCCTACGGAGCTGACAAACTTGGGGTTATAGTCATGGCCAAAGAGAACGCCAAATGCAGGATTACGACGGGCAATTTCGTGCCAGCGGAGAAAGCTGCGGACTTGCAAAGGCAAATTGACTACCTCAATTCTCTAGATGAGGGCGAGATTAAAAACCTCTACCGGAAAACTGTCAGCACAAAAGACTTCTCTGAAAAAGGAGGGGCCGGACTGGGGATGATAGATATGGCCAGGAAAAGTGGCAACAAACTCGGTTGCAACTTCTATACGGTCAAAGGCGCACCTGGCCTGCGATTCTTCTCTTTCGACGTGTGCATAGGATAGAGCCACAGAAACAACCTAGATACAAAACACAGAAACAACAATATAGCTGAGATGGAAACTATCACTCTCCAAGAAAGCCCGAAGACCCCGTATATCTTGATGGACCCAGACAAGGGCATCATCGAGATCAAGGGCCGCTCCATACCAGAGAACTCCGTTGAGTTCTACCGCTCGCTAAACAATTGGCTCAATGAGTACTCACAGGGTGAAATGAAACCTACGAAAGTACGCTTCCAACTTGAGTATTTCAACACCAGCAGCTCCAAGTGCATACTTGACATCTTCAAGAAGCTAGAGGCCATGTACCGAAAGGGATGGGACATCAGCATCTCTTGGTGCTATGACGAAGACGATGAGGACATGTACGAGTCTGGCGAGGATTACCAGTCTATTCTATCCTGCCCCATTTCTTTGGAAAAAATAAGCAACGGGCTTTAACTACGCTTTAAGCTCACAAATCATTCCCAGATTAATTATAATATACCACTAGGCCAAGTTTATGGCCGTGTTTGGCCTTGTAGCGCAGCGCACGAGGGCACGAATTCTTTGGCCGTTATGGCACGCATGACTTGCATCATAGTTGACGACGACGTCTTCTCAACAAAGATAATGTCCGGGTATATCAGCAGGACTAACGACGTCTGCTTGATACAAGCGTTCTCCAACGCCATAGACGCCATTAATTTCTTGTCTAGCAATGAAGGACGCAGCGTAGGAATCATCTTCTTAGACATCGAGATGCCGGAGATGAGCGGCATCGAGTTTATGCGGGCAATAGACCTTGCGGGCAAAGAAGTGGTCATATACTCATCGCAAGAAAAGTATGCACTAGAGTCCTATGAGTACAACGTGTGCGATTATTTGTTAAAGCCCGTCAGCTACGCGCGATTCATTAGGGCTGTGAGTAAAGCCAGGTTGGCTCTAGAGACAAAGGGGGACGTCAAGCTCGTTGAGGAGACTGTGGAGGGGAATGCCACTAGCGATGGCGAGACGGTGTTCCTGCGAGACAACACTGGGGGGCTTCACAAGGTGAAGTTTGAGGACATCATAATGGTAGAGGCGCAGGAGAACTATGTAGCGGTGAGCACTCCACGCCAAAAGTTGCTTGTGCATATGCCGCTGAAAAAAGTGATTGAGCTTTTCCCCGCTGAGGCATATATCATGCGCATACACAGGTCTTATGCCATCGGCGTAAGGCACGTGTGCAACATAGATAAGGATAAAGTCTACATCGAATGCGGAGAAGAGCGTGTAAAGCTCCCTCTGAGCAGGACGTATTGCCAAACGCTGCGCCGCCTGCTGAGGGACATCACCACAGCCGAAGACCCTGACCAGAACTTTTTAATGCTCAAGCAATGAGATTCGCACTGCTGACAGCATTGCTCTTCTCTGCGGCAACATTGGCTACGGCTCAAATCAAGAGGGAGCGCGGCAGCCGTTTCATAGTCACCGAGGGGCAATTCGCCCCTCTCTTTAGTTTTGTGACCAACGAAGGTGATACGCTAGATGCGGACTTGCTCCGAGGTCAGGTGGTAGTTTTGCAATTCGCAGCGTCATGGTGCCCCTTCAGCGCAGCTCACATGGTTGATTATCAAAAATATGTATGGAAGAAGCATAAGGGCGACGACTATTTTTCCATATACATAGTCTGCGAAGACACCCAGACCGGCAGACACGACTTTGAGTCCCTCCTTCACGAACAAAGGATAAACATTCCTTATGCCTTTGACGACAATGAGCATATTTACAAGCTCTTTGTCACGCCCAATGGCAGTGTGACCAGGACCATCGTCATCGGCCCAGACTGGAAGATTGTGAGCCTCTATGACAAACACACGCGCCGAGGGCTGCGCAAAATAAGGCACAGTGTTGACAAATTGCTGCGCGGCGCAAAGCGGTAGCCTCCAATTTTTGTATTTTTGCGCCGTCATTTAAGGCAACCAGCACAAAGGGGCAACAGAGATGGAAATAGTAAGTTTAGCGCAATCGTTGATTGAGGGCATCTCGGTCGGCTTTGTCGCGTCCATTCCATTGGGTCCCATTGGCGTACTTTGCATACAACGCACGCTTAGCAAAGGCAGGCGCAGCGGTTTTGCGAGTGGGGCAGGCGCAGCGGCGTCTGATTTCCTATACGCTGTCGTGGCGGGGTTTAGCGTCTCAATGGTGACTGACTTCGTCGAGACGCACAGAAATCTTCTGTTTGTTGGCGGGGCCGTCGTCCTTATTGTTCTTGGCGTCAGAATGATGCTCTCCAAACCGCACAAGCAACTTCGTCATCAGCGTTCTTCCAGTCGCAAGCGCAATTTGTGGCAAGATTTCGTATCAACATTCTTTCTCACCATAACTAACCCTTTGGCTCTCTTCGTGTTTATGGGAGCGTTCACGTTTATGGGCGTCCACGGCACACGCGCCGAAAGGGTTCTGGTGGTTGCAGGCGTGCTGTTAGGCGCCCTAATGTGGTGGATGCTGCTAACCGTGATGGTCGGCTTGTTCCGACGCAAGTTGACACTCCGTAGACTATTATATATCAACCGCATAGCGGGTGCAGCCATTGTAGGCCTCGTCATCATGACGGGCATTGTGGAGGTAATAAAGTACATATCGGCATAGTTGCGCTCCCCCGTCATCGGCGACCCGCTTTTCCCATCCCCCTACAGATATTTTTGATTAACTTAGTAGGCAAGAAACAATCAGACGGATGGACAATAACATCACACTGGCCAGAATTGGCACGCGAGACCCCGATTTCGAGCCCAGCATGAGGCTGATGAGCAAGTCTTTCGTGGACGATGAGCTTCGCGACAGGGAAGACCTTATGGCCATTGTGGAAAGCAACCCGATTTTTGGTTTCAATGTCATAAGGGACTCGGGTCTGAGAGTAGGCCTCATAACCACATGGAATTTCGGCAAGTTCATTTATGTTGAGCACTTTGCCATAGAACCAGAATTCAGGGGCGGCGGAGTGGGAAGCCGCACGCTGGCAAAACTTTCATCGTCAGCCTCGCTGCCCATAGTTTTAGAAGTGGAGCCTCCATCTCAGTCTGACGAAGCGCGAAGACGCATCGCCTTTTATGAAAGAACGGGATTCTCTTGTTGGCAGACTGAGTATAAGCAGCCGGCCTATGCGAAAGGCAAGAAATCCATTCCGATGGTCCTCATGACCAAAGGATTAGAGGAGACCGCGGATGCTTCTAAAATAGTGACGGCCATACTCCATCGTCACGTCTACAAGGTGAAACAGACCTTGTAATGGCTTTACTTTTTTTCAACTTGCGGCCTCCCGCAAATTATAATTAAGTTGATTATATTTGCCCAGCTGAAAAACCAATTGTGCCAATGCGCACCATGCGCGTGGACGCAAACAACATCAATAGACAATGAAAGAAACGAGCAAGAAGCAGAAGGCCGCCCGCAAAGACAGGCGGGAGATGATTGAAAACATCAATCTGCAGCTCTCCGCCCTCGGGCAACCTGTCTTTCAAGACAATGCCGAAAGCGAGGTCAAACTGGCCAATGCCAAGTTTATGGAGATCACGCGAGACCTCGTGAGTAGCTACCGCGAGAAGACGCGCCTCTTGGGGCAGCACCTTTGCCCTGTGGACCAGCGCATCCAGAACTTCATAGACGACTACCTGAAAGACGTCAAGACAAGCGATATGTGCAACCTCCCCACCGAGACTTTCGTGCTTGGGCAAAAGGGGCTTGCGCGCGAGCTTAGCTTGCCGCCTGACAGCAACTCTTTCTTCAGCAAATACGTCTCCACCTACCGCGTAAAGCAGGGCATCCTCAACAACCCGGCCAACGACAAGCGCACCACCAAAGGCACGTTCCACATCGCAGAGGGTGGTCTCCCTATTCCTGTTGACAAGAAGGCAGTCCCCAAGGTGACGTTCGCTCGCCTGCTTGACGCGGCCCTTCACCCCAACGACGAGATCAACACGCTCCCGTTCACTTCCAGCCAGGCCGAGAAAGCCCACACCATGGTGTCTCTCCTCGTCCGCCCTATTGTCGTGCCGGAGGTCCCCAAAGTCATGACAAGGCGCAGCCTTGAGGTGCACTTGTTCGCACCGGGCAGCTTGGTAAGTTCTTTGGACTTCGTCGAGACCGTCTTCGGAAACGCTGGAGACCCCGCCCTCCCCGACAACGACGCCGCGTTGGACATTGACCACTGGACAGGTCATACCGGCTGCATCATTTTCGCTCCTCAGCTCCTCCAACTCAAGAAGAAGGACCTGGGCTTGCCTCATTATGACGACGCCACGGAACGTCAGCGCGCAGAGGGAATGTGCTGGCGAGACGAGAGCGAGCTCTACAATGACGGCGGCTCATTCAAGATCACGGCGCGAGACGAGCGCGGCGTGGTTGTCACCATCATTGCGGACAACTACTTCGGCTATGCGAAGAAAGAGATCAAGACGGAGATCAACTACTCCGCCAATCTCTTCGGCCTGGCGGAGGAAGAGCACTCAGGTGGCGCAATAGCGTTCTCGCGTTCCATCATGTCCGATGACATAATCGGCGAACTCTACTCCAATAAGTTGGACGGCCTCTTCACATTCGAGGAAGCCATGAGCCTGCTCGGCGACCGCGTTGAGCTAATGCCAGACGGCTACGCCGTGGACAAAAAATATCCGCAAGTTGTCTACATCCCAGAGACAGCTAACATCCACATTGACAAGACTCTCATCACATGGGTTCATAATGGCCAGGAGAAGAAGCTCCCCCTCAGCCCAGAGAAGATATACATCCACCCGTCGGGCAACAAGTTTGAGCTTGTAAAGCACCCGCAGCAGCCGCTGTGGCGGATTGTCAACACCTCACCAGAGGGCATGCTCTGCCATAAGCCCTGCACTGTGTCGGGCGGCGGCAAGAGCGAGATTTCCAAGTCTATGCAGAACGCCATCATCTATGGCCCGTTCAACATAGTGAACCTCGAGGAGGACTTCCGCAAGGCCGACGAGATAATCAACCACGATTACACCAATCGTTGGAAGCACGTCCAGCCCGACGCCAAACCCAGCAGAACGTTCCTAAGCAACAAGCGCGCGCTCGGCTCGGCAGTCAAATTGCTCACTCCGTCAGATATGTACAGTGACGAGTACAACGCTTGGCTGCGCAGCATCCCCGACCACATCCGCTCCCTAGTGCTGTTCGTGAAGCGACTCTATCGCAACGAGAACGAGAAAGGCAACTGGAAGGACTACATGAGCGTCCAGATCATCAACGGACGCGAGGGTACGACCCTAATGTATAAGAACAAGCAGGTCATCGGTACATACGTCCGCATAGGCTTCAACCCCGAAGGCAACTGGCTGCTCCATAAGCTGCGCTCTGACTTCGTGCCAAGCCTGAAAATTCAGGTTGAGGATGACATCACGGCCTCTGTCACAGTGCCAGCATCATGCTTTAGGCACCTCAATCCACAGTTCAAGAACCCAAGCGTCAAGCTGGTGGAGAACTGCGAGTTCCGTCTGTTCCAGAGGCCAGACGAGGCCATAAACAGGGGCTATGACCACGAGGCTGAGGCAGACATCTGCAAGCCTGGCACTTTCCTCACGAACTATGAGCCTCTGACTCGCGATGACGCTCAGGCTCTCAAAGAGGACGCCATCAACTTCGACCTCTATACACAACCCGTCAAAGACCTCGTAAACGACTTCCTCGAAGACGGCAGCGATGAATACTTCGTCGTGCCGAGCCATCCGAGAATTGTACGCGGCCAGCCGACCAAGAACCCGCGTTACCTCCAGTTTAACAAGAACTCGGTAGAGAACGTGGACACCTACGTAGCAGAGATTGGAGTACGCCTGCATAGGAAGATTGGCAACAACGAGCCTGTCGTGAATGTTGTCAACGCAGTCATGCCTGGTCGCCGCAACAATCCGGCTGACCCGAAGAGTGGAATTCGCCCACTGAGCGTCTACAACCCTATTCACTACCAAGAGCTGCCAGAGTTGTTTATGGACTTCACGTGCTCACTCACGGGCAAGTCGCCGTCCACCAC
>CAKUYZ010000066.1 GCA_934717675.1 uncultured Bacteroidales bacterium
GGCCTCGCTGGAGCGATATTATGACGTTGCGCGCCTCGGTGTGCTGTCCGCGCAAGAAGAGCTCGGTCTCCGCCGCAAGATGGCCAATGGCTATGTCCAGATGGCCAGGCGGGTGTGTCGGTCAACTTGCGATTTTGGGCGATCCATGGGGCTTATCTCCGAACTCGAAGCCACGCTGCGCTCCTGCAACGTCAAGGCGGGCGACCTGCGGCTGCTCTCCTCGAAAAATAGGGTCCAAGGGTTCCTCTTGAGGTATTCGCATAGGCTGTTCTACCTCTCTAGCGTGGCCTTTGCCCCAATCCGAAAAAAATACAGGTAATAACTGAACCTAGATTATGGTCCTCGGTAGCGATAAAAAAGATGTTGTGGAGGTGCTGGTCTTGGCTTGCATCCCGATGAACTCAAGGCAATTGGCCAGTTCTGACAATACATATTCCACAGGCAAGAGAGTCTATCATTTCAATATGGACTCCATGGCCGAGGGCCGCCGGCCCGACATCTTGGTGGTGAGGAACAAGTGCGTCAAGAGCAGGACAGAGTTTGACGTGCCGCAGGCCAACACCTTGCTGCTCATGTCGGAGCCGTGGAGCGTGGTCAAGTTCCCGCGACGCTACACTGACCAGTTCGGGATGGTGTATAGCTGCCAGGAGTGTGTGCGCCACAAGCACATTGTGTACGGGCCGGCGGCCATATGGTGGTTCGTTGGCATTGACAAGAATGGGCGCCAAA
Source organism: uncultured Bacteroidales bacterium (assembly GCA_934717675.1). Lineage (GTDB taxonomy): Bacteria > Bacteroidota > Bacteroidia > Bacteroidales > Marinilabiliaceae > W3P20-009. The sequence continues at coordinate 730 of CAKUYZ010000066.1, forward strand.
CACCTGAACACATTGGCAGCATAACGTATAATGCGCTAAAAAACAGCCCGCTGCCGCAGAAGACCAAGGAGATGTCCATCATTGTCAGCAATAAGACATTTTCCGCTGGTCATTTGAAGCGTTTCCATTTTGTTCGGAAACTGAAGCAGCGGTATGGTGACAGAATAGACTTCTTTGGCAAGGACTTTAAGCCGGTGGTGGATAAATGGGATGCGTTGGCCCCATATAAATATACCATTGCCATAGAGAACAGCAGTGAGAGATTCTATTTCACGGAGAAGATAATGGACGGCTTTTTGGCCGGATGCCATGTGGTGTATAACGGTTGCACCAACATAGGGGATTATTTCCCGCAACCCGCCATGACGTGGCTGAACACCGATGACTTTGAGGCCGCCTGCCGAACCATTGACGGCCTCTTGGATTCCGACACCTATGAGAGGTCAATCCCCGACATTGTCGAGGCTCGCCGGCGCACTCTGGACGACTATAACTTTTTGCACGTCATAGCCCGTTGCTGCGATCAGATGGAGCTAGAAGACCATTCTGCCGGCAACGCCGTAATTAGGCCCCTCACAGGCCTCGGTAACATTCCAAATGTGGTGAACCATTTGTTTGTCAGGCCGTTCTATCAGTTGCTTAGCAAATTGGTTAGGTTTTTCTCAAAGTCCATGTGTTGTTGAGCTATTCCTTTTTGGGGTGAGTTGTTGATGATTTTGAGTTGAAAAGATGATTATGGGGTGCTCATGCTCCTCTTATGTTCCATTTTTTGTTTTTACATTACATTTCCATAACTTAGGGCGTTGGTTCTGATTTGTTGAGTGGGGCAATTTGGCTATGTATAGCTATGGAAATTGTCGTACTCAACTAGCGAGCCGTTGATGAGTTGTGTTATACGAATGTGCTTATTCTCATGTAATTCAAAACAGCTTTTTATGTCTGATCCGGTTTTGTCCTTTGTTGTCCCAGTGTATAATGTTGAGGAATATGTAGAAAGGTGTCTTCTTAGCATTCTGACTCAGTCGTTAGAAGACGAATTGTATGAGATTGTGATACAGGATGATGGCTCTACAGATGGAAGCCTTTTAAAAGTGAGAAATGTTTTAGGGCAAAGGCATAACTGCAAAGTCTTGACATCCGAGAACAGAGGTTTAAGTGCCGCTAGAAACTCTGGGCTTAGGGCGGCCACGGGGCGTTATGTTTGGTTCGTTGATTCTGATGATTTCTTAGAGGCGGGGTGCCTACGGCATATTGTTGAGGTGCTGTCTCACTCTCACGTTGATGTCTTTAATACTGGCTATAAGAAAATAGTTGGAGGTGTCACAAAGCAGAGGTCTGTGCCATGGGGACGGTTTGGATACATTCAGGCTTGGACGCATATCTATCGCAGAGAGTTTCTATGTGTCAATAACTTGCGCTTCGTCCAAGGACTGCTGCACGAGGATTTTGAGTTTACGCCTAGGGCTTCGTTTTTAGCAAACAAGGTAGAAAATATAGACGTTAAACCATACGTTGCCTGCAAAAGGCCTGGGTCAATAACAACAACATTTAATCCAAAGAGAGCTTTTGATATGGTTGAGGTAGCCATCAGCTTGTACGAGTTTCAAAAGTCTCATTGTGCACAAGGTTGTAATTTCAATAGGAGGGTTGCACTGGCTCTGAACAATGCACTGCGATATACATTGGACACCCATTGGGGGGCTATCAATGAGTGTATGCTGAATCAAAAACTTGAATCTAATAAGTACTTGCTTACGTCGCTATTTAAGACGTTGATTCCGAAATATTTGCTTATGTATGTCCTGTTCACCCTCTGCCCGTCAAACATTGTCGGCACGTATCGGAGAATGAGGTTGCTCTAGCTTGCTTTTATTAGTTGTCTGTTGGTTTGTGGTGAGAAGTGCGCATTTTGATGTGCAGTGAGAACTCGTTTGGTCACGGAATGGGATGCATATTGTTCGTTGCGTCTGTTGCGCAAATGCTGTTTAATGTGGCGCAATCATTCCCCCCTCAAGCATACTAGGATGACGATGCACACGATACGGCGTGCCTGCTCCACCATTAGGAGGCTCAAACTATATCGATTGTGGCAAATGTTGTGATGACTAACTACTTTGCGGAGCTGATTTTATACAGATATTCAGGGGCAAAATCAGCTCCATTGTCCCACTCCACAGTGTTGAATGGAATGCTGAAACGCTTGAATTTGTCTAGATTCCGAAGAGGTTCAAACACTTCACCTTTTAGTGACGCATACAGGTCCACCACTCTGATTTCCCCATTGTTGAAGTGCAGGCGCAGTTTATAACCGCCAATATACTCGGCTTTAGTAATCTCAAGAAACATGGCGTGTCATTTATTTTAATGGTTCTATCTTTTTAGATTGGCTCCGTTCTGCGCTAGTTGCCAGTCTTCAATAAGTTCATTTGTATGTCTAACCATTCAAGAATCATGCGTAGCGCACGCCTCGGCATCTCGCCTTTCACCACACCATCATAAATGTTAATGATGGCCCGATACTCACCATACCAAGCGTGGAAGTGCGGAGGCATATGGTCGTTATAATTCAGCCAAATCAGGATTCCGTAAAAGCAACTAATCTGTGGCATCGTGCAACTTGTTTACTGTGCGCCTGCGCATTACGTTCGCAATAATAACAATTTAAAAGTACTAATCAAAACAGCTTTTTGATTTCGTCACATCGCAACCACTGGCTTTGAGATATTCAAGCTGCGGCTCAAGGCACTCGCCATGCCACGTGTTGAACTCTATGAGCGCAATCCTCCTCATCTCAGTTTTCTGATCCCGTTCGGGGTCTCTATTATCGCCTCCGCCCTCGTCTTGCGCCTTATGGCCTTGTTGGCCTCGATGGACTCCTTCGTCTTGTATGGCCTTTTGTGGTCCAGGTGAGCCACAATGGCGGAGTAGCGCAACTGTATGGGGCGGACGCCCATGTTCATCAGTCTCTCGCCAAACTCGCGGTCTTGGCCGCCATAGTGCATATCCTCGTTATATCCGTTCACTTTGATGGCGTCCTCGCGCCAGCCAGATGAGTTGCACCCGTTCCATGTGGCCTTGGTGGGCGTGATGAAGTTCATGAGTGAGGCGAACCATTTCTTGCCCACGAGCTTGGTCATCTTGAACGAAGTCGGTTGCCCATGGCTGCGCAGCCAACTGATGGAGAACACGTTGCCACTGTCAATGTCGGCGCGCGTCACGATGTTGCTCACGCCCATCGTCAGCTTGAAGTAGCCGCCGGATATGAAGTGTCCCTCGCGGGCGTTGGCGTAGTGCACGGCCACGAAGTCGGCCCTGGGGATGCAGTCTTGGTCGGTGAATATCAGGTAGTCTGACTCCGCGGCCACCAGAGCTTTATTCAATATCTCTGATTTCTGAAACCCTCGGTCCTCGTGCCACACGTGTTTTATGGGCAGCGACTTGGCGAACGACTCTATGAGCCGACGCGTCTCGCCGGTCGAGCCGTCGTCGGCTATCACAATTTCATCGGGCTTGCGCATCTGGTGGCAATAGCCCCACAGCGTCCGCTCCAGCCATCGGGGGTTGTTGTATGTCGATATGACCACTCCGATGGAGAAGTCTCGTGTTTGGTCTGCCATTTTGGGCTTTTAATGTTTTGTGTTTTCTTCGGGAAAGTCCTTGTGCTTCAGCTTCCATCGTCTGTGGCTCCATAGCCACAGTTCCGGCAGGCGGTGCAAATCGTCTTCCAGGAAGGCGGCGAAGCGCGCCGTGCACTCCGTCTCCGGCAGCTCTTGCGGATTCTCGGCAATGAGCTTGAGTTCCACCTCGTAATGCCCGCGCTTGTAGGCCACGAAAGACGGGTAGACGAGGGCTATGTTCAGCTTGCGGGCAATGTGTTCAGGCCCCACGAGGAATGGCGTGTCTTGCCCGCAGAACGGCAGCCACATCTTCTGCGCGCCGCGGTGCGGGCATTGGTCGCCTATGACGAGCGTCACGCTCACGCGCCCGTCGCGGATGCACTTAAACGTGTATCGGAAGCCGTGTTGGCTCTCTATGGCAATGATGTCGCGGCGCGAGCGCACCTCCACCGTCATGTGGTTGGCGAAACGGTTGCCCTGCGGCTGGTAAAAGGCGTGGATCTCAAACTGGGGACTGAAGAGCAATGGCCAGCTGGTGAACCACTCCCAGTTGCCCAGGTGCGCGGCATAGGCGAAGACGCTCTTGCCTTTTTCCATAAGGTTCTCCACCACTTCGGGGTTGCGGACCACCATGCGGCTGAGCAACTCTTTGTCACTTATGGTCAACGCTTTGATGGTCTCAAAGAAATAGTCGCTCAGGTGGCGGTAGAATCGGCGCTCAATCTGTCTCCGCTCCTTGTCTGTCTTCTCCGGGAACACAGTCTTCAGGTTTTGGCGCACCACTTTGAGCCGGTAGCCCATTATCCAGTAGAGCGTGAAGTAGACCACGTCGGCAAAGACGTACAGTACTCCCAATGGCAGATGCGAGAAGCCCCTCAGGCATTTGCGCCCTATGCGCTCCAAAAGATTCAGTCGCCCTATGTTGCGGCCGTTTTGGCTCACCCCCGCGGGCAGGTCGTCAAACACCCTTCTCCCGCTATGTTGTTCTTCGTTTGGCACGACGGTTTTCTTTATTGTGTCAATATAATATGTGCAAAGGTAAGAAAACGCGGGGCACAGTCAGCGTCTGCGGCCGCACTCTTTGAATAATGCTCTGCGAGACAAGTGCATATTACACTAAAATATGGTTGACAGTTGCAAAATAACACAACACTGCGCAGCGGAACAACAAAAACAACAAAACCTCCTTTTTTCGCACATTTTATAGCAAAGCATTTTGTTAGTTGTTTAACGCAACGTAAATTTGCGTCCGCGCTTCGTCCTTTAGGTCACGGCGAGCCCGTCATAGTCGGGACTGTCGGGCCGTGGGGGCGGTGGACTTCGTGCCATAACAGTAAAAAATTCATATCACGCAATGCTTACCATAAGTCAGGCTGTCGAAAAGGTGGTCAAGGTGAAACCTTTCGTCACGGAGGCCCTGTGCGAGGGCCTTATAAACATATCCTCGCTCTCTCGCCAGATTCATCCGATGGTGGAGAAACTGACGGGCAAGGATGTGAAGCAGGGTGCCATTGTTATGGCGCTCAATCGACTGGTCCCTAATTTGAAGGGAAGTTCCGAGATGACGTATCGTAACATGATCACCTCGCTCGGAGACATCATCGTCCGCTCAGACCTCACGGACTACACGTTCCGCAACTCGCCATCCATTGTAGACAATCACGTGAAGCTCATGAACAGCCTCGCCGGAAGGCAAGACCAGTTCTACACCATGGTGCGCGGCGTCTTCGAGTCCACGCTCGTTGTCGGCACCGAGCTTTGCCCTCTGGTGGATGACTATTTCCAAGACGAGGAGTGCTGCTACCGCAACGCCAACCTCTCGGCCATCACGCTCAAGCTCTCGGCCAGCAATGTCCATTTCGTAGGATTCTACTATCAGATTCTCAAATTCATAGCCTGGGAGGGTATCAACGTCAAGGAGGTCATATCCACCACCAATGAGTTCACCATCATTGTGGCGGAAGAGGATGTTGACGCGGCTTTCGCCATATTGAAGAACCTTAAACAGAGCGGCAAGATTGTAGAATGAGGCGTCTCATGGCCATTCCCGCGCCTGTGCGCCGCGCCGCGACACTCTATGCGGCGTGTGTGGCGTCTTGTCTCGTCACTTGCGGGCAGATTGCGCCTCTCAACGCCAAGAACAAGGCAGCGACGAGCGGCAAGGCGTCTGCCGACCAGATTCTGCCGCACGTGAAAGCCTGGCGCATGGCGGACGACTACACCGTGGCGGACACTGCCGTGGTGGACACCATTCTGGCCGAGCATCAGGTCAATAACCCCATCTGGCGTCGCAGTGTGGCCAACGTCACGCTAGGCAACCTGGGTTCGCCGAGCCTGCCGACGTTTTATCCCGCGCTGAGGCGAGACGACGGCAACGTCTTCTACAGCAGCCTGCTGCCCCTGATGCTGGAACCCGAGGACTTCACGTTCTACAACACCGTCACGCCCTATGCCAACCTGACGTACCAGAAAGGCATCCCCAAGGCGCGACGCGAGGAGTTCTTCTCCGCCCTCTTCACGCAAAACGTGAACAAGCGCCTAAACATTGGCGCGAGGATGGACATCAACGCGGCCATTGGCCGATACGAGAATCAAGGTGCCGACAACAGCAAGTTCGGCATGTGGGCCTCGTATGATGGAGACGTGTACAAGCTTCAGCTCCAAGCGTGGTATCAGAAGTATGACATTGAGGAAAATGGCGGCATTACGAATGACAGCATAGTCCTCTATCCTGACCTTTTTGACTATGACAAGGCCGAGGACTACCCCGTGCAGTTTATGGATGCGGGCAACCGCCTGGCCACCTACCGTCTGCTCTTGGCTCACAGCCTCGATTTGGGCAGCGTGACGCGGTCGGAGGGAGACAGTGTGGAGTATGACGTGCCTGTGGCCACGGCTTTCCATAAATTGTACGTAGACAAGTCGCACCATGAGTTTCACATAGGCGACCTGTCAACCTACGCCGATCAGCTCGATGAGCTCTTCCCCGCCATCCTTGTCGATCCCGAGCGTACGCATGACAGTCGCAAATATATGCTCGTCAGCAACTTGTTTCAGCTCAAGCTGAACGAGGAGTTCAACAGTCTCTTGCGCTTTGGCCTTCGCGCCTACATTGGCAACGACATTCGCCAGTACTATTGGGACGCCGAGTCTGAGGTCGTCACTGATGAGGAGACCGACGAGCAGAGCCTCCTCTTTCATCGCAACAAGGAGAATCGCGTCAGCACCTATATGGGAGGCCAGATATTCAAGAATATAGGTGACAGGCTTCGGTGGAACGCCGGGGCGCGCTTTATGCTCCAAGGCTACAACGCCGGCGACGTGGAGGCCGATGGCGGCGTGAGCGTCACCATTGGCAGCGGACGCTGGGCCACAGACGTATGGGGCAAGGCGCGCTATGCGTTGCGGACGCCGTCGCTCTGGGAGGAGCGCTTCTGCTCCAACCACTATGAGTGGGATTTGGCTCTTGACCGCGAGCAGAACCTTGACATAAGCGGGGGATTGCGCATCCCCGGTGTGGGGGTTGACGTGGCGGTGTTCAGCTCCACGCTCCACAACCGCGTGTTTTTCAACTCGCAGGGCGTGCCTAGCCAAAAGGCCGACGTGACGCAGGCGATGGGAGCCAGCGTGAGGGCGCGACTCACGCAGAGCCACACTAACCTCAACACCATCATACGCGCCGCGGCGCAGAAGACGACAGACAATGACGTGGTGCCGGCCCCGGCGTTCGCAATCTATGCCACATCATATTGGGAACGCCTCTTCTTTGGCGTGCTACTCACGCAGATTGGGTTCGACGTGAGGTTCAACACCCGATATTACACGCCTGCCTACATCCCAGCCATTATGCAGTTTGTGCCGCAAGGCGAGCGCAAGACGGGTGGCTATGGCTATTTCGACCCATTCATCAACTTCCACCTCAAGAAGATAAGGGCCTACGTCAAATATGAGCACGTCAACAACCTTTGGGGCTCAAATGACCACTTCAACACCATCCACTACCCGGCCAACCCGCACACGTTCAAGTTTGGCCTGTCGTGGAATTTCTATGACTGATGAATACTGAGCTGCTCTATCACTATATCGAGGATCTCAACGCTCCTCAGCGCGCCGCCGTCTTGGCTCCCGAGGGCCCGATGCTTGTCATTGCCGGCGCCGGGTCTGGCAAGACGAGGGTGCTGACCATGAGGATTGCCTATCTCATCTCGCAAGGAGTGAGGCCTTACAACATATTGGCGCTCACGTTCACCAACAAAGCCGCCAGGGAGATGAAGGAGCGAATCGCGCAGATGGTTGGCGCCGAGGCCCGACATCTGTGGATGGGCACGTTCCACTCCGTCTTTGCCCGAATTTTGCGCGCCGAGGCCTCCACGCTTGGCCTCTCCCCAGATTTCACCATATATGACGCGGCGGACTCCAAGTCGCTAATCAAGAACATCCTCAAGGGGATGAACCTCGATGAGAAGGACGGCTACAAGGCCTCGACAGTCCTCAGCATAATCTCGGCGGCGAAAAACGACCTCATCATGCCCTTGGACTATGCGCAAAACGAGGAGCTGACGCGGCGCGACAAGGCCGCGGGACGGCCCAAGATGGCGCGAGTCTACGCCCTTTACGCGGAGGAGTGCCACAAGGCCAACGCCTTGGATTTTGACGACTTGCTGCTCTACACTAACGTGCTCTTCCGCTATGAGTTGATCTTGAAGAAATATCAGGAGCGTTTTCAGCACATTTTGGTGGACGAGTATCAAGACACCAACTTGTCTCAATACGTCATAATAAAAAGTCTCGCCAAAGAACACCAAAACATTTGCGTGGTGGGCGATGACGCTCAGAGCATATACAGTTTCCGAGGGGCCCGTATTGAGAACATCCTCAACTTCCAAAGCGACTACGATCACTGCAAAGTGATCAAACTGGAGCAGAACTACCGCTCCACGCAAAACATTGTGGGGGCGGCCAACCGCCTCATAGCCAACAATGTGAGCCAGATTCCCAAAGAAGTCTTCTCCGAAGGCGAGGAAGGCGACAAGATTCGCGTCTGGGGTTGCGCGTCAGACACCACCGAGGCCGCCAAAGTGGTTGGAGACATTGTCTTGCGCATCAGGCTGGAGCACAAGAGGCCCAGTGACTTTGCCATCCTCTACCGCACAAACTCGCAGAGCCGCGTGCTGGAGGAGGAGCTGCGCAAGGCCGGAGTGCCGTACAAGATATATGGTGGCCTGGCCTTCTACCAGCGCAAGGAGATTAAAGACGCCTTGGCATATCTGCGCC
>CAKUYZ010000067.1 GCA_934717675.1 uncultured Bacteroidales bacterium
GCCTGAGCCACAGGCGGGCGAGGCGGACCGAGGTTCAGAGACCCACACAGGGAAAGCTGGCTCCGCCAAGGGACATAGCCTTTTCGGTAAGTTCAAGAGCGCAATTGACAAAATGTTCGACGACGAGACCAACATAAAAAGCTAACATATATGGAAGATCTGACAGAAGGCATGGTTGGCAACTTCGAGATGCCAGACGAGATAGAGAAATCCGAGATAATAAAGATAATAGGTGTCGGAGGCGCAGGCAGCAACGCCGTCAACAATATGTGTGGTCTTGGCATCGAGGGCGTGAACCTTGTGGTTTGCAACACAGACATCCAGGCACTCGACCATAGCCCAGTGAAATGCAAAATACAGTTAGGGCAAAAACTCACGGGCGGCCTCGGCGCCGGCAACGACCCGCAGTGCGGACGCGACAGCGCCATTGAGTCAATGGCCGACATTGAGGCCGTGCTGAAAGACAATACCAAGATGGTCTTCATCGCCGCTGGCATGGGAGGCGGCACCGGCACCGGAGCCGCGCCCGTCATAGCTAAGGCCGCCAAAGACATGGGGATTGTGACAGTCGGAATTGTCAACATCCCGTATAGCCGGGAGGGCAAGCCGCGTCTGCGTCAGGCCATCAAAGGGGCGCAAGAGATGAGCCAGTGCGTAGACTCGCTCCTTGTGGTCAATACGGACAGGGTCATAGAGATGTATCGCTCGCAAGACCTCCCGCTCGCCGAGACGTTTCGCAAGAGCGACCAGGTCATGAGCGACGCCGCGCGTTGCCTGGCTGAGATGATAACGAAGCACGACACTGTCAACACCGACTTCGCCGACGCCAAAAAGGCGCTCACCAACAGCGGATGCTCACTAATGGGCCTGGCGGAGGTCTCTGGCAAAGGGCGCGCCATGGAGGCCGTCAAGCAGGCTCTGGACTCGCCGCTGCTCAACAACAACGACATAAACGGGGCGCGCTTCGTTCTCGTCAACATGAGGGCCAACCCCGCGTCGCCAGTCACAACCAGTGAGTATGGCGACATTATGGACTATATCTACAAAAGCTACGGGGGGGACAATAACGACCACGGGCAGGTAATCCCCGGTGTGGGGGATGATGAGAACCTGCCAGAGGGTGCCATTCAGGTCATCATAGTGGCCACGGGCTTCGCCTCCGACTGCTTCGAGGTGAACAAGTCAAAAGAGACCAGCGCGGTGCACATCCCCGTGGGCAGGCCAATAGACTCCGCGGCCGGCAAGGCGGAAGAGGAGGAGGAAAAGTCGCGCGTGGTGAACTTCGAGGCCCCCGAAGATGTCGAGGCCGACAAGATTATTGCTGACATATATAAGCACGACGGTGGCAAGCCTGGCTGCAAGCCTGGCAACTACTCCACGGCAGATCTCCGCGACGCCACGGCGTTGCCGTTTGAGAAACTCACGGAGGAGGAGTTGGCCAACATTGAGCAGACCCCGGCCTACCTGCGCCGCGCTGGTGAAAAATGACACATCATAAAGCACAACGTTTTAGTAAGCAACAACTTAATACAATAGGGCAATGAGCTTTATCGAGAAAATTACGGAGGATATTAAATCCGCCATGAAGGCGCACGACCACGTTCGCCTCGAGGCCGTCCGCGGCATAAAGAAAGAGTTGATTGAGGCCAAGACGGCCAAAGGCGCGAATGCGGAGATTGACGATGCCGAGGTGTTCAAGATTCTTCAGAAAATGGTGAAGCAGCGTCGCGAGTCCGCGCAAATCTACATTGACCAGAATCGTCCCGACCTCGCAGAGACCGAGACGGCCCAGGCCGACGTCATCGCGACCTATCTCCCCGCCACCATGACGGCCGAGGAACTTGAGGCGGCCGTCAAGGCCATAATTGAGAAAGTCGGCGCCACGTCAATGAAAGACATGGGCAAAGTGATGGGGACGGCGTCCAAAGAGTTGGCCGGCAAGGCCGAGGGCAAAGCCATCTCAGACTGCGTGAAAAATCTTTTGGCGCAGTAGCGCGCGTAAAGACGGTTTGCCGCCGCCCAGCCGTGAAAGACTCATGTGTGGTCTTGCGGCGGGGCGGCGGCTTGGCGTTAGCGGGAGGAGGCCAGCTTCATTTAGCTTGTTTTTGATTTGTCCACTTTGCAATTTTTGAGTAATATTGCAATATGCGGCACGCACAGCCTCTCTTGTGCCATGGTCGCCTAAGCCGATGCAAAAACGCTGGGACATAAAGAAACAGCCCGATGAGGGGCTGGTCGAGAGCCTGGCCGGCCAAATCGGGGTCTCGCCCGTGTTGGCTCGGCTTCTGATTCAGCGGGGCGTGACAACGCCACAGCTCGCCGACGATTTCTTCAACCCCGATTTGCGCAAACTTCACGACCCTTTCCTTATGCGGGACATGGACAAGGCCGTAGACCGTATTGCCAGTGCCATATCCAACCGCGAGAGAATCCTTGTCTACGGAGACTATGACGTGGACGGAGTCACGGCCGTGGCCCTTGTCTACCGCACCTTGAGCAAGTTCATCGCGTCGGCCGATTTGCTCGGTTTTTACATCCCCGATCGTTTTAGCGAGGGCTACGGCATATCGCGCCAAGGTGTTGAGTATGCTCGCGATGGCGGCTTCTCACTCGTCATTGCTCTAGACTGCGGCATCAAGGCCGTGGAGCGTATGCGCGACGCCAAGGCCTTGGGGCTGGATTTCATCATCTGCGACCATCATGTGGCGGGGGCTGAGATCCCCGATGTCGTGGCGTGCCTCGATGCCAAGAGGCCCGATTGCCCATATCCCGATAAGAACCTTTCGGGCTGCGGCGTTGGCTTCAAACTTATGGAGGCGTTCTACATCCGAGGGGGCTATGATCGGGCGGAACTGATTGACTATCTAGACCTTCTCGTTGTCAGCATAGCGTCAGACATTGTGCCGATGGTTGGCGAGAACCGCATCTTGGCCTATCATGGCCTCCGCCGGCTCAACCGCCACCCGTGCGTGGGGTTGCGATCCGTCATGGCCACTGCCGGCGTCTTGCCCGGGCAGGCCACGGTGGCGGACATTGTGTTCAAGATTGGCCCCCGCCTCAACGCCGCGGGACGCATGAAGAGTGGCAACGAGGCCGTCAGGCTGCTGCTGTCGGCAGACCGTGCCGAGGCCGACCGCATAAGCCGCGACATAGACGACAGCAATGACGAGAGGAAAGACCTGGACCGCGAGATCACGCACGAGGCCATGCAGCTGCTGGCGCGCCGCGAAAATATGGACTCAGAGAAAGCCATAATAATCTACGAGCCAGGATGGAGCAAAGGCGTGATAGGCATAGTGGCGTCACGGCTCACCGAGACGTTCCTCCGCCCCACAGTCATCCTGACGCGCTCCTTGGCCAATCCGGCCTTCGCCACGGGGAGCGCCCGCTCTGTGGAGGGGTTCGACCTCTACAAGGCCATAGAGCATTGCGCCGACCTGCTTGAGGACTTTGGCGGCCACACCTATGCGGCCGGCCTCACACTCAAGGTGGAGAATGTCGAGCCTTTTTGCCAGAAACTGAGCCAATACGCCTTGGCCAACGCCCCTCAGATGGAGCAGCAGCCTCTGTTGGACGTAGACACGCAAATATCTCTGGGAGACATCACCAGACAGTTCATCGACCAGCTGGAGCGGCTGGAGCCCTTCGGGCCAGGCAACGCCAGGCCTGTCTTTGTCACCCGCGGGGTCTATGACTACAGCACGTCCAAGACCTTCGGACACGCCAGGCAGCACCTCAAACTAGATGTCATAGACGCCAAGGGGCGCAGCGTCAGGTCCGGCATAGGTTTCGGCCTTGGCGAGTTGTATGACAAGGTGTGCCACGGGCAAGAGTTCGACATCTGCTACACGATCGATCGCAACGAATATCGAGGCAGGTCCGTGGTGCAGCTTATGATCAAAGATATTCATACGCGCTAGGTTTCAGCGCACTTACACATATTTTCACAACACATCACCATGTTCTCTCCTTGCACCTACTCGTCAAGGCGCGTCAGGCTTTCCGAGCTCATGCCAGACAGTCTGCTGCTCTTCTTGGGCAATGACGACGCCCCGTTCAACTACCGCGACAACCAGTACCGTTTCCGTCAAGACAGCACATTCCTCTACCTCTTCGGGCTAGACACCCCCGGCTTGGCAGCCCTGATGGATACGGCCACTGGCGTCACCACTCTCTTTGGAGACGACGTGAGCATGGACGACATTGTCTGGACGGGCCCCGTGCCCACACTTTCAGAGCGCGCCTCGCTTGTCAACGTGAGCCGCACGGCTCCGGCCGCAGCGTTGGCAGAGGCCATAAGGAGGGCCTCGATGGGCGGGAGGCGGGTGCATTACGTCCCGCCATATCGCGGTGAGACGGTCGTGCGCCTGACGGAGCTGCTGGGCAAGAGCGTGGCGCAGGTCAAGGCAGAAAGCTCAGAGCGGCTCATCAAGGCCATGGTCAAGCTCCGCTCCACAAAGGAGCAGTGCGAGATTGAAGATATGGATCGCCAGATGGACTATGGCTACAATATGCACACGGCCGCCATGCGCATGGCTCATGAGGGCCTCTCGGAAAACGACATTATGGCGCGCCTTGAGTTTGAGGCCCTCCGCGGCGGCGGCCCTGTCTCTTTCCCCACCATATGCACCATCCACGGCGAGACGCTGCACAACCACGGCTACCTCAACCGCCTCGAAAACGGCAAGCTCCTGCTCGTCGATGCCGGCTGCGAGAGCTTTAAGCACTACGCCACGGACAACACGCGCACCACACCCGTGGGCGGGCGTTTCTCCTTGCGCCAACGCGAGGTGTATAACGTGGTGCTTGCGGCCAACAACGCCGTCATCCGCGAGGCCAGGCCCGGCGTCTTCTATCGCGACATGCATATGTTGGCTTCGCGCGTCATCATAGACGGCCTCAAGGATCTTGGCCTCATGCGCGGAGACACCGACGAGGCTTTGGCCGCCGGGGCGCAGGCGCTCTTCATGCCCCACGGCATAGGCCATATGCTTGGCTTGGACGTGCACGATATGGAGAGCTACGGAGAGGACTATGTGGGCTATGACGAGGAGTCCGGCCCGCGGAGCGGCCAGTTCGGTCTCTCCGCGTTGCGCATGGCGCGTCGCCTCGAGGTGGGCTTCTGCGTGACGGACGAGCCGGGCATATATTTCATTCCCGAACTCATTGACAGGTGGCGCGCCGCCGGCCACTGCGCCGATTTTGTGAACTTTCAGAGGCTTGAGGCGTACAAGGATTTCGGTGGCATCCGCATAGAGGATGACATTGTCATCACAGGGCGCGGCTGTCGCGTCATGGGCTGTCGCCGTCTGCCTGTCACGGTTGAGCAGGTGGAGGCTCAGGCGCTGAAGGCGCTCGAAGACCAGAGAGACATTCTGACCCTTTAACACAAACAATGAGAGTAGCCATTATCGATGTCGGCACCAACACCATTAATCTGCTGGTGGCCGACACCCGTCCCGACGGGTCCTACAACATCATCTGCAGCACCAAAGAGACGGCGCGCCTGGGCAAAGGCGGGATAAACGATGGCGTCATCACGCCAGAGGCCATGACGCGAGGCCTGACCGCCATCGACACCCATATGCGGACGCTCGCCACGCTCGGCAAGGTTGATCGCGTGGTGGCCATAGGCACGTCCGCCATGCGTAACGCTGCCAACGCCGCCGACTTCTCGCATGCCGTTGAGGAGAAGTATGGCTTCGGAATCAAGATCATAAGTGGCGAGGACGAGGCTCGCATGATATTCGACGGCGTCAAGCAGGTCATGCCGCTGGGTCGCGAGAGGGTTCTCATCCTCGACATCGGCGGCGGCAGCTGCGAGTTCATCATAGCCAATAAAGACGGTGTGGCCTGGCAGCATAGCTACGAGTTGGGAATGTCTCGCGTGCTAGATAAGTTCCACCCGTCAGACCCCATAACTGTCAAAGAGATAAACGACATCGAGGCTTTCTTCCGCGGCGGGATTGTGGGCCTCCATGACGCCTTGTGCGAGTTCCCCGTGTCCACGCTCGTCGGCACGTCCGGCTCTTTTGACACCATGGCCGCGCTGGTGGCCGCGCGAAACCACCCGTGGCTCAGCGTCCGTCTCTCAACGAGCTACGAGATCCCGCTCCCGTGCTTTGAAGACACATTCCGCAAGCTCATCCACTCCACGGCCGAGCAGAGGGCCGCAATGGAGCATATGGACCCCGCGCGCGTCGATCTCATTGTCCCGGGCGTCATATTCATCAACTTCATCCTCGCCGAGGCGCATATCGAGAAAATGTACCAATGCGGTTTCGCCCTCAAGCAGGGTGCTGTGTATCAGCTCATAGAGGGTGAATTATAAGGCGGTGTAACTGATAAAAAAGACAGACAGATGGCCAAAATCCTTGTCATAGATGACCAGCGCAGCATCCGCTCGACGCTCAAAGACATTTTGGAGATGGAGGGGCACGCCGTGAGCCTGGCCGAAGATGGGGCGCAGGGCGTGGAGGCGTTCAAGGCCGAGGCGTTTGACGTGGTGCTGACCGACATCAAGATGCCCGGCATGGACGGCATGGAGGTGCTAGACGCCATCATGGCGCAAAGGCCGGACTGCCCTGTCATCATGATCTCTGGTCACGGAGACATAGACACGGCCGTAGAGTGCATCAAGAAAGGGGCTTACGATTTCATACAGAAGCCCCTAGACCTCAACCGTCTCCTCGTCACCATCAAAAACGCGCAAGAGAAAGGTGCCCTTGTCACAGAGACAAAGAAGCTCAAGAAAAAGGTGGCTCACGCCTACGACATGGTCGGAGACTCGCAGCCAATGATGCGCGTGCGAGACATGATAGACAAAGTGGCGCAGACTGACGCCCGTGTCCTCATCCTCGGGGCCAATGGCACAGGCAAGGAGCTTGTGGCCCGAGCCCTCCACGAGAACAGTCGTCGGGCCGCGGGCCCTTTCATCGAGGTCAACTGCGCCGCCATACCGTCTGAACTCATTGAGAGCGAGCTTTTTGGTCACGAGAAGGGCGCGTTCACCTCTGCCGTCAAGCAACGCATTGGCAGGTTTGAGCAGGCCGATGGCGGAACCATCTTCCTCGACGAGATAGGAGACATGAGCTTGCCTGCGCAGGCCAAAGTGTTGCGCGCGTTGCAAGAAAGCACCATAACGCGCGTGGGCGGAGACAAGGACATAAAGGTAGACGTCCGCGTCTTGGCGGCCACGAACAAGAATTTGGCCGAGGAGATTAAGGCCGGGCGTTTCCGTGAAGACCTCTATCACCGGCTCTCCGTCATCATAATAAACGTCCCGTCTCTCAATGAGAGGGCGGAGGACATCCCGGCTCTGGCGCGCTATTTCCTCCAAATGGTGGCCCAAGAGCTTAACATGCCACAAAAAGGAGTGACGGAAGACGCCCTCGCGGCCTTGAAGCAAATAAACTGGACGGGCAACATTCGCGAGTTCCGAAATGTCATGGAGCGTCTCACCATCTTGGCCCCGGGGGCCGACATCACGGCAAAGGATGTGGCTGACTATGCGCGCCCCATTGGGGGATAGCCCTCTGCGAACGCTTGCACACACAACGGCCACCTTGTCGCTCATGCGCGGGGTGGCTTTTCTCGCCTCACACTCTCGGCCCGCACGGCGGCCTCGCTGCCACAAAGTGCCGCCGCCCCGCTCGCCATGCCGCCATTTCACGCTAAATTCGCGCACAACGCAAACAATTTGGCAACAGCATGAATTACTACATAATAAGAAACGGCAACGACTTCGGCCCCTACGACATTGCCACCATTGCCGAGATGGTTGCCCGCGGCCGTGTCTTGAAGTGCGACAAGGCGCGGCCTGACGGAGGAATATACGATGGCCGCACCACCGTGGCCGATTGTTTGCGCCGCGAGGGAGTGAAGGTGAGCGTCAGGCGGCGCGGCTCCGTCATCAGCCAGATCAAGTCCATTGGTTCTGAGATTCTTTTTCCCAGGGGAGACATGAGCCGTGGCGTGTGGAGGCAAGACTCCCGGTTGCTCATGATGGCCGCCGTGGGGCTTCTGCCCGCCGTCGTCGAGCTCTTTGGAGGCTCCTCCGTCCTCACTTTCTATTTCATATCACTCTATTTCTCTGGGGTCTGGGGGCTGTTTTTCTATTATTTGTTCAAGACCCGTCAGGTCTCGGCCCGCTCGGCCGTCATCACGTTTTTCCTCACGCAGGTGTTTGTCTTTGTGGCGTGGGATGTGTTCGGCATCGTGGCCCTCAACCCGTTCTATGGGTTCGAGGAGGCTCGCTCGTTTGTGGGGCAGGCGCTTTTCTACGTTTGCGGCGTTGGCGTGACGGAGGAGTTTGCCAAGGCTCTGCCGCTCTTCATCATCGTGGCGCGGGCGCGTGAGCCGTTAGTGCCGCAGACCATGGTCTTCTACGGCCTCGTCAGCGGCATCGCGTTCGGCGTTTTTGAGGGGGTGCAGTACCAGCTCACCGTCAATGCCGAGTATGGCTATAGCGAGTCCTTTTTCATGAACATAACGCGCCTCACCACTCTGCCTTTCGCCCATGCCCTGTGGGCTGGCGTGGCCGGCTATTTCATCTCGTTCGCGCAACTCTTTCCCGCATATAAGTGGGCCCTCCGCGTCTTGGCAGTGGCCATACCCGCGCTCCTCCACGGTGCCTACGATTTCGCTTGCTCCTATGCCGTCTTTGGCCTCGTGGTGCGCGTTGGCCTCATATTTTTCTCGGCCCTCCTCCTTATGACATACCTCAACCGCGGCAAAGACCTCCAGTCGCGTCTATCCAATCTCACCCATGCCGACTGACGCGTTCCCTCGGCTCAACTTGCCCGTGGCCAACCTTGTTGTGCGTCAGGCCCGGGGGCTTGACCGCCCCGTTGTGATGTGCCTCAGCCGCAGGCGTTTTGTGGCTCTGACGCCCGAGGAGTGGGTCAGGCAACATTTCTTGTCCTATATGGTCGGTCATTTGGGCTACCCGCAGGGGTTGGTGGCCGCCGAGGCTCCCGTCATGATAGGCTCCTCGCGCCAAAGGGCTGACATCGTGGCATTCTCGCGCCAGATGCGTCCGCTCGTCATTGTGGAGTGCAAGGCCCCGTCCGTCACGCTGTCGCAGCAGACGCTCAACCAGGCGTGCCGCTATCTGAGCGTCCTGGGCGCGCGGGCCGTGGTGCTGACCAATGGCATGGCTCACTATTGCGTCATGCTCCCAAAATGTGGCGAACCTGTTTTTTCCCAACAGATGCCGGCGTGGGCCGACGTGTGCGGCTGTTGAGGTCATGGCGAGGCCTGTGCCAGTCTTTCTCTGCCATTTTAGCAATGCAGTATGACAAAACAAGCCACACGGTGTGACAAAATGTCCACTTCGGGCGTTTGGCACGCAATGTGATAAGTGACCTGTGGCCGTGCGGGCCTCACC
>CAKUYZ010000068.1 GCA_934717675.1 uncultured Bacteroidales bacterium
GTAAAGATCCTCATGAGGGCCCTTGGCGTTGACCAAGCTTACATTGGGATTGAGAATAACAAGAAAGATGCCATTGACAATCTCACCAGACTTGCCTCTAGTTTTGAGGGCATAACAGTCCAACCTCTCAAGCTCCGCTATCCACAAGGTGGTGAGAAGCAGCTCATAGATGCCTGCATAGGCCGTCAGGTGCCCAGTGGCAAACTGCCTATCGATGTTGGGGCGGTGGTGCAGAATGTTGGCACCGTCTATGCCATCTACGAGGCCGTGCAGAAAAACAAGCCACTGGTCGAAAGAATCGTGTGCGTCACGGGCAAGCCGCTGCGCGAGCCTAGCAACTTCCTTGTCCGCATAGGCACTCCCGTGTCTGACCTCATTGAGGCGGCCGGAGGAATGCCGGAAGACTGTGGCAAGGTGATTGGAGGTGGGCCGATGATGGGTCGCGCCTTCACGCGCCTGGACGTGCCTGTGGTGAAAGGCACATCCGGCATAACGCTTATGAGTGTCGAGGACTCGAAGCGCAAAGAGGTGCGCAATTGCATTCGTTGCGCCAAGTGTGTGAGCGTCTGCCCCATGGGTCTGCAACCTTTCTTGATGTCAACGTTGGCGAAGTTGGGACGATACGACGACCTGCGCGCCAACCTCGTGATGGATTGCATAGAGTGTGGTTGCTGCATATTCACCTGCCCGAGCAATAGGCCCATTCTTGACTATGTGCGCATGGGCAAAGCTCGCGTGGGCGCTCAGTTACGCGCGGAGGCCGCGGCCAGAAAGGCCGCCGCGGAGGCCGCAAAGGCCTCTGAGGCAAAGTAAGGATGGAATAAGTGCCGTCTGCAAATTAGGTAAAGCACAATAACAAAAGATAAATGAATAAGTTGACCATAGCGCCTTCGCCCCACGTCCATTCGGGGGATTCTGTGAGGCGCAATATGTTTGGCGTGGCCATTGCGCTAGTGCCCGTCTTGGCCACTTCGCTCTGGTTCTTTGGCTTGGCCGCGTTGTCTGTCATTCTGACATCGGTCGTGGCCTGCGTGGCTGTGGAGTTCCTGATCCAAAAGTTCATCTTAAAGGTCCCGACAACAGTGAGCGATGGCTCCGCCATTGTGACCGGACTTATCTTGGCGTTCAACCTGCCTTCCAACTTGCCATTATGGATTGTTGTGATTGGCGCGATCTTCGCCATTGGCGTCTGCAAGATGACATTTGGCGGCCTGGGGCAGAACATAGTGAACCCTGCCATTGCCGGCCGCGTGTTCCTTCTCATGTCGTTCCCTGCCCAGATGACCTCTTGGCCCGTGGCTGGTGGCGTTGATGGTGCGACAGGAGCCACTCCGCTCGGCCTGCTCAAAGAGGGGCTCAAGAGCGGCAAGAGCGTCAGTGAGATTATTGACATCCCGGCAGCTTCGGACCTTTTCCTTGGTGGTGTGGGTGGCTCCATTGGCGAGGTTTCCGCGTTGGCCATCATCATTGGCCTTGTTTTCCTGCTCGTTACGAGGATCATAACATGGCACATTCCTGTGGCCGTAATCGGCTCAATGGCTGTGCTCCAAGGAGTCTTTTTCTTGGCTAACCCTGAGTCCTTTGCCTCGCCTGCGTTCACGGTGCTTACAGGTGGCGCGATGTTCGGAGCCGTGTTCATGGCAACGGACTACGTGACGTCTCCAATGACGCATAAGGGCATGATAATCTACGGTTGTGGCATTGGAGTCATGACAATTCTGATCAGAGACTTTGGCGCATACCCAGAGGGTATGTCATTCGCCATCTTACTTATGAATTTGGTCACGCCGCTCATCAACAGATTTTGCGAACCTAAAAGATTTGGGGAGGTTGCGAAATGAAAAAACTAGAGTCCACATTGCCGAACATGGTCATTGTTTTGACCGCGGTCTCTATCATCTCGGCGGCTTTGCTTGGCGTTATGCAGCAGCTTACCAAAGAGCCGATAGCAAAAATTGAGAGGCAGACGCTTGAAGACGGCATCAAGACAGTGATGCTTGCCGGCCAGGCGGGCGAGCTGACGGTGGTTAACACCGAGAATGTTGAGAATGAAAACGGTGCATTCACTGTCTATACTGCCGAGATGGGCGGAACCGTGATAGGGAAAGCTGTAAAGACCGCAGTGACAGGTTTTTCCCCTGGCTTGACCGTGCTGACGGGTTTTGACCCCGAAGGAAACATCTTGGGCTACGAGATTCTCGCCTCGTCTGAGACTCCCGGACTTGGTGAAAAAGCGGGTGTCTGGTTCCAGAAGGGGCAGAAAGGAGACGTCATAGGCAAGAATCCCGGCCAAGGTGAGCTTAGAGTTTCAAAAGACGGTGGTGACGTGGATGCCATCACAGCCTCGACCATCACCAGTCGCGCTTTCTTGCGTGCCATCAATATGGAGTATGCCACTGTGGCCGCCACGGCCGAGAAAGCGCAAGAGCCTCGCCCTGTGGTGGTGGATTCTGTGGCCGCGCCCGTGGATACTGTGACGGTTATGGATACTGCGAAAGTTGTGGCGCAGTGAAAATCAAGAATCTAAAATCTTGAACCTATGAACAAACTACAAATAATAATAAACGGCATTGTAAAGGAGAACCCGACGTTCGTCCTCCTTTTGGGCATGTGTCCGACATTGGGCACCACCACGTCGGCCATCAACGGCATGGGCATGGGTCTGGCCACGATGGTGGTGCTCATGTGCAGCAATGCGGTCATTTCTCTTGTCAAGAACCTGATACCAGATATGGTGCGCATCCCGTCGTTCATCGTCATCATCGCCACTTTCGTAACCGTGTTGGAGATGCTCATGAAGGCGTATGTGCCTGCGCTCTACGCCTCGCTGGGCTTGTTTATCCCCCTCATTGTGGTGAACTGCATAGTTTTGGGGCGCGCAGAGTCTTTTGCCGCCAAGAACACTCCTTTGGCGTCGCTGTGCGATGGCCTTGGCATTGGGCTGGGTTTCACGTTGGCGCTCACACTTCTTGGCGCTGTGAGAGAGCTCTTGGGGTCTGGCAAGATTTTTGGCCTGCCTCTATGGGGTGAGGACTATGGCGTGTTGGCGTTTGTCTTGGCGCCAGGCGCATTCATAGTGCTCGCCTACCTCATCGTCATAGTAAACAAACTCACTAAGAAGGCTTAGACACTATGGAATACATTCTCTTGGCCATCTCGGCCATATTCGTGAACAACGTAGTGTTGTCACAATTCTTGGGCATCTGCCCCTTCCTTGGCGTCTCTAAGAAGATGTCCACGGCGGCGGGAATGGGCGCAGCTGTCACGTTTGTGCTAACCCTGGCCACCATTGTGACCTACTTGCTTCAGAAGTACGTGCTTAACGCGTTTCACATAGAGTATATGCAGACGATACTCTTCATCCTCGTCATCGCCGCATTGGTGCAGATGGTGGAGATCATTTTGAAGAAAATGTCGCCGTCGCTCTACTCCGCCTTGGGCGTATTTCTGCCACTCATTACGACCAACTGCTGCATTCTTGGCGTGGCCATCATTGTAGGCAACGGCGTGGCGGACGGCAGCTATGACTTGGTCAAGGGCGTGGTCTATGCCATCGCTACGGCTCTTGGCTATGCGTTGGCCCTGATTCTGTTCTCTGTCCTCCGTGAGCATCTTGAACTTATGGAAGTGCCTGTGGCCATGAAGGGTACGCCGATAGCGTTGCTGACGGCAGGCCTGATGGCTATGGCGTTTGTAGGTTTCTCTGGCATGGTGTAGGGAGGATTCCTACGGAAACAAAAGCGGGCGCGGCGCACAAGATGAGTGCGGCCGCGCCCGTCTTTTATGTGTCATCGCATAAAAATCGGGTGTCTATTTTGGCTATTGTTAGCCTTAGGCTAGCTGTGCGTAATTTTGCGCATTATGCAGAAGAGTGAATTGAAGGGCCATGGCGCCATATTTGGCGCAAACTTCATTTGGGGCGTCATGAGCCCGATGGCCAAATATGTCTTTGCTGGTGGCGTCATCACGCCCATAGTTCTCGTGAGCTGGAGAATGGTTGGCGCAGTGGTTTTGTTCTGGTTGCTATCTTTTGTTGTGGGAAGTGAGAAGGTGCCGACGCGAGACAAGTTGCTGTTTGGCGCCGCGGCATTGCTGGGGGTGGTATTCAACCAGTGTGTCTATACCTTGGGGCTGGGAATGACATCGCCTGTCGATGCCTCTGTCATTTCAACCAGCACGCCCATATTCACCATGATAATTGCGGCCATATATCTCAAAGAGCCGTTGACGTTTAAGAAAGTTGGCGGTGTGTTGCTTGGAGCCGCGGGTGCTGTCATGCTCATTGTGAGTGGCGCGAGTGCGGCGGCAGAAGGTGGCGGAAGCGTGATGGGAGACTTGCTGTGCATCTTTGCGGAGCTGTGCTTTGCCACATATCTTGTCCTCTTCAAAGGACTCATAAGCCGATATTCGCCTGCGACCGTCATGAAGTGGATGTTCACATGGTCGGTCGTCATGGTCCTTCCTTTCTCGTTTTCAGAAATGGCGGGGGCGGACTATGCGTCGGTGTCTCCCAGTGTGGCGGCCTGCGCTGCTTTCGTTGTGGTGTTCGGCACGTTTGTGTGCTATCTGCTTGCGCCTGTGGGGCAAAAGTATTTGCGCCCCACCGTGGTGAGTATGTACTTCTACGTGCAGCCGGTCATGTCCGCCATATTGGCCACGGCGATGGGAAACGCTGGGCCCTTTGGCGCGGTGAAGGTGTTGTCCATAGCAATGATATTCATAGGCGTGTTCTTGGTCATGACGAGCAAGAGCAGGGCGGATGTCGAGGCTGCGGGGGCTCTTAGTTCCTCAGTCTCGAAAAATTAGCTAATTTTGCCAACGGCGTTGTATAAACGAAGCAAAACATACACTTAGATATAGAGATATGGAAATCTCAGCAAAGTATAGCCCAGACGAGATCGAGGCTCGCTGGTATCAGTATTGGCTGGATAATGGCCTTTTCAGGTCGAAGCCGGACGGGCGCAAGCCTTTCACCCTTGTCATCCCGCCGCCAAACGTGACTGGCGTCCTTCATATGGGCCATATGCTGAACAATACCATTCAGGATATCCTTGTGCGCCGCGCGCGCATGACTGGCTATAACGCGCTATGGGTGCCCGGCACCGATCACGCATCCATTGCCACGGAGGCCAAGGTGGTTAACAAACTGGCTCAGCAGGGCATCAAGAAAACAGACCTGACGCGCGAGGAGTTTTTGAAGCACGCTTGGGATTGGAATAATGAGCACGGCGGGATCATTTTGAAGCAGCTGCGTAAGCTGGGGGCGTCTTGCGACTGGGATCGTACGGCCTTCACCATGGATGAGGTTCGCTCGCGCAGCGTCATCAAGGTGTTCTGCGACCTGTATAACAAGGGCCTCATCTATCGAGGCGTCAGGATGGTGAACTGGGACCCCAAGGCCCTTACCGCCCTCTCTGATGAGGAGGTCATATACAAAGAGCATCAGGGAAAGCTGTACTATCTGCGCTATTTCGTTGAGGGTGAGCCGGGCAAGTATGCCGTGGTGGCCACGACGCGTCCTGAGACGATTATGGGCGACACGGCAATGTGCATCAACCCCAAAGACCCGAAGAACCAGTGGCTCAAGGGCAAGAAAGTGGTGGTGCCGCTCGTGGGCCGTTCCATCCCCGTGATAGAGGATGAGTATGTAGACATTGAGTTCGGAACGGGGTGCCTGAAGGTGACTCCAGCTCACGACGTGAATGACTATATGCTTGGCGAGAAGTACAACCTCCCCTCCATCGACATATTCAACGACAACGGCACAATATCCGAAGCCGCGGGCCTCTATGTCGGCATGGATCGTTTCGACGTGCGCAAACAGATTGAGGAAGACCTTCAGAAGGCTGGCCTGCTCGAGAAGGTGGAGGACTACGTCAACAAGGTCGGCTTCTCGGAGCGTACCAATGTGCCCATTGAGCCTAAGCTCTCCATGCAGTGGTTCTTGAAAATGGAGCACTTGGCCAAGCCTGCCCTCGCCGCCGTGATGGATGGCGACATAAAGTTCTATCCTGCCAAATACAAGAACACGTACAGGTATTGGATGGAGAACATCAAAGACTGGTGCATAAGCCGTCAGCTTTGGTGGGGGCATCAGATTCCCGCCTACTACTTGCCCAAGGGTGGCTTTGTGGTGGCCGAGAGCCGGGACGAGGCTCTCAAATTGGCTCGGCAGAAGGTCGATTACCCAATCGAGGCGTCTGACCTGCGCCAAGACGAGGATTGCCTCGACACTTGGTTCTCATCTTGGCTGTGGCCCATCTCACTCTTTGACGGAATATGCAACCCTGGCAATGAGGAGATAAAATATTACTATCCCACATCCGACCTCGTCACGGCTCCAGACATCATCTTCTTCTGGGTGGCGCGCATGATCATGGCCGGCCTTGAGTATGAGGGCAAGGTGCCGTTCCGAAACGTCTACTTCACAGGCATTGTTCGCGACAAGCAAGGCCGCAAGATGAGCAAGCAGCTCGGCAACTCGCCAGACCCGCTAGATCTCATTGCAAAATATGGTGCCGATGGAGTGCGCATGGGCATGATGTTGGCGGCTCCCGCGGGCAACGACATCCTCTTTGACGACTCACTCTGTGAGCAAGGGCGCAACTTCAACAACAAGATATGGAATGCCTTCCGCCTCGTCAAGGGTTGGCAGGTGGCCGATGGCGCTCAGCCGGAGAATGCCCGCCAAGCTGTGGAGTGGTTTGGAGCCGTCTTGCGCCGCACGCAGGTGGAGGTGGCGGACCTCTTCTCGAAATATCGCTTGTCCGAGGCCCTTATGGCCATATACAAGCTTTTCTGGGACGAGTTCTCCGCATGGTACCTTGAGATGGTGAAACCCGAGTATGGCAAGCCCATCGACAAGGCTACGCTCGATGCCACGTTGGCATATTTTGAACAATTGCTCCTTCTGCTGCACCCGTTCATGCCGTTCATCACGGAGGAGTTGTGGCAGAACCTTTATGAGCGCAAGGAGGGTGAGAGCATCATGGTGGTGCAGGTGGCAACGCCAGACGTGAAGCCCGAAGATGCCTCCATCATAGAGCGTTTTGAGCATCTCAAGAGTGTGGTATCCTCAGTCCGCATGGTGCGCAACCAGAAGAATCTGCCTCCGAAGAAAGAGCTGGACCTTGTGGTGCTTGGCTCCAATCCTATTGCGGATTTGGAGGGTCTCGTCAAGTGGTTGGGCTTCGTCTCGGGCGTAAAGCAGGTCGATGCCAAACCGGCCAGCGCGGTGTCGTTTATGGTTGGCACGACCGAATATGCGGTGCCAATCGGCGACCTCATTGACAAAGACGTAGAGATTGCCAAGGAAGAGGCCGAGCTGAAGCACCTCCAAGGTTTCTTGGCAGGTGTGCGCAAGAAACTTTCCAACGAGCGCTTTGTGGCCAATGCCCCGCAGCAAGTGGTGGAAGTGGAGCGAAAGAAAGAGGCCGATGCCGTGCAGAAGATAGCCGCACTTGAAGAGAGTCTGGCAAACTTGAAAAAGTAGGCGGCTGACACGAAAAAAGGAAGAGGCCTAGCCCAAGCAAGCCGTGACAAACGACTGCGGGCCAGGCCTCTTTTAAAACATAAATCAACATCATCAAGATGAAAAAGACAACACCAATAACCCTCCTTTGTGGCTACCTCGGAGCAGGAAAGACCACGTTGCTGAACCAGGTTCTCAACAACCAGAAAGGGTTCAAGGTAGCCGTCATTGTCAATGACATAGGCGAGGTCAATGTTGATGAAAAACTCATTGCCAAAGGGGCTAACATAACAGACACCTCAAGCATTGTGCCTCTGACCAACGGCTGCATTTGCTGCACCTTGAAGACGCAAATGGCGCAAGACATTGAGGACCTCATTGCCTCGGGCAAATATGACTACATCCTCATCGAGGCCTCTGGCGTATGCGAGCCTATGCCTATTGCCCAAGAGCTTGAGACCATCCAAAACGGCCGACTGGACAACGTGGTTGGCGTGGTGGACGCAAAGAGGCTCGTGGATGAGTTCGCCGGTGGCGACGCCCTGCTGAAGGACAAAGACGAAGAGGACATAGAGAGCCTCCTTGTGCAGCAGATTGAGTTCTGCTCCACGCTCGTGATCAATAAGAAAGACCTTGTGACCGAGGAGCAATTTAAGAAGGTGCGCGCCGTCATCAACGCCATCCACCCCAACGTCAAAATTATAGAGACGGACCACGGCAAGGTGGATGTTGCCGACATCTTGGCCACAGACAGCTTCGACTTTGCCACCGTATACTCCAGTGCCGGGTGGTGCAAGGCCTTGGAGGAGGACGAGCATAATGACGATGGTGATGACGATGACGAGCACGACGGACATGAGCACGAAGTGCACGAGCATCACCACGAGCATCGTCACGAGGGTGAGGATACCGATGAATATGGCATAGGCACGATGATTTATTACAGACGCGCGCCTTTTGACAGAAACAAGCTGGACTTCTTCATCCGCAAGTGGCCGCGCAACATAATCCGTTGCAAGGGCATAATCTGGTTCGATGACGACCGTGACATGGCGCTTCTCTTCGAGACCTCAGGTCAGCAGGTGCAGCTCCAAGCCACGGGCAAGTGGATTGCCTCAGCCCCGAAGAAGGAGATGGAGAAGCTGCTCCAAGAGAACCCGAACATTGAGGCTGATTGGGACGACTTGTATGGCGACCGTATGATCAAGCTTTGCATCATAGGTCAGAATTTGGACAAGAAGAAGATATCGGACGATTTGGACGCTTGCCTGGGCCAATAGCGGGCGGGCAATCATAGGTTCCCATCAATGCGCCTGCGCGGTTGTTTGCCGTGCAGGCGCATTTTGCGTTTGGAATGTTTTGCGATTGGCGCATATACATAGATGCGCAAAAAATGTGGCTCGCTATTGTATGGGAGCGAAAAAAGAGCGAAATTTGCACTCGCAAAAGGGAAACGGCTCGGTGGCTGTGGAACTTTGGCAATGGGAGGTTTCCAGAGTGGTCAAATGGGACAGACTGTAAATCTGCTGCTTCGGCTTCGTA
>CAKUYZ010000069.1 GCA_934717675.1 uncultured Bacteroidales bacterium
GAGTCCCACGTAGCCAGTGCCGGCTACGGCCACTTTGAGGCCTTCGATGTTGTTACTCATTGTTTTTACGTTTCTTAGTTAAGGCTTGCCCGATACCACTCGAAGAGTTTTTGCACGCCGTCTTCAATTTCGACCTTGTGAGTCCAGCCCAAAGAGTGTAATTTGCTGACGTCAATGAGCTTGCGCATTGTTCCATCGGGCTTTGACGAGTCGAACTCAACGATGCCTTCGAATCCTACCGCCTTCTCCACGAGTTCAGACAGAGCCTTGATGGTCAGCTCCTTACCCGTGCCCACGTTGATGTGGCAGTTGCGAATCTCGCCCAATGACGGTATGGCGCCACCGCGCCCTTCGCTGTTGTTGCGATCTACCGCTCCATTGGCTTTGGCTCCATAGAAGACGGAACTGTACTTTTCAATCCCAATGATATCCTTGAAATCTACGTTGAGCAAAACGTGCACGCTGGCATCGGCCATATCCTCGCTCCACAAGAATTCGCGCAGCGGCGCTCCCGTACCCCACAGGACGACCTTGTTGTTGAATATGCCATAGAACTCCAAGGCTTTCAAGATTCTCTCATTGGAATTTGAGCCATCCACGTTGCCATCGCCAATTATAGCCCTGAGCTTGTCGTTGGGGTTTATAGGGCGTTTGTCCAGGTCCGTACGAACGGCGTGCCAATCGTTGTCGTGGATGAGCTTGGCGAGGTATATCTTGCGCATCATGGCAGGCATGACGTGGCTGTTCTCCAAGTGGAAGTTGTCATTAGGCCCGTAGAGGTTCGTGGGCATCACGGCAATGTAGTTTGTGCCGTATTGGAGGTTGTAGCTCTCGCACATCTTGAGGCCCGCAATCTTCGCTATGGCGTATTCCTCATTGGTGTATTCGAGGGGCGACGTGAGCAACGCGTCCTCTTTCATTGGTTGCGGAGCGTTTTTGGGGTATATGCACGTGCTTCCAAGGAAAAGCAGCTTCTTGACACCGTGGCTATAGGCATTCCCAATGACGTTGCATTGCATCCTCATATTTTGCATAATGAAGTCTGCGCGGTACAGGGAGTTTGCCATAATTCCTCCGACGAAGGCTGCGGCCAGCACCACCGCGTCGGGCTTCTCCTCGTCAAAAAATTTCTGGACGGCATACTGGTCGGTCAAGTCCAGCTCTTTGTGAGAGCGTCCTACCAGGTTGTTGTAGCCGCGGCTCTTCAGATTGTTCCAAATGGCGGAACCTACGAGGCCCTTGTGGCCGGCTACGTATATTTTAGAGTCTTTAGATAGCACTTTGTCTTGTTCTTTTTAAGGCAATGACCCGACGCTCACCACGCCGCGCCATTGCCTTATGATTACTTCTCTAAAGAGATTATTTTACAATGCCTTTCTCCAAATACTCGGCAAGATTGGTGCGAACCCTTTGCCCCGCGTCTTCGGCAGCCACTTTGGCCATGTCGCTGTCTACCATTATCTTGACAAGCTGCTCAAAGGATGTCTTATTTGGGTCCCAACCTAGTTCGGCTTTGGCCTTGGTCGGGTCGCCCCACAGGTTGACAACGTCGGTGGGGCGGAAGAAGTCGGGTGAGACTTCAATCAGCACACGCCCCGTGGCCTTGTCAATGCCTTTTTCATCTGCGCCCTCGCCAACGAACTCAAGCTCTATGCCCACATGCTTGAACGCGTAGTAGCAGAACTCGCGCACGCTGTGTTGCACGCCCGTGGCAATGACGAAGTCTTCCGGCTTCTCATGCTGCAATATCAGCCACATGCACTCCACGTAATCTTTGGCGTAGCCCCAGTCGCGGAGCGAGCTGAGGTTTCCGAGGTATAGCTTGTCTTGTTTACCTTGCTTGATGCGCGCGGCGGCGAGGGTTATCTTGCGGGTGACAAAAGTCTCGCCGCGCCTCTCGCTCTCATGGTTGAAGAGGATGCCGGAGCAGCAGAACATATTGTACGCCTCGCGATACTCTTTCACAATCCAGAATCCGTATTGTTTTGCCACGGCGTATGGAGAGTAGGGATGGAATGGCGTGTTTTCGTTTTGCGGCACTTCCTCGACTTTGCCATATAGCTCAGATGTCGATGCCTGATACATTCGGCACGTGTCTGTCAGACCACATAACCTGATGGCCTCAAGGACGCGCAACACGCCGGTAGCGTCTACATCGCAAGTGAACTCTGGCGAGTCGAAGCTTACCTGCACATGGCTCTGCGCCGCCAAGTTGTAGACCTCCGTCGGACGCACCTTGCTCATTACTTGGAGAATGCTCATGGAGTCGCCAAGGTCGGCATAGTGGAGGTGGAAATTGGGGCGTCCCTCGATATGCGCGATGCGCTCTCGGAAATCTACAGAGGAGCGGCGGATTGTGCCGTGAACCTCATATCCCTTTTCCAGCAGGAGCTCTGCCAAATAAGACCCGTCTTGACCTGTGACACCCGTGATGAGGGCTACTTTTCTATTCTCCATATTTTATGGTTGTTCTGGATTGCGTTGTTGCTTGTCTGCAAATTATTGGGCTAAAATTAGTGCATATAGGACAAAAAACAAAGAATTAGCCGCCTATGCGCACAGAAAAGGCCGTTAGGCCATCAGGAAGGTTCGCAATGCTTTGCGCAGGTAGAGCGCATCTGACGCGCCGCCAGTCTCCCTGCTAGAGTGCATGGCCAACAGAGGGTTGCCCACGTCTACGCCTCGCAGCGGCAGCTGGCTTGTCATGATATTGCCCAGTGTGGAGCCTCCCGCCATGTCGCTACGATTAACGAATGTCTGGCATGGGACTCCCGCCTTGTCGCAAATCATGCGAAAGACTGCGGCCCCGTCTGCATCAGTCATGTATTTCTGATTCGCATTATACTTTATCACCGGGCCTCCGTTCAAAACAGGGCGGTTAAGCGGGTCGGACAGTTCAGAGTGGTTGGGGTGCACAGCGTGAGCCATGTCGGCCGAGAGCAAGAATGAGTTATAGACGGCGCGCTGAAACCCTTCCGCTCCAAGGTCGAGCTTTTCGCAGATTCTTGAAACAATGTCACGGACAATTGGTGAGCCTGCTCCTTGCTTTGTCCCGCTGCCCACCTCCTCATTGTCTAACACAATGATGATTCGCGATGTGTTGGCGTCTAGAGTGTCGGTAAAAGCCTTGATGGACTCGTAGGCCATTGTCAAGTTGTCTTGTTTGGGACTTACAATTAAGGAGTCGTCGAAGCCGGCTAGGCAGCCTGGCGTCGTGTCGTAGGCATAGAGGTCGAAATCTAAAATATCTCGCCCGTCAATGCCCAGTTTTTTGCTCAGTTCCTCGCAAATGTTTGAACTCTCCATCCCGACAAGAGGACCCGCTTGCGCCAAGACCTGCATATCTGTCTGCTTGTTGAACACCGCACCCTCATTGACTCCTCTGTTGAAGTGTATGGCCACGCTCGGGATGACGCCAAGCGGCTTCTCGAAGTCTATGAGCCGGATGTCCGGTTGAAGTGAGTTTGCGGAACGCAGAGCCACGCGCCCTGCGAAAGAGAGGGGTCGGTCAGTCCAGGAATATAATATGGCGCCTCCGTAAGTCTCGGTGCTGAGCCTCGACATTGCGCCGCATATAAAGTTTGTCCCGTTGGGCTTTATTCTGAATGTTGGGGAGTCTGAGTGCGAGGCTATCATCCGGAAGCCATCATGCTCAACGCCTTTGTGCGCGCAAAATGCCACAAGGGCAGAGCCGTTGTAGCGCACCATATATAGCCCACCGTCGCAAATGTCCCATTTGTCTTGCAAGCGCAATTCTTTAAATCCGGCAGCTTGCAGCATCTTGGCCATGTTTGCTACGGCATGGAAAGAAGAGTGGCTCGTGTTGATGAAGTTGAGCAGGTTGAGCCCTTCTTCCTTGGGCGTCAAGTCTTTCATATTACTTCTCATTTTGCGCTTTGTCAGGAATCAGTTTCGCGTACAGGTCGGGGCGCAGGGCGCGGGTGCGCTCCAAGGCCTGCTCTTCTCGCCATTTCTCAATGTTCGCCTCATGCCCGCTGAGGAGTATGTCTGGCACTTTCCATCCGTTATACTCCGCCGGCCTTGTGTATATTGGCGCGGAGAGGAGGCCGTCTTGGAACGTGTCCGTCAGGGCAGACTCCTCATCTGATATGGAGCCAGGGATGAGGCGCACCACCGCATCCACGACAACGCAGGCGGCCAACTCGCCTCCTGTCAAGACGTAGTCGCCAATTGATATCTCATCTGTTATGTAATGATCCCGAATCCGTTGGTCTATGCCCTTATAATGGCCACAGAGGATTATGATGTTGCCGCTGAGGGATAAGGTGTTGGCCATTTTTTGGTTGAGCGTTTGGCCGTCCGGGGTCATGTATATGATGTGGTCATAGGCCCTTTCTGCTCTCAGCGAGTCTATGGCATCGGCTATGGGCTGTATTGCCATCACCATACCGGCCCCTCCGCCAAACTGGTAGTCGTCAACGCGTTTGTGTTTGTCGGTCGAGAAGTTTCGGATGTCGTGGGTGTGAATTTCCACCGTCCCGGCGTCTTGGGCGCGTTTGATAATGGATTCAGACAACGGGCCTTCGAACATTCCTGGGAAAAGGGTGAGAATATCTATTCGCATTTTGATCCTGTTAGTTGTAGAGTGACGTGGAGTCTATGCTTTTGACATTTCTGAAAAACATTTTCAGCTTGTCTATTATGGCTCGTGAGCCGCCAACAACGTCGGACTCCACATTGAGTGGCATGACCGGACTGTGCAAAG
The DNA here is from genome assembly GCA_934717675.1 of uncultured Bacteroidales bacterium. GTDB lineage: Bacteria > Bacteroidota > Bacteroidia > Bacteroidales > Marinilabiliaceae > W3P20-009. The sequence goes on from CAKUYZ010000069.1 coordinate 4,727, forward strand.
ACAAGCGGAAAAGGAACCACCCCTGCTCTTTGGGTCCGCTGCAAATGACGCGCAGTCCTTCATGGTTCTGATTGACCTCTTCCCAATCTGAAATTTGGGCGGCAAATTGTCTTAGCCCGTCAAGAGTCTGCGACGCTGCGCGCATGAAGTCGTCATCCAATATCGTGAGGCGAAACTCTTTGCTCTCCGTGGGGACTGGCAGTCGGTCAATGAGCGAGAAGAGCTTTTTCCCATTGTGTTTCAGCATGGCGAGCTTGATGACGACTTTTGTGGCGAAGTATGCCCCGTCATCGCAGAAATGGTTTTCCTTAAATGCCGCATGGCCGCTAGTCTCCACGGCTAGCCATGTAGGGTTACCGGCCTCATTTTTGCGAATGGCTTCGCCTATCACGTTGCGGTAGCCGCGTTGGAAGCGGCATTGATGCCCGCCAAGGACGTCTTGAACGAAGCGGGTGAGCCCGGTGCTGGTTATTGAGTCCGTCACGATGCTCGTGCCAGGGTGTTCCTCCAAGGTTATGGCGGCGGCCATGGCCACGAACTCGTTTCGGTTTATGGCCCTCCCCTCGTCATCAACAATGGCCACGCGGTCTACGTCGGCATCGAAGATTATGCCCATGTCGGCGCCGGCCAATAGAACGGCCGTGGATATTGAGCGCATGGCCTCATAGTCCTCAGGATTTGGCGTGTGATTGGGGAAACGGCCGTCTGGTGTGAGGAATTGGCTGCCTGTGGTGTCAGCGCCTAGCGGCCTCAGCACGCGGTTGGCAAAGAAGCCGCCGGCGCCATTACCAGCGTCCACCACAATGCGAAGCCCTGTGAGGGGGCGTTGCGGGTCGGCCGCTATTTCTTTAAGGTCTGCGCATATCTTTTGTCTCAGACTATTGCTGTAAAGAGCCAAAAGGTTGAATATGTGCACTTCTCCTCGTTCACACGGCTGTGGCTTCTCATCAGAGGCGGTTGATATTATCTCCGAGAGCTGAAATTTGTCAACCTCTTCTCCCTCTGTGAAGAATTTCATCCCGTTCTTGTTGAAACTCAGATGACTACCTGTGAGCATTATCGCCCCATCAGCGGGAGAGTCTTCCATCAGGGTACTGAACAGCATCGCCGGCGTCGTGGCAAGGCCGCAACTGAGCACGTCCGCCCCCACTTGCGAGATGCATTTTTGGAGGGCTTCCGCAAATTCGGGCCCCGTGAGCCGCGCATCCATGCCTATGGCTATGCGCAGCCGCGGTTTTGCCGGTGTAGGTTTGATTTTGTGCCTGAGCCACAAAACAAAGCCTACGCCCAGACGGGCTACCTTCTCGGATGTCAGCGTGACGTTTTCACCGATTATGCCATCGGTGGCTACGCCGCGGACATCCGAGCCGTTTTGGAGCATTGCTAACGACTGGTCTAACATTGCTGTCTAGTGTTTTGCCGAGACTTCGTCTTGTGCTTGCTGGCGCGACTTGTTGCCCAAGTAGCCGCCGTGGTGGCGTTTTGCGTAGTCTTGGCTGGTGAACCCAATTTTTTTCATAAGCGTGACGACAAGGATGTCGCCAATTACGGTCATCACGGTTGTTGATGTCGTTGGGGTCAGCCCAAGGATGCAGACCTCTTTGGGATTGCCTGTTGAGAGCACAACGTCAGCGACTTCTGCAAGCTGGCTTTCAGGGTTCCCAGTGATGACTATTATGGGCAGCTGCTCATACAGGCCCTTGGCGAGCGCGACAATTTCGACAATCTCCCTTGTCTTGCCGGAGTTTGATATGAGGATGAGGACGTCGTTGGGCTGAATCACACCCAAGTCACCGTGCTGCGCCTCCGCAGGGTGCAAAAAGACGGATGGGGAGCCGGTGGAGCAGAATGTGGTGGACATATTGACTGCTATTTGCCCAGCCTTGCCCATCCCGCTCATGATGATCTTGCCGTTGCGTTTGTGGACGTGCTCGTAGATTATGTCCACCGCCCGCTCGAAGCCGTCGGTCACAGGGATGTTTTCTATGGCCTCCGCCTCGCGGCGTAAAATGTCCTTTATAAGTTCAGTCTCCATTTTCTGTTCCGTCTTACGTTTTTTGCAGTTAAAAAGCGTTGTGCCGTAGGATGTGATTGTAACACATCTTGTTATGAGCAAATGTGTATCGCAGATAACATACTAACGACATAAAGTACGCGCCTTCGGTGCAAACTTACAAAAAAACGGCGTTCTCGTATGACGCGAGAATGCCGTCTTTGTGATGTCAGCATAAAAGCCGAGAGTTCGTTAAAGCCTGATGCCGAATTTCCATATGCCATTCATTATGAGGTTGCCTACGATTTTAGCCTTTAAGAACTAATGATTGCAAGACATTACGATTGCTTCTTGAAATTCTCGGAAGACCGATGCTTTACAGACCTTTAATCGCCAAAATGGCCAGTATCCATGACCTTCGCCTTCAGCAGCTCCGAGATGAGATCCTTCTCGCTTAGTTTTTCCAGCTCAGCCCACTTCTGCTTGGAGATGAACATAACATCCAACAACTCAACCTCATTTTCATCAATAAAGAAACCGATCATGTGATAGCCGTTGCTTGTGACGTTGTCAATGAGCCTGATTCGTTCTGCGCCGATCTGTCTAGCATAACCTGCAACTCTCATAATTATAAAGTTTTAAGTATCAGCGAAAAGCTATGGTGGTTTCATTCGATCAAACTCAGCCTAGCCCCTGTAGACTTGATGAAATTGGCATTCGGCAAGTCATGCATAATGGCATCACAAAAGTTACTGACATGACAACCTCCATCAAAACGCCAAGCATTCCGCATATTGATCGGAGTTCATGTCAATGAGGCGCAGAGAGGGATGGTGTTTGTCGGGGTTGAGGTGGCTCAGTAGTCGTAATAGTGGCTTTTTATGCTCCAACGCAGGGCCATATATATGTGCCGTGACGATTCGTCCGTCAAGCTGCTGCGCCTGGTGCGCGCCCTGAATCCCATTGCAATGTTCATCATGCTTTTAGGGTTTATGAGGAAAGAAGCTGACGCGTCGAAATATCTGACATCAGTCTTTAGCCCTTGCAGCGTATGGACTCCATATTGGGCGTTGCGATTGTTCGACGCAAGGACGGGGTTGTGTCCGTAGTTGACAGTGTCGTTTGGGAAGTCGTCACCGTAGCTCGCCAAGTTCATTTGCAGGCGCGCCGCGGCTCGGCCTTTGTTATAATTGATTATGAAGACTCCCTCCTTGAAGTTTGCGCCAAGCGGGTGAGCCATGCTTTGGTTTAGGTGGGTGTAGCACCCCATGGCGTCATATTGCGAATAGCAGAAAGGGCGCGCTTGGTTATATTCCGCCTGAAAGTCCAGTCCGTCAACACGGAACAAGTCGAACGCCTTCAATCCTATTTGAAATGCGTACTTGTTTGACCAATATCCACGGCGTGACAATAATTCTTTGAGCCTGAATTCATTAAACATTATTTGCCCATAGACGGTCAAGTGGTCTGTACACACCACTTTGGCTGTCATGCCGACAATCATTTTGTCCGGTGAGCCTGCGTTAAATTCCCCAGGGCGAAAGATAATGAACGGGTTGAGATACTCCCAATCCACTCCCCTGGACTCTCCCGTGAGCCTCCATGAGGCCTGGGTTACATTTTCAAACGCGCCAAGTGTGACGCGCCGACCCATGTTCCACTCCAAGTAGTGGCTAAAACTGTATTTTGACCTGAAACCGTTGTTCGAGACCCTGGCATTACGCTCCTTGAGTTGCGTGGCCATCATAGAATACTTTGCTTTCAGAATCCTTATGTTCATCCTGAACGTCGGGACGGCTACGGCGGCATCGCTGAGCAGTAGGGAACGGTATCCGTCTCCAATGAAAGTCTTTGTCTTCCCGACAAGAAAGTCAATCCAAGGGCCAACTTTGAAGCAAATGTAGCCTGTGGCTTGCTCGAAATCGAAAGTTTTTTTGTCTTCCTTCTTGAAGTTTGACAATCCTGGCACAACTTTCAGCGAGTCGGACAAGTTGTCGTAGTAGCGTGGAGTAACCATTTGGTTTTCACTGAAATCACAGTAAAACCAAAACTTCCGGCCTAGATGCCCATCTAGGTACAGGCCACGGGAGTTCACCCACGTGGCCTTGTTCTCCGTCTCATTTTGGTCAAACCCCAATTGTATGTCAAAAAGTGGGTTTATGGCCAATGCGACCCTGCTGTATTGTGATTGCCAATGTAGGA